>CAZLMZ010000064.1:0-14357 GCA_964560475.1 uncultured Anaerolineae bacterium
TGCCGCGTCAACGGCAAAGCGCGGTCGATTGGGCTGCGTTTTGCCTACGGGACGGATCGTTCTCTGTCCGGTGAGACCGCTGCCTGGCGCCCAGTCACTGGACCGGCCCGCTTACTTGTCGACACCCTCAATCTATGGTAGAGTGAAAGTGGAGAGATGTGGCTCTGAGCAAGAGGCGTGTGGTGCGCGATCTGCGTTTGCAGATCGGCACATCGTAGGCATTTGCCTGGTGTGTCTCCGGTCATCGGACGCGCGCCTTGCGCAAGGTATACTGGATTCCGGCCAAGATGGAGCCGCGGATGGAGCCAGGTAGGGAGATGGTAGCAGAAGTGGCGGAGACGAGCGGAACTGCTCGCATACTCGTGGTCGACGATGAGCCGGAGGCGCTGCTCCTGGCTTCCTACGTGCTGGAGCAAGAGGGGTTCGAGATCCTGAAGGCACGCACAGGAGGCGCGTGCCTGGACTCGGTGAGGGCGCATCACCCAGATCTCGTCCTCCTCGATCGGATGCTGCCCGACAGCGATGGCCTGGATGTGTGTCGCCAGATCAAGGACGACCCAGCGCTTTCGGACACTTTTGTCCTCCTCTATTCGGCGCTCAAGACAACGAGCGATCACCAGGCCAGTGGCCTCGAATCGGGAGCCGATGGATACCTCGTCCGCCCGATCGGCAACCGGGAGCTCGTCGCCCGGGTGAAGGCGATCCTGCGCGTCAAGCGCGCGCGTGACGCGTCGCGACGGTCAGAAGGGCGCTTCCGGTCCTTGTTTGAGAATGCGCTCGTTGGCATCTACCGCATGATGCCGGATGGCGGGATGCTGTTGGCCAACCCGGCTCTGCTTCAGATGTTGGGTTATGCATCGTTCGAGGAGCTGGCACAGAGCACGAGGGGACATGATGACCATAGCCCAGGAACCAGTCGCCTTGCATTCACAGAGGCCATAGAACGAGACGGAACGGTCAGTGGATGGGAGTCGACATGGATCAAGCGTGACGGCAGCATCGTCCACGTGCGTGAGAGTGCCCGCGCCGTTCGTGACTCGGCAGGCAGCACGCTCTATTACGAGGGGATCGTCGAGGACATCACCGAGCGCAAAGAAGCGAGCGAACGCATTCGCGCCTCGGAACAAAAGTTTCGCGACGTGTTCGACAGCGCCGGAGATGCAATCTTGATCCACGATCTGTCAGGGCGCCTGCTCGAGGCCAACCGCATGGCCTGTGAGCGGCTCGGGTACGGCCGCGAGCAGCTCTTGCACATGAGTGTGTCAGACATCGACGCGCCACCTTATGTAGCCCAGTTTGCGCAGCGGATCCGTCTCTTGCGCGAACGGGGTCAGGCGGTGTTTGAGAGTGCTCACGTGACGCACGACGGCACCGTCATCCCCATCGAGCTCAACAAGCGCATAATCGAGTACGAGGGACAGCAAGCGGTGCTGAGTATTGCCCGCGATATCTCTGAGCGAGTACGTGCCGAGGGCAAGGCGCGGCGGAGTGCCCGGCGTCTGGCGGGGTTGCGCGCGATCGACCAGGCGATTCTGGACGGGCATCCCCCAGGGCAGGTAGCGCAAGCTGCGCTGCAGCGCATCCAGAATATGGTCCCGTGCGCCGGGGCCTGGGTCGTCGTATTTGGGCCCAATGGGCAGGGGGCACGTGTCCTGGCGGCGCAGTTCGAGCGGCCCGATGGTGCCCTGGCGACGGCGTTCAGAGCCCTCGAGCAGCAATCCCGGCTCGCAGAGCCCGTCCGCATCCAGGGACAGACCGGGTCCGAGCACGGTTCAGAGAGTTCGACAGCGCCGACGATCGCGGCGATGCGTGCTGCCGGGGTACGTACCTATGCCACGGTGCCGATCAAGGCACAGGAAAGGACCGTGGGTCAGCTCGTCCTGGTCAGCGATGTCGCGAGGCGTTTCACGCCGGAAGAGATCGAGATCGCCAAGGAGCTCGCCGCCGAGGTCGCCGTGGCCGTACGGCAGGCGGATCTGCGCGCCGCGTTGGCAGCGGAGCGTGCGTCGCTGGTAGAGAACGTGGAGGCGCGCACGGCCGAGCTGCGCATCGCCAACGCCGAGTTGGCACGCGCGGCGCGGCTGAAGGACGAGTTCCTCGCCGCCATGAGTCACGAGCTGCGCACGCCGCTCAACGCGATCCTGGGGCTGTCGGAATCGCTGCTCGAAGGCGTCTATGGACCACCCAACGAAAAGCAAGCGCGTTCCTTGCACAGTATCGCCGAGAGCGGGCACCATCTGCTCGATCTGATCAACGACATCCTGGACGTGGCCAAGATCGAGGCAGACAAGCTCGATCTCGATCTCGGCATCGTCTCGATCCCGTTGATCTGCGAAAGCAGCATGGGCCTGGTCAAACAGGCCGCCAAGAAAAAGCACATCAAGACGTCGCTCTCCTTGAGCAATAGTGCGCCCCAGATCGAGGCCGATGGCCGGCGCCTGAAGCAGATCCTCGTGAACCTGTTGAGCAATGCGGTCAAGTTCACGCCCGAGGGGGGCGAGATCGGCTTGCGGGTACAGGATGATCCGGCACGCGACATGATGCATTTTGCCGTGTGGGACACCGGCATTGGTATTGCTGCGGAGGACATTGCGCGGCTGTTCCAGCCCTTTGTTCAGGTGGACAGCAGCCTGTCGCGGCGCTACCAGGGGACAGGTCTGGGTCTTGCATTGGTGCATCGCCTGACCAAGATGCACGGAGGGCGCGTCTCGGTCCAGAGCAAAGTAGGGGCTGGAAGCTGCTTTACCGTCTCGCTGCCTCGTCGGATAGGGGAGACAGAGCGTGTTCAGCCAGCGGCGCCCAGCGATACCGATGCACGAGCGGCGGCTGAGCTGCAATTCTCCCACTGCCTGGTCTTGCTGGCCGAAGACGACGAAACCAACATCAGCGTGATGCGAGACTATTTGGAGGCCAAGGGGTGTCGCGTGCTCGTGGCACGCGATGGCCTCGAGGCCATCGCGCGGGTGCGGCAGCAACGTCCCGACCTGATCTTGATGGACATTCAGATGCCCAATATGGACGGGCTGGAGGCGATCCATCGCCTCAGGGCCGACGCGCAGACGGCGGATATCCCGGTCATTGCTTTGACGGCACTGGCTATGGCGGGTGACCGCGAGCGATGCCTGGAAGCAGGGGCCGATGCGTACTTGAGCAAGCCGGTGAGACTGCACGAACTGGCAGACGTGGTCGAGACCTACGCGAGTCGGAACTAGGAGGAGCAATGCCGCTTCGTCTATCTGTCTTGTTCGTCACCGACGAGAGAGCTGAAACCGACTTGCTGTTGCGCGAGCTGCGTTTTGCTGGGTTCGAGCCGCACTGGGATCGCGTGGCTTCCTCGGCGCGCTATCTTGCAGCGCTGCAAAGGGAGCCCGAGATCATCCTGGCCAGTCACGCTGCGACCCTGGGTGGCGCGCGTGCGCTCGATCTGTTACGCGAACAGGGCTTGTCTGTACCGCTGATCGTGATCGGAGACAGCAGCGAAGAGTCGCTGATCGTCGACTATATCAAGCAAGGCGCAGCCGACTATGTGCATCGGCACCGCCTGGACCGCCTGGGCAAGGCCGTACAGCGTGCTCTGCAGGAACGACACCGGCAGGAAGAGCAGCGCCAGGCCGAAGCGCAGCGAGATGCCACGTTGCGTGCGCTGCGCACGTCAGAGGCCAAGTACCGGGCTCTCGTGGACCGTGTACCGGCGATTATCTATATCAACTCGTTTGCCGAGGCCAGCACTGAGTTCTATGTGAACTCGCAGGTAGAAACGGTACTGGGCTTTTCGCAAGCCGAGTGGGCGGAGGGAGCGACGCTGTGGCTCAGGCAGCTCCATACCGAGGATCGGCGCCGGGTCTTGCGCGACATGGCACTGAGCCAGGACAGCGGTGCGCCGTTCGTGTGCGATTACCGCCTGGTTGCACGTGACGGTACGGTGCTGTGGTTTCACGACGAGGCCGTGCTCGTATACGATGAGACGGGCGCGCCGCTCTGCTTCCAGGGCGTGATGCTCGATATCACGGAGCGGGTGCAGGCGCTGCAGTCCCTGCAGGAGGAGCGGGCGAACCTGGCAGAGCGGGTCGAGGAACGTACGGCCGAGCTGCGTGCCGCCAATGCAGACCTGGCGCGGGCGGCGCGGCTCAAGGACGAGTTCCTTGCTGCGATGAGCCACGAGCTGCGTACCCCATTGAACGCCATCCTGGGTCTATCGGAAGCGCTGCTGGAGGGTGTCTATGGGCCACACAATGAGAAGCAGTCGCGCTCGCTGCGCAGTATTGCCGAAAGCGGGCGTCACTTGCTCGATCTGATTAACGACATCCTGGACGTGGCCAAGATTGAGGCGGGCAAGCTCGAGCTGCAGGTTGGCGCCGTACCGATCGCCTCCGTCTGTGAGAGCAGCATGGGCCTGGTCAAGCAGGCTGCCCAGAAGAAGCAGCTCAAGACCTCCGTGACCTTGAGTGACACGGTTACCCAGATCGAGGCGGATGCCCGGCGTCTCAAGCAGATCCTGGTGAACCTGCTGAGCAATGCGGTCAAGTTTACGCCCGAGTGCGGCCAGATTGGCCTGGAGGTACGGGAGGACCAGGAAGGGGAGATGGTCCACTTTACCGTATGGGACACAGGGATCGGCATCTCGGCAGAGGACCTGGAGCACCTCTTTCAGCCCTTTGTTCAGGTCGACAGCAGCCTTTCGCGCAAGTACAATGGCACCGGCCTGGGCCTGGCCCTCGTCCAGCGCCTGGCCAGGATGCACGGCGGTGATGTTTCGGTGCACAGCGAGGTGGGGGTCGGCAGCCGGTTCATCGTTTCCTTGCCATGGCAGAGCCCGGCAGAGCGTCTCGATGTCGAGACCCCAGAAGCTCCTGCTTCGACCGTCGCGGTGCCCTCGGGCAGTGACTCGGTCGTCTTGCTCGTCGAGGACAATGAGACGAACACCGTCGTCGTTGGGGACTATTTGAAGAGCAAAGGGTACCACCTTGAGGTGGCGCACGATGGGACGGAGGCGATCGAGGGCGTGCGTCGACAGCGGCCTGACGTGGTGCTGATGGACATTCAGATGCCAGGCATGGACGGGCTGGAAGCGATCCGCTGCATCCGTGAAGATGGAGAGCGTGCAGTGGCAGAGACACCGATCATTGCCGTGAGTGCGTTGGCCATGCCTGGGGACGAGGAGCGGTGCCTGAAGGCAGGCGCGAATGCGTACCTCAGCAAGCCCCTCAACCTGAAGCAGCTCGTCCAGGCCATCGAGGCACAGTTGGAGACCGCCCGAGAGGCTCGGCGCGCGCGTACGGCGATCACGCTCGGACGTGTAGGAGGACGCCGCTCGTGAGCGAGGCACAGCGGCAGCAGATCCTCAAGCCACCACTCTCCATTGAAGAGAGCGGGCTGAACCTGGGTATGTTGAGTGAGCTAGCGCTCAAGACGATCTACAGTGTCGGCGAGATCGGGGCGATCGAGATCTGCGAGGCCATGTGCTTGCCCTTCGTGGGAATCGTCCAGCCCGTGCTAGAGCTGCTCGACCGCGAGGAGCTGGTCAACATCATCGGTGCGCGGGGTTTCGGCGAGCAGGCGTACCGCTACACGATTTCGCGCAAGGGAATCGAGCGGACGCGCCAGGCCATGGAGCACAGCCAGTATCTTGGGCCGGCGCCAGTGCCGCTGCCGCGCTATAATGCGATGATGCGCGCGCAGGCGGTGGGTGAGGTCCGTCTCGATGAGGAGGCGGTCAGGACCGCTTTTGATGGGCTGGTGATCGATGCAGCCATTCTGGATAAGGTGGGTCCCGCGCTCAATTCGGGCATGTCCGTCTTTCTCTATGGCCCGCCCGGCAATGGCAAGACTACCATCGCCACGCGCATGGCACGCTTGCTGGCCAGGGATCCAATCTATATCCCGTACGCCGTATCGGTCGATCGCCATACGATCAAGGTGTACGACGACTTTAACCACCAGCGCGTCGAGGAGGAAGGCGAGTCGGGCCGGGATGCATCCGCGACGGACAGACGGACGGGTCAGGCGTCCGGTTTCCCGGCGAGTGTGATCGACGAGCGGTGGGTGCAGATCAAGCGCCCAATCGTGATGGTCGGCGGTGAGCTGTCGCTGGAGAGCCTCGACCTGATCTGGGATCCCGTGGCCAAGTATTACGAGGCGCCTTTCCAGATGAAGGCCAACGGCGGCATGTTCCTGATCGATGACTTTGGACGGCAGCAGATGGACCCGCAGGATCTGCTGAACCGCTGGATCGTGCCGCTCGAGACGCGCGTCGATTTCCTGAGCCTGCACACAGGCAAAAAGATCGAGATTCCGTTCGAGCAGTTGGTCGTCTTTTCGACCAACCTTGACCCTGCCGACCTGGTGGACGATGCGTTCCTGAGACGTATCCGTCACAAGATCAAGGTAGATGACCCGACGGTGGAGAACTTTCACGCTGTATACAGGAACATGTGCAAGGTGCGCCAGGTCGACTATACGCGCGAGGGGTTCGTGCACCTGGTGCGCGAGTGGTACGCCAAGCGTAACCGCAGCTTCCGGAATTCACATCCACGGGACATCCTCGATCAGTTACGAGATATCGCCGTATACAAGCACCTCGACCCGGTCGCCACGCCCGAGATGATCGACATGGCCTGTTCGGCCTACTTTGCGGACCTGTAGGAGGACCCGATGCCCAAATCGCCCTTTCCCCCACCTGAGCAGATCAAGATTCTGGTCGTAGACGACGAGCCAGTCAACATAGAGGTCGTGCAGGGCCTGCTTGCGTCAGAGCAGTACCAGACTCTCTCCGCGCAAGACGGGAAGGAGGCCCTGGCGCTCATCGCTACTGACAAGCCCGACCTGGTCTTGCTGGACGTGATGATGCCCGACCTGGACGGCTTTGAGGTGTGCCGCCGGCTCAAGAGCGCTCCGGATACGCTCTTCCTGCCGGTGGTCCTGGTCACGGCCCTGAGCGAGAGGGAGGATCGGGTCAAGGGGATTCGCGTCGGAGCAGACGACTTTTTGAGCAAGCCGGTGAACAAGCAAGAACTCACGACCCGGGTCAAGTCGCTGCTTCGCATCAAGTTCCTGCACGACGCGCTAGAGGCGAGCAACCGGCGCTTGAACCAGACGCTAGAGAAACGGACGGAGCAACTGCAGCAAGCAACTGCAGAGCTGCAGCGGCTGATGGAGGAAAAGGCGCACTATCGCCCTCAGTTGACGCCAACGTCCCTGCGCGATGGGGCATCCTCGGCCAGCCAGGGCGCGCTCTTGGATCGGAACGATGGGCAGGATGGGGCTGGCGGCGAGGAGGTGGACGAGACGGCGCTGCGTGGGTTCAGGCAGCAGCTCCTGAGCCGCCTGTCTGGCAGCCTGCAGGGCCGCACTGATCTCTCGCGCTCGCCAGAAGTGGTCTCGATGCTCAGCGAGCGGCTGGCGACGATCTATGAAGCCTCGGGGCTGGACCTACCTACCCAGTTGCGCCAGGACCTGTTCCGGCAGGTGCTGGACGAGATCCTGGGCTATGGGCCGATCGAGCCGCTCCTGGCTGACGCGACGGTGACCGAGGTGATGGTCAACGGCCCGCATCTGGTCTACGTCGAGCGAGACGGGCGTTTGGCCAGGACCGGCGTACAATTCGACGACGACGATCACGTCATGCGGATCATCGACCGCATCATCCGTCCGCTGGGGCGTCGCATTGACCGCAAGTTGCCGATGGTGGACGCGCGCCTGCCGGATGGCTCTCGCGTAAACGCGATCATCCCGCCCTGCTCGATCGACGGCCCGGCGATCACGATCCGCAAGTTCAGCGAGGAAAAGCTGACGGTGGAGGACCTGATCAGCTTTGGTTCGCTGACACCGCAGTTGGCCGCGTTTCTCGAGGCGTGCGTGTGCTCGCGCTTGAACATCGTCGTATCGGGGGGCACTGGCTCAGGCAAGACCACGCTACTGAACGTGCTCTCCTCGTTCATTCCAGAAGACGAGCGGATCGTGACGATCGAGGACTCGGCCGAGCTGCAGTTGCACCAGGAACACGTGGTCCGGTTGGAGACCAAGCCAGCCGACCTCGATGGGAGCGGCCAGGTCACGGTTCGCGGCCTGGTGCGAAACGCACTCCGCATGCGCCCCGAGCGAATCGTGGTCGGCGAGGTGCGCGGCGGCGAGGCGCTCGATATGCTGCAGGCCATGAACACGGGGCACGACGGCAGCCTGACCACAGTCCACGCCAACAATCCGCGCGATACGACCTCTCGCCTCGAGACCCTGATCCTCATGGCGAGCATGGATCTCCCAATCAAGGTTATACGCAGCCAGATTGCCTCGGCAGTAGACCTGATCGTCCAGCAGGCACGGCTGCGAGATGGGTCGCGCAAGGTGATCAACGTGACCGAGGTGCAAGGCATGGAAGGAGAGGTGATCGTACTCTCGGACATCTTTGCCTTCAAAGAGAAAGGGATGGAGGATGGGCGAGTCCGGGGTGAGCTGGCGCCGACCGGGATCCGCCCCCGCTTTACCTCGCGTCTGGAAGCCGCCGGATTCCACCTTAGCAGCGATGTGTACATGCCTGCTGCTCGCCCGCGATCCGTTCAGCGCAGCAGCACGTAGGGCCAGCAGAGATGGATGCTGGGAGGGGATCGATGCACAGCCAGGGCACCATCCTGATCGTGGATGACGAGCCCGTGGGGCGCGATACGCTGGAGGCACTTCTCGTCACCCAGGGATACGAATTGGCCTTTGCTGGTGATGGCCTGGAGGCACTGGCAAAGGCGCAAAGCCTCACGCCGGACCTGGTGCTGCTCGATGTGATGATGCCCGATATGGACGGTTTCGAGGTCTGCCGGCGTCTGCGTGCCGATCCGCTATTGGCCGAGGTGCCGGTGATCATGGTGACCGCGCTGGATGACCGCGACTCGCGGCTGCAGGGCATCGAGGCCGGGGCGGACGATTTTGTGACAAAGCCGTACGATCGCGTCGAGCTCCGGGCGCGCGTCCAGACAACCGTTCGCCTGAACCGCTACCGCCGCCTGCTGGTGGAGCGCATGAGGTTCCAGTGGGTCGTCGAGCATGCGGGCGATGGGTACCTGCTAGTTGACGACCGTGGCTGGGTACGCTATGCCAACACACAAGCCCGTCTGTACCTCAACCTGCCACCACGGGAGCCGATGGAGGGGAGTGCGCCTGAGGAGGATCAGGCTGGTGCGTTCCTCGATCTGGTGAGGACTCACTATCGTTGTGAGCCACAGCGCGCGTGGGAGACGTGGCCGGATCTGCCCCCCGGCGAACACGAGACCCCGCTGTATCTGGTCCGTCCCGAGTCCTCGGTGGCGCTTGCGCTCTGGTTACGCGTAGAGATGTTCGACCTTCCCGGCCAGGAGCGGGTGGTCCGTCTCTCAGACGTGACGGACGAGATTGCCATGCAGCGGGACATGCGCGGTTTCCACGAGGTGATCCGGCACAAGGTACGGACGCCGCTGCTGGGCATGTTGAACAGCTTGGAGCTGATGACCAGCCTGGGAAGCAGGATGTCTCAGGAAGACATGGCGGAGTTGGCTGCGGCGGCGCTCAAGGGCACCCTCCGCCTCCGCCAGACGTTCGAAGACGTGCTGGCATATCTCGATGCGCCTGGCCTGGCCGAGTCTAGCGAGAGATATTCGCTCTCTCAGTTGGAGCAGACGGTGCTCCAGATCAGCGAGGGTCTGGGCATCGAGCGCGTGCGCGTCTTTTGTTCGAAAGCACTGGCCCACGCGCATCTGCTGCTCTCGCCGCGCGCCGTCGAGCTGGCCTTGTACGAGATCTTGGAAAACGCGTCCAAGTTCCATCCCGAGCACGCACCTGCGGTAGATGTTGCCGTGCTTCCTGACGATGGCGGGAAAGAGGCGGTGCTCAGCATCGCCGACGACGGCGTATCCGTCTCGCCAAAGCATCTCGACCACATCTGGAGCCCCTACTACCAGGGAGAAAAGTACTTTACCGGCGAGGCTGCAGGGACAGGATTGGGCCTGCCCACGGTGGCTGCGTTAGTATGGGGCGTCGGCGGGAGCTGCCGCGCCCACAACCGCACGGATCGGGACGGGCTGGTGATCGAGTTGGCACTTCCCTTGGCAGCAGACGAGGACCGGAACTAAGTCGTCGCTGCACGGCCTCTACAGATCAGCCCCGCGACGATCCCGTCATAGACCACACGCGTTCCCCCGGGCTGCGCACACATCCACCACCGAGCGGGCACGAGGCACACGAACCGCTGCACGCCGCTGCCACCGGCTTGAGGTAGCCGCGCCGAGCCAGCTCGTCCAGTGCCGCTTCGACCAACTCTGGCGTCGCATCCAGCTCGTCTGCCAGGGCGGCGACACTCCACGTGCCCCCTTCCGAGATCCGTGCCAGGATCTGCCGTAGCATCTACACCCCCACGCCCAGCAGCCGCGCTCCCTGGTAGATCAGCACTCCCGCCAGCAGTGACAGGCCGAGCAGCATAATCACGCTGAACGCGGTCCAGCGCCAGGAGCGTGTTTCCTGGCGAATGGCGGCAACCGTGGCCACACATGGAACGAACAGCATCTGCGATGCTAGAAACGCCAGTCCTGCGGCTGGGCTGAGCACAGCGGTGAGCGTTGCACCCAGTGCCTGCCCGTGCTCCGAGGCGCCGTACAGGACGCCCAGGGTAGCAATGACATTCTCCTTGGCCACGAAACTGGTGATCATGGCCACCATCAAGGGCCACTCGAAGCCCATCCACGCACCGAGCGGCTCGAGCGCCCGTCCCAGGTAGCCCAGGATGCTGTGCGCGATGCCGGGGCCAGGATAGGTCGACAATGCCCAGATGAGCACCGAGACGGGCAAGATCACCTTGGCTGCCTTTTTGAGGAACATGAGCAGGTTGTGCCACACCGACAGGCCGATCGTACGCGCGTTGGGTACGTGGTACAGCGGCAGCTCCATGACAAACGCCACGCGCTCGCCGCGGAGCAGTGTCTTGTCCAGCGCGATCCCCACTAGGACCAGGACCCCCAGGTTCAGGCCAACGAGTGCCCAGGTGACCAGGAAAGCGCGGGAGCCAAAGAACATGGGCGCCAGCGTAGCCAGCACCGCCATGCGCGCTGCACACGGCACCAGTGGCGCCAGCAATATGGTCAGCAGGCGCGCGCGGCGCGACTCGATGATCCGGCTGCCCATCACGGCGGGGACGTTGCAGCCAAAGCCCAGGCAGAGCGGCAAGAAGCTCTTGCCGTGTAGGCCCATCAGGTGCATGAAGCGATCCATCACATAGGCCGCGCGCGCCATATAGCCGGTGTCCTCGAGGATGCCGAGCGCAGCGAAAAAGATCAGCAGGATGGGGAGGAAGGTGATCATGAGCCCTGCCCCAGCCAGGATACCGTCGACGAGCAGGCCGCGCAGCCAGGCAGGCGCAGCGTGAAGCACGCCGGCCAGCCAGCCGCTCGCGCCGTGCACTAGGTACAGGTCGAGCCACCCCTGCAGCGGCGCGCCAACGGCAAAGGTCAGCCAGAACACGATTCCCAGAACCAACAGGAGCACGCCGATTCCCAACAGCGGGTGGGTGGCGACGCGGTCCAGCCGCTCGGTGACCGTGACCTGGCCTGCGCGCGGGCGGACCAGGGCGGCGCGCGTCATGCGGCCGATCCAGTCGTAACGCGCGCCGGCTACGTCGAGGATCGCGTCCTCGTGCTGGTGCAGCAGGTGCTCGACCTCCTGCCAGCGATCGCTGGGCAGGCGCTCCTTCATCATCTCGACCATCACGCTGTCCCCCTCGAGCAGCTTGACGGCGACCCAAGAGGTGGGGTAGGGAGGGGGGACGTGCTCTGCGATCAGCGACTCGATCTCTCGCAGAACCTCCTCGTGATCGGGGCGGATGGTCGGCACGTTAGGGCGGTAGTCGAACTCCCCATGCGCCAGCGCGTCGATCGCATCTGCCAGCGCCTCGACGCCTTGCGCCTTGGCGGCGCTCATCGGCACCACGGGGATGCCCAGCGCGGCTTCCAGCACGTTCGGCTCGACCTGGATCCCCTCCTGTGCGGCAACGTCCATCATGTTCAGGGCCAGGACGACCGGCGCGGGCAGCACCAGCAGCTCGGCCAGCAGGTAGAGGCTCCGCTCGAGGATCGCGGCATCGACCACTGCCACTACCACATCCGGCTCCTCGCAGATAATGTACTCGCGCGCAATGCGCTCCTCCTCCGAGTTGGCGGTCAGGCTGTAGGTGCCCGGCAGGTCGACCAGGTGAAAGAGAACGTCGTTATGCCGGTAATCGCCCGTCTTTTGCTCGATCGTCTTGCCCGGCCAGTTGCCGACGTGCTGGTCCATCCCGGTCAGGATGTTAAAGATCGTCGACTTGCCCACGTTGGGCTGCCCGGCCAGTGCCACCGTTACCGGGCGAATGACCTCGTCCAGCACGTGGCCGTGCAGGCGGTGGTGCCGCCTCTCTACGCTGTGGTACGACCCTCTAGCCATCGACCGCCTTTCGACGGACCAGGACGTGCGCCGCTTCGCCACGTCCCAGGGCAATCCGCGTGTCACGTACGCTCACGATCAGCGGGCCGTGGCCATAGTTCTGGATCATGGTCAGGGGGGCCCCGGGGGTGAAACCCAGGGTTGCAAGCCGCGATACGAACCCGCGGCCTCCACTCAGGTCGATCACAGCACCCTCCTCGCGAGACGCGAGCTGCGTGAGGGGAACGGACATTCCTGTCATCCACGTCCTCCTGCTGAATGGGGGATACGCGCTACTGCAAGGCGGTCCGCGTGGCCTAGCTGCCGTGGGCCGCGCGCTTTGGCGCACACGTCTACAGATCCTCTGCCTGCACGAACACGGTCTCGGCCACCTTGTGCCCGATCACCTGCGCGGTATCGTCCACGCAGATGGTCAGTGGGCCCTCAAATGGGGCGATCTGCTGCACCACGATCTCGGCACTGGGCCGGATCTGGAGCTGGCCCAGGTAGCGCAGCAGTTCCGGATCCTCCCGCTCGACATAGACGACCCGCCCGCGCTGCCCCGCCTGAAGGTCGACCAGCGGCACCGCACGCGGTGCGGGGGCGAGCTCGCGGCCTGGTGCGGGCATGGGCCTACCGTGCGGGCAGTGCTGCGGGTGATCGAGCAGCACCGCCAGGCGCTCGGTGATCTCTTCCGACGCGGCATGCTCCAGCCTGCACGCTTCTTCGTGCACCACGTCCCACGATAGGCCGAGCAGATCAGTGAGAAAGCGCTCCCATAGGCGGTGGCGGCGGACCACGGACATGGCCTGCGCCAGGCCCTCCTCACGCAGCAGCACGCCGCGGTAGGGCGTATAGCCGACCAGATCCTGTTCCTCCAGCCGCCGCACCATCTCGTTCACCGATGCGGCGGAGAGGGACAGCCGGCTGGCCAGGTCCGACAGGGCCACCGGCTCGGTCTGCCCGCCGAGGCGGTAGATGGCCTCTAGGTATTCTTCTGCGTGTGGCGTCAACATCCTTCGCGATCCAGATCTTATGGCATACCTGAAGAAATTCTTATGGCTATCCTTCTACAAGTCATTATACTCGCTTCCGCCATATTGTCAAGTCTGCTTGTCACATTGACACCCCGCCCGTGCCGTGGTATGCTGTCCGGCATCGCAAGATGTCGGGGCAGTTGACGAACTGCTTCTACAGGATGGAGGAACGCAGATGGACTATCGAGCGAGACTAACCATGTCGCAGGAAGATCTGATTGAGCTGCTAGGCGAGCCGATGGCGCCCGAACTGTTGGTCCCCGAGCTGATCGCGATCGCGCGCGACCTGGCAGCGGCGCGAGAGCTGCCGGGGACAAGGCTGGTGCGCGATGTGTTGGCTCCCTACCTGGCCGATATCGAGCACATGCCGCTGACCCCGTACACGCTGTACCGCGAGTTCAAGCGCACTGGCGAGCGGCGGACCTACCAGGAGCCCCACCACGAGAAGCGGGCCAAGCTCTGCGCCGCGGCGTTCCAGGTGCTGCTGGGTGACGACAGCTACCTCGATCTTCTGCAGGACTATATCTGGGCTATCTGTGAGGAAACCAACTGGGTACTGCCGGCTCACGAGAACCGCGAGGTGGCCCTGCGCTCCGTCGGCACCGGCTTTTCCCTGGCCGAGATCAGCGTGGGCCTGCGCCACGTGCTCGCCGACGAGATCGTGGATCGCATCGGCGCCGAGATCGAGCGCCGCATCTTAAAGCCGTACCTGGAGCGGCACGATCGACTGTCGTGGTGGAAGGGCGGCAACAACTGGAACGGCGTCTGCAACAGCGGGGTGGGGGCGATGTTCTTGCTGCTCGAGCCCGACGTGGCGCGCACGGCGCGGGCGTTGGCACTGGTCCTGGAGGGGCTGGCGCACTTTTTGGAGGTCGCCTTTGAGGCGGACGGCGGATCGACCGAGGGTACTAG
>CAZLMZ010000065.1:0-4101 GCA_964560475.1 uncultured Anaerolineae bacterium
AGATCTCCTGTCCACTGAAGCTTGCCGCGTAGGGACCGGACTTGCTCCTGGGCTTTCAGCCGGATCAGCGTTCGAAGGGCTTCCTCAATGACAGCCCTTTTTGTTTTGAGACCAGTGCTCTTGAGTGCGGCAGCGACCAGTTCTTCATCGACCACCACGTTCGTACGCATTGCACACCTCCTCGCCGGACGTGTATATTCTACTGCTTTCATGTGCACGAGACAAGTACGAATTTGAGGCGCGGGGCGGTCGTGGAGGGATCAGTCGCTTTCGCGATCCCAAACGCGGGCGTAGCCTTCGCGGCGCTGTTCTTCGTCGGTCTTGGCATAGACGCGGGTGGTGGCGGGGGAGGCGTGGCCGAGCATGTCCTGGACGAGGGCGAGGTTCTCGGTGCGCTCGAGGGCGCGGGTGGCAAAGACGTGGCGAAAGTAGTGGGGGGTGACGCCGACCTCGGCGATGCCGGCGACCTTGGCCAGTTGGCGGACGGTGCGCGAGACGTGGCGGGTGGTGAGGGAGGAGGGGGTGCTGCCGGAACGGTTGCCGTGGCCGCAAAAGACGGGGTAGTGGGCGAGGGCACGGCCTTCGCCGCCATCCTCGCGGGCACGCAGGTAGGTGGAGAGGGCAGCCCAGGCGGCGTCGTCAAAGTAGACCTTGCGATACTTGGTGCCCTTGCCCTTGACGAGGGCGCTGTGGGCCAGCCAGTCGAGGTCGCCGCGGTGCATGGAGACGAGCTCGCCGACGCGACAGCCGGTGGAACGCAGGGTCTCGACGATGGCGATGTCACGCAGGCGGGACAGCTCGCGCTGATGGGTGCGCTCGCCGTCGCCCTGGACGGGGGGCATGGCGCGGGCAGCGCGGACGATGGCCTGGACGGCGGCGAGCTTGGGGTCCTTGGGGCGGCGCTCGCCGCGGATGTTGCGCGCGTCGCGGTAGGTTTCTTCGAGGCGGGCGATCTCGGCGGCGTCAAAGGAGACGCCGCGCTTGAGAAGGGCGCGGTAGAAGCGATAGAGGGCGGTGAGGTAGAGCTGGAGGGTGGCCTTGGCAGGCTGGTCGGGGTCGGAGAAGCAGTCGTGGCGCAGCCAGGGGACGAACTCGATGGCGTGGTCGACGGTCAGGGCGCTGACCGGGTCGGTGAGGGCGTGGATGCTTTCTTCCTCGGCGAGGTAGGTGCAAAAGTGCTTGAGGGGCGTGGCGTAGGCCAGGGCGGTGTGGGGGCTGTTCTGGTCGCGGAGGAAGGCGTCGATGCCTTCCTGGATGGTGAGATCGAGGCTGGCGGCGCTCTGTTCCATGGGCTGTGTGCCTGCCGTGTTCTGGTCCGCCAGATTCTGATTGGACGAACCTCGACTTGCCGGGTCCTCTGTCATATATCCACCTCTCGTCGCATGTCTATGTCCGTATAAAGTATAGCATGGGCGGTGGGGAAAGGGAAGGGGCAGCCGGGCAAGCGCTCACTACGAACGCTGGCGGTCGACCTAAAAAGGCTCGTGACCCAGAATTGATGCTTATGGTTCGAGCGGGATGGTGGTTGACATGCTTTGGGATCATGCTATAATGATTTCAGAGCTTTCCTGCCGACACCCTGTCCGTGCCGATTCGTCCGTGGCACGCCGTGACAGGAGCATCCATGTGATTGAGCACGTCGATGAACTGCTCGAGACCTGGGTCAAGGATGAGCTGGGGGATGTCGACTTTACGCTAGCGCCGCCGGATCGGGCCCTGGGCAACCGCGTGGTGAGTTGCTACCTCTATGGCCTGGCCCACAAACCACCCCTGCGCACTCAGGAACGCCCACCGCTGCAGCTCGCCCTCCGCTACCTGATCACGGCCTTTGCCGACGATCCCCACGAAGCGCACAGCCTCCTCGGCCAGTTGGCGTTCTCGGCGATGAGGCGGCCTGAATGGGAGCTGGAGCTGGATGCCCTATCCCCGGACTATTGGGAGGCACTTCACTTGCCGCCGCTGCCGTGTTTCGTGCTCTCTGTCCCCCTGCGCCAAGAGCGTGCCGAGGCGCCCGTCCGGCGCGTACTGCAGCCCCTGGAGATCCAGGTCGCGCCGGTGACCAGCCTGCACGGCATCCTCCTCGGCCCTGGCGACATACCCCTTCCCAACGCCTCCGTGATGCTGCTCTCTCCCCAGATCTGGACTACGACGGACCAGGACGGGCATTTTGCCTTTCCTGCCATCCCTGCAGAGTCCGGCAGCCGGCACCTACGCGTGCGAGCGAAAGGCAAGGAATTCGAGCTGGAGGTGGAACAACCAGCCGCAGGCGAGCAACCGGTAACGGTCCACGTGAACGCGTTCGATTGAAAGGAGTTAGCCCGTGCCAAACTACCTGGCCCCAGATATCTATGTCGTAGAGGTTTCAGGCGGCGCCCGGCCGATCGAGGCCGTGGGCGCCAGCGTGGCGGGATTTGTCGGGGTGGCACCTGACGCCAAGGCCCACGTCAACCAGGCCGTGGCGGTCAACAACTGGACCGAGTTCACCCGGGCCTTTTTCCCCGAAGACAAGGCAAGCACCAACCTCTCGCACGCGGTCTATGGTTTCTTCCAGAACGGAGGCAGCCGCTGCTACGTGGTCAACGTGGGCGCGAACAACCCGATCGGCGGCGCGCGAGAGCGGACCGGGCTCGACGTGCTGGAGCAGATCGACGAGGTGGCCATCGTCGCTGCGCCGGGCTACACCGACCCGGCTTCGTACGACCTGCTGCTCGAGCACTGCGAGACGATGGAGGATCGGGTGGCCATCCTCGACGCGCCGGAGCAGGTTGCGGACATTGGCCAACTGACCAAGGTCGGGGCCGCTGGGGACAGTGGCAGCGCGGAAAGCGGGGAAGACAGCCCCGGGCTGAGGCCCCGCCAGTCGGACAAGGGCTATGGGGCGCTGTACTTCCCGTGGCTTTCGGTGCGCGATCCGGGCGCGCCCAATACGCTGATCCAGGTGCCGCCCTCGGGCCACATGGCCGGCATATGGGCTCGCACGGACGCCACGCGGGGGGTGCACAAGGCGCCGGCCAACGAAGCGGTCCGAGGGGCGCTCGACCTGAGCTATCACGTGACGCGTGCGGAACAAGAGCTCTTGAACCCGGCGGGCGTCAACTGTATCCGCTGGTTCGCAGCAGAAGGTCCTCGCGTGTGGGGGGCGCGCACGCTGGCGCCGAGCGGGAGCGAGTGGCGCTACCTGAACGTCCGGCGGCTGTTCAACGTGATCAAGGAGTCGATCGCCAACAGCACGCGGTGGATCGTGTTCGAGCCCAACGACGAGACGCTGTGGAAGTCGATCCGGCGCGACGTCTCGGCCTTTCTCACCTTGCTGTGGCGCGACGGCGCACTGATGGGCCGTACACCGGAGGAGGCGTTCTTTGTCAAGTGCGACGCAGAGACCAACCCTCAAGAGGTGATTGACGCCGGCCGGGTGGTCACGATGATCGGCGTCGCGCCGGTCAAGCCGGCCGAGTTTATCATCTTCCAGCTCAGCCAGTACGCGGCCGGCACGGATACAGAGGTCCAGGGAGGCTAACGATGGCAAACAACGCCGACCCCTATCGTGGATACAATTTCAAGCTGGTGATGGCCGGCCTGACCGAGGGGCACTTTACAGAGTGCAGCGGACTGGGGGTCAAGGTCACGCCGATCAAGTACCGGGAGGCAGGCAACAACCAGGTGGTCCGCCACATCCCGGGCCCGGTCGACTATGCTGCGGTGACGCTGCGGTACGGGCTCACGTCCTCCCACGAGCTGTGGGAGTGGATGCTCACCGCCATCGAGGGGCGGGTGCAGCGGAGGAACGTGTCGGTGATCATGCTGGACAGCGAAGGGGCGAACGAGGTACTGCGCTGGAACCTGATCGACGCGTGGCCCTCAGAGTGGAGCGGCGCGCCACTGGATGCGCTGAGCCGGGAGATTGCCATCGAGAGCTTGACGCTGGTCTTTGACTCGATGGAGCGCGTCTAGGCCGCCATGCGAAGGCTGTGGCTGCTCGTACTGGCCATCGTCGCGGGTGCCGTGCGGAGCTGGGTCGGCTTTTGGTACCGCGTGGCAGAAGCCGTCGAGCGCCGGCTCGCGGCAGCGCAGGACGCTGCCGGAGACGGGCAGGACGCTGCC
>CAZLMZ010000065.1:4201-6574 GCA_964560475.1 uncultured Anaerolineae bacterium
CCGGCGCAGTGGTTGGCACGTGCTCGCCGGGACGAGCCACCGGCGCACTGGGCGGCATACGTGCGGTCGCGCGCGCCTGGCCTCACCTTCCCCCACTACCGCGCGCCCACAGGCCCGCCGCCCTACCCACAGGGTGAGGGTGAGCGTGCGAGATCCAGCGGCGATTTCCCCAACCGGGATGGCCCCCTGGCGCCGCCAGCCGGCGAGCGTGGGAGGTCCGGACGTCGCCGGGCAGAGGTGCCAGCCGCACCGGCAGGCCCACGCCCGGCCAGCGGGGAGCCGCAGGGGGCGGGCCGGGAGGAACGCAGCGCCCCGCCCTTGACTGGCATCCCAGAGGCGCCAACCCGCCCGCGTCGACGGGCGTGGTCGCCGCTCGAGTGGGCGCGCGCCGTGATCGAGCCACGGAGGGCAAGCCGCCCGCGGCCCAGGCCGGAGGAGGGGCAGGGAGATCGAGAAGGGCGATTCGCACCCGGGATGCCAGGCGAGGCACTCGCGCCGGAAAGGCGACCGGGGGAACCTAACCTGGAGCGCATCCCTCCCGTGCCAGGCGGGGTGGTTTTTCACCCAGGGAAATGGCCTGCGCTGCCCGGCGAGGAAGCGTACGTGCACGGGGAGGGAGGGACAGACCAACCCCTCGCGCTGCTCGACGCAGCGGGGCAGAGGGACACGGACGTCGAAGCGGGGGACGGGCTGCCAGAGACTGCACCTGCGCCAGACGCCCGGGATGGGGCGGACTATATCCCGCAACAGAGGGGTAGGACGGCGCGCCCTGAACCGGTAAGAGACCTCGCGGCACGCCGCTGGCCCGAACTGCCCGAAGCAGGGGACTGGGCAGCCGATCCGCCGCGCAGCGCGGAGAGCGTGGAGGACGCGATGCGCGCCTGGCGACGGCGTCAGCGGCTGGACGAGGAGCAGAAGGGAGTGCTGTGGAACGAGTCGCTCTACTGATCGAAGGCACCAACGAGCGCCTGCGATGCCTGCTCAACCCCGAGTCCCTGGTGCTGCGGCGGCGAGCCGGGATCCAGCCCAGGCATTCGGCGACGGGACGCCTGACGGGGGAGGGGCTGGCCGACGATCCGCTGCTGTACACGGGCGGGGGCTATACGGAGCTGCAGCTCGACCTGCTGTTCGACGTGTCGCTGGCCAGCTCGACCGTGTCCCGCGACGACGTGCGCAACCTGACCGCGCCGCTGTGGCGATTGGCAGAGAACTGGGCCGGGGGCGGCGCCGGGGGGCGGCCGCCGCTGGTGCGGTTCATCTGGGGCAAGTCGTGGAACATCCCGGGGGTGGTGGTGGCGGTGGCAGAGCGGCTGGAGAGTTTCACCTCCGGCGGCACCCCGCAGCGTTCCTGGCTGCGCATGAGGCTGCTTCGTGCCGAAGCGGAGGCCGCGCGCTCGCGGGCGAGACAGCCCTCGTTTTCTCCGGCCGCCCTCGCCGCAGCCAGCCTGAACGTCCCCGAATCGGCGGTGCGCGTGCACGAGCACCTCGGCGGAGGCGCTGCCCCGGGCCTGGCGCCTGCACTGCCGGTGACGGCGATGTCGGTGGGTACGTCGCTGACGGTGGCTGCCGACATTCTCGCAGCGGCGATCGCAGAGACGCCTGCCGGCGCCTGGCTGCTATCCGTTGGGGGGCGAATCTCGGCGGCGGTCGAGTCCGCCGTGGCCGGCATCCAGGAGTGGCTGGCGACCCCGTCGCCTGTGACACAGGCGATCCGGGAGGGGCTCGACAAGCTGCGGGCGTCGGCGGCAGAGATGGCGTCGGCTGCCAAGGCGCGCATCGTGTCCACGGCAACCGCGGTGGCTGCGCGGGCGTCGGCTGCGATCCGGTCCATGGCGGAAACGGTCAAGAGGCTCGTCTCGCCGGCCGAGCGCGCCGTCGCGCGGGCGATAGAGGGGCTGCTGGACAACGTGCGCCCGCTGGCCCGCGCGCTCCCTCGCGCTGCGGCAGTCGTCGCCCGGGCGGTCAGGGCCAAGGCCGCCGCAGTGATCGCGGTGGCGGTACCGTACATCGAGTCGGGCGCGAGGGCGATCGCCTCGGCGGCGCAGGCCGCCGGAGAGATGGCCTCGGAGGCCGGGCAAAAGGCCATGCAGGGGATCCGGTCCGCGCTGGATGCCATCGCCGAGCGCATGGCCAGCGTCAGGGAGACGAGCAAGGCGGTGGCCATGCACACGATCGGGCCGGTGCTGGGCCAGATCGCGGCGGCAAGCAGCGTCCTGTGGGCCACGGGGAAGCGAGCTGCCGCGCGGGCGATCGCGGGGGCCGTGACCCGGATCGGCACGGCTTTCAAGAACATGGCCGAGGCAGACGAGGCGCTGGGGCTGGTTGCAGTGCGGGAGCCGAGCGAAGCGTTGGCGCCTGCGGCAGACGCGCTCG
>CAZLMZ010000065.1:6674-12557 GCA_964560475.1 uncultured Anaerolineae bacterium
GCGAGCGTGCGCGAGGAGACGGCAGAGGATGCCGAGGCCCCGGCCCGGATCGGCGATGCCTGGGCGAACCTGGAGGGGCGCGTGGAAGCGCTGGCTCCCCTGGTCCAGCCGGCGCTGCTGGCGCCGGTCACCGCGGCGCGCGACACGATCCGGGAGGCGCTGGCGGACCTTGATGTGCCGGAGCGCAGAGAGGGCGCGGCGGCGCAGATCGCGGAGGCAGTGCAGCAGGTCAAGGACGCGGTCGAGCCGCTGGTGGAGGCGGCGGAGCAGTCGACGGCCGAGGTGATCGTGGCCGCGATCGCGGGGCGGGCTGAGGAGGCAGAGGGAGGGGAGGGGGCGGAGCAGGCAGGGGGAGCGCCACCGGCCCGCGCAGAAGGGCCTACGCCGCCCGCGACCCGGCTGGCGGCAGGCGAGCGGCTCGACCAGCTCGCCTACCGCTATTATGGCAACGCGGCCTTTTGGCGGCTGCTGGCGGTTTTCAACGAGATCGACGACCCCATGCACCTGGGGGCAGGCCGGCTGCTGCGCGTGCCACCGGCCTCGGCGATGGGAGAGGTTTCTTGAGCCCGTTGACCACCACGCCGAGGGTGACGCTGTTTGCGGACGGGACGGCCCTGCCGGCGGACGAGACCCGTGCACTGAACGCCGTCCACGTACAGGCGCGCCTCTCCGTGCCGGCGCTGTGCGAGCTCGTTTTTTCCGATCCCCCGGGGCCGGTGGCCGTATCGGACCGGCTCCAGCCGGGAGCGAGACTGCGCGTGGCGGTGGATGGGGCGGGGGTGCCGCTGTTTAGCGGCGAGGTGACGGCAGTCGAGTACGCGTACGGCCCCTCCAGGCAGCGCGAGGTGCGCGTGCGCGCCTACGACCTGCTGCACCGCCTGCGCAAGCGCCAGTCGGTCCGCGCATTCGTCCAGGTGACGGTCAGCGAACTGGCGCAGGAACTGGGGGCAGAGGTGGGCCTGCGCGTCCGCGCGGCGGCTGCCGGGCCGATGCGGCGGAGGTTGGTGCAGCACCGGCGCAGCGACCTGGACCTGCTGGCGGACATGGCAGCCGAGGCGGGGCTGTACCTGGTGCTGCGCGAGGAGACGCTCCACCTGGTGACGCTGGCGGGGATGGCGGAAGAGGCGGTGCCGCTCGTGCTGGGCGAATCGCTGCTCGAGGCGAGGGTGGAGCTGAACGGGGAGCCGGCGTGCCGCGCCGTTCGCTTTGCCGGTTGGGACCCGCTGCGCGTCGAGCCGTACGAGGGGCGCGCCTCGAGCGCGCGGATCGGGCGCGAGGTCGGGGCAGAGGTGCCGCCCAGCCGGCTGGGGGGGAACGGCGAGCGCAACCACGTGGGCCAGCACCTGGAGGACGATGGGCACGCACAGATGGCCGCCCAGGCGGAACTCGACCGCCGCGTGGCGTACGAGGTGGCGCTGTGGGGCGTGGCCGAGGGGAACCCCCGGCTGCGGCCCGGGACCCCGGTGGCGGTGCAGGGGGTGGACGAGAGCCTGGCAGGGCGCTATGTGTTGACCGAGGTCAGGCACACGATCGACAACCGCAAGGGGTTCGTCTCTGAACTCTCGACGCTGCCGCCCGTGCTGTCCGGCGAAGGGGAGCGGGCTGCGGCGAGCGAGCACGCGCTGGGCATCGTCACGGCGGTGAGCGATCCGGAGCGGCTGGGCCGCGTGCGGGTTTCCCTGCCGGGGTACGGGGACGTGGAGACGGAGTGGATGCACGTCGTCAGCGCGGGTGCGGGGAGGAACAAGGGGATGGTGGTCCTGCCCGACGTGGGCGACCGGGTGCTGGTGCTGCTGCCACACGGAGAGCCAGGCGCGGGCGTGGTGATGGGGGGGCTGTATGGCATGGAAGGCCCAGCGGACAGCGGCGTCGAGGGAGGGAGGACACGGCGCTATACGCTCCAGACGCCCGGCGGGCAGCGCGTGGTGCTCGACGATGGGCGACAGGCGATCCGGTTGGAGGACAGCAGCGGCAACGTCGTCGAGCTGACCCCAGAGGTGGTGCGGATCCACGCGGCAACCGACCTGGAGCTGGAGGCCCCCGGGCGCAAGGTGGTGATCCGGGGGGACCAGATCGACTTTCAGCGAGGCTGACGGTGAGAGTGATGACGGAAGACGCGGTCGTGGTCTGCGCGCACGAGCTGGGGACGGTGGAGCTCGAAGCCACACAGGAGGTGGTGACGATCGAGGGGCGACGCGTGCTGGTGGAGCGGAACCCGGAGGGCCGCCCGATCCACGGGTGTCCCAACGTCAGCGTCACGATCAAGCCGTGCCAGCGCACGCTCGTGGTCAAGGAGGGCTACTCTGACTGGGTCACGATCGAGGGGCGGCGGATCTGCCTGGACACGGTGACGGGCCTGACGGATGGCACCCCTCCGGGCACCGTGAATTACCACGTCCGCGACCCAGGGCAGCGGCTGGTGAGCGAGGGAGGATGATGGCGCGTTACCGGGCCTGGCAGTTCGTGCACCCCGATTATGACCGGACGCGGGAGCAGCCGGGGCTGCACGTGTCGGCACAGGGGAGGATCGGCATGGTGGAGGACGCCGACGCCATTCGCCAGGCGATCCTGCTGCTGCTCTCGACCGCCCCGGGGGAACGGGTGATGCTCCCGGATTACGGCTGCGAGTTGAGCGAACTGATGTTTTCCCCCAACGACGACGCCACCGCCGGGCTGGCGATCCATTACGTGCGACGTGCGCTGGAGCGCTGGGAGCCGCGGATCGAGATCCTGGAGCTGGACGCCAGCAGCAGCCCGGAGCGTCCGGAGCGGCTGGACATTGTGCTGCGGTACCGGATCCGCGCTACACAGCAGGTGGACCAGGTGGGGTATGCCGTGCACCTGGCAGGAGAGGAGGTGTGATGCCGCTGCCATCGCCCAACCTGGACGACCGCGATTTCAGCCAACTGGTCGAGGAGGCGGTGCTCCGCGTCCGGCAGTCGTGCCCAGAGTGGACCGACCTGTCGGCCGGAGACCCGGGGATGGTCCTGCTCGAGCTCTTTGCCCACCTGACCGAGACCATGATCTACCGGCTGAACCGGCTTCCGGAAAAGGCCTACGTCGAGTTCCTGAACCTGATCGGCGTGCGGCTGCAGCCCCCGTCTGCGGCGGTGGTGACGCTGCGCTTTAGCCGGAGCGGGCCCGGCGGGAGCCCGATCGAGATCCCTGCCGGGACACGGGTGACGGTCGGGCGGTCCAGCGCGTCCGAGGAGCCTCCCATCTTTAGCACGGCGAGGACGGCGACGATCGCTGCCGGGGAGACAGCGGTCGAGGTGGTGGCATACCATTGTGACCTGGTGGAGGGGGAGCTCGCGGGCCTGGGGACGGGCCTGGCGGGGCTCTCGCTGCAGGCACGCCAGCCGCCGATCATTGCGCCCACGGGGGACGAACTGGACCTGGTGGTGGGGGTCGAGAGCCCGCCGGGAGAGAGGGAGGAGCGGGTGCCGGCGCGGGAATACGGCGGCAAGGTGTACCGCATCTGGCGGGGCGTGGACAATTTCACCTACGTGGGGCCGGATCCCTTTGTCTACACGGTGGACCGGCTGAGCGGGACGATCACCTTTGCGCCTGCGGCGCGCGTGGCAGGCGCGGACGGGACGCTGGAAGAGATGACGCGGTCGTTGGCCGCGATCCCTGCAGCGGGGCGTGAGATCCGGCTGTGGTACCGGCGCGGTGGGGGCGGCACGGGAAACGTGGCGGCAGAGACGCTCAAGGTACTCAAGGACCCGATCCCGGGCGTGGCGGTGACGAACCCTGCTGCGGCCACGGGCGGGCGCGCGGCGGAATCGGTGGACAATGCCCTGATCCGGGGCCCGCAAGACCTGCACGCCCTGGAGAGAGTGGTGACGGCACGCGATTTCGAGAGCCGCGCGCTGCGCGCGGCGGGTGCGGTGGCGCGGGCCAGGGCGATCACGCAGTCTGCACTGTGGGCGCACGCGGTGCCGGGCACGGTCGAGGTGCTGCTGGTGCCGTACCTGGGGGAGGAGCGGCGCGGGCCCGGGCAGGTGACGGTGGAGGCGCTGCAGGCGCAACAGACGGCATCGATCCAGGAGCAGATCCAGCGCGACCTGGACGCGCGCCGGCCGCTGGGGACCGTGTGCGTGGTGAACTGGGCACGGTACAAGGCGGTACGCGTGAGCGCCCGCATCGTGGTGCGCCGGCAGGAGAACGAGGCCGCCGTCAGGCAGCGCGTGCTGGACCGGCTGTACGGGACGATCAACCCGCTGCCGACGTCGTACAGCGAGAGCGGGTGGCCGTTCGGGCAGTCGCTGCGCGCTTCGCACGTGTACGACGTCGGGCTGGCCGAGCCGGGCGTGCTGTGGGTCGACCAGGTGCGCATGCAGGTGGACGACGTGCCCGAGGGATCGGTGCGCGCCGTCGCCGCCGACGCTTTCCAGGCGAAAACCTGGTACGTGGGGTGCGGCGACACGCTGTTTCGCTCGCTGGACGAGGGCGAGGGCTGGGAGCGGGTGGGGCAGTTTGCAGGCGAAGAGATCGAGATCGTGCGCCCCTTTGGCAGCCGGGCCGGGCTGCTGGCGGTGGTGACGCGGTTGACGGGAGAGGAGGGTTCGCGCATTCGCATCTCCCGGGACTGCGGCGAGTCGTGGGAGGGCGCGCCCACGGCGACGGCGTTCGAGATCAACGACGTGGACTGGACGCTGCGCGAGGGGGTGGCCGTGCTGCTGATGGCGACGGACGCGGGGCTGTACGAGGTTGCCCTGACCGCCGGGAGCAGCCCGGTGCAGGTGCTGGTGGACCCGCAGGACCCGGCCCTGGGACTCTATGCCGTGGCAGTGGCGAGAGAGGTGCGCGGCCAGGTGAGCGTGGCCGTGGCTGCACAGCAAACAAAGGGCTGCTTCCTGTCGCACGAGGGGGGGAAACGAAACACGTTCCGCCAGATCGGGCTGCAGGGGGAGGACATTCGCGTGCTGGCGGTGCAGTACGACAATGTCCGGACGTTCCTGTGGGCGGGGGCCTACGCTGCGGGGCCGGACGATCCGGGGAAGGGGTGTTTCCGCCGCGAGCTGCTGGGATCGCAGGATCCACCAGAGGGGTGGCAGCCCTTTGGGACCGGGTGGGAGGGAGGAAGCTGCCGGGGGTTGACCTTCCTGGGGACCGAGGTATTGGCAGCCAGCCATCGCATGGGGGTGCTGCGACTCGATCCCGACGCGAGGCCGGCGCAGTGGGGCGCCCCCGACGTGCGGTGCGGGCTCCCACTGCGCGATCCAGGCCGCTTTCAGCCGGTGATGACGGTGGCGGCGAGGCCGGGGTGGGTGATGGCGGGTACGGAGGAGGGGGTGTTTCGCAGCCAGGAGGGGAGCGAGCAGTACGAATCGGCCTCGGCGGTAGAGTTTGCGGACAAGGTGACGCTCCCGCCGACCTGGCTCTTTTGCTCGGGCGCGCACGAGATCGAGGTGGTGAGCGAAGATGAGGCGGAGTGAGATCGAGGGCCTGCTGCCGGGCGTATTCCAGCGCACGATCCGGCCAGGCAGCCCGCTGGCGGGGATCCTGGAGGCGATGGCGGCACTGCACGCGCCGGACGAGGCAGTATTGGCGGATCTGCCGTCTTTCCTGAGCCCGTACCGGACGCCGGACGAGTTCGTGGCCTACCTGGCGAGCTGGGTGGACCTGGGCCGCCTGCTGGCCGGCTCACCGGAAGAGATGGACGCCGCCACGTTTCCCGCGCCGCCGATCGCGAGTGGGCTGGGGCGGCTGCGGGAGCTGATCGCCGCGGCGGCCGAGCTGTCGAGGTGGCGCGGGACGGCGCGCGGGCTGGTGCTGTTCCTGGAGACGGCGACGGGCGTGGCGGGGTTCGAGGTGGACGAGCACGTGACCGACGAGCAGGGCCGGCAGCGCCCGTTTCACATCCGCGTACGCGTGCCG
>CAZLMZ010000065.1:12657-14318 GCA_964560475.1 uncultured Anaerolineae bacterium
AGTGCAGTGACAAACAGCGTGATCCTGGGCGCTGACCGGCGAGGGGAGGCCGCTTTCAGCGTTTCCAACGTCAGTGGGCGTGCGCTGCGCGGCCGCAGCCGGCTGATGTTCGACCAGGGCGAGTCCGATACGACTGCCGACCTCTCGGGATGGCTGACCGTCGTCCCGCCGGAGGAGAGGGATTTCGAGATCGCCGAGACCGAGCAATACAGGGTCCAGATCGCCCCGCCGGGGAATGCCCCGGCAGGGAGCTATCGCTTTCGGCTGGACATGGTGGACGTGGAAGATCCGGAGGAGAATTACAGCCCGGGCCCGACGGTGATTTTCCAGGTGCCAGAGCCAGAGGAGGAGCCGCGCAAGTTCCCGTGGTGGATCGTGGCCGTGGTCGCGGGGGTGGTCATCGTCTCGGGGATCGTGGTGTTCCTGGTGCTGCGCTCGGACGGGCAGAGGAGGGCCGCCGAGGCGACGGCGACCGCCGAGGCCGCGATCACGCGCGCCGCGCTCAATGCCACAGCCACAGCGCAGGCCCGGGCGACGGGCACGGCGGTGGCGTCGCAGACGACGGTGGCAGCCGAGACAGCACAGGCGGTGGCCCGGGCGACGGCCACGGCCGAGGCTCAGCAGGCTGCGGAGGCTCAGGCAACTGCGGATGCGATCGCTGAGGCGACGGCGACAGCCGGCGCCGCGGCTACCGCCGTGGTCCAGGCGATCAACCGCTACACGGGATCGTGGAACGGGGACGAGTCGAACTCGCCGTACATGACCAAGCTGCAAGTCGACCGGGATGGGGAGAGCGTCAACGTCTCTATCACGGGCAAGGCCAGGATCGTCGTCGCCAGCGGCGGGCTGGCGAGCCAGTTGTGCACGACGCTGATCGGCGACCCAGAGTGCACGTGGGGGCAGGCCACGGTGGCCTATACGGGGGACCCGATGAGCTTTGACGTGGAGACACAGCCGGGGCTGGTCCACCGGATCACGTTCACGGTCACCCAGGACGGCAAGACGCTGTCGGCCGTGGACCAGGTGTTCTGGAACAACAACCGGCAGTTCACGAACAACTATTTGTTCGAGCCGGCGCCGCGCGTCCTCACCGGGATCAAGATCATCACGGACAGGCCCGTGCTGGCGAACCCTGGGTTCCTCACAACGGTGTTTCCCACCACGAGCCCATAGGGGGAGCGAGGTCGCATGCGCCTACGAACGTTGGTCGTCCTCCTGGTCGTGCTGGCGGTGCTGTTTGCCGCCGCCGTGGCCGTGGGGGCAAGCCGCGGGTCGCAGCCGGCGCTCGGCGAGACCCCCGGCTGGCTGGAGGGGCTGGGCAAGGCGCTGGTTCCAAAGCAGGCGCTCCAGCCCGAGGAGATCAGCGCGGCGATCCCGCCCGGGTGCGAGCAGGGGCTGGCGCAGAAGGCTTTCGTGCTGCCCCAAGGGGCAACGTGTACGATGTTCGTGGCGGAGTCCAAGTCACCGGTGCGCACGCTGCCGCTGCACCTGGCGTCGGGCACGGCGGCGGTGGCCTTTGACCCGTTCGGCGAGGAGCACATGCGGGTCGAGAGCGACCTGGGCGGAGACCGGCAGAGCGTGAGCGTGCAGGTGTTCGAGGAGGGGGGAGAGCTGCGGATCTCGTGCCTGGTTGGCGAGTGCCGGATTGAGGTGAGATAGGC
>CAZLMZ010000066.1:0-12905 GCA_964560475.1 uncultured Anaerolineae bacterium
CCGTGCGCACGATCACGCCCGACCTCGACGCGGGGCCCGTCTACCTGGCTGGCTTCCAGGCCGACCGGCCCGCGACTGGCATGCATGACGACCTTCACGCTCGTGCCCTGGTCCCTCGCGCCGACGAGGTGTGGCTGGCGCTTCTGGCCGATCTACAGCGTCAGGAGGGTCTGCAGTAATGCCCAGCATTCTTGCCCAGATTGCGCCCCAGCGCAGCACCCAATATGCCGAATTGGCGAGCGCCCTGGCCCCCTACGAGCTGCGCCTGAGCACGCTCGGCGCCCAGATCGACGAGATCCGCCCGCGCACGCTAGGTGGGCTGGACTATTTGCAGTTCGAGCTGCCGGCCGAGCCCGACGCGGCGCAGGCGCGGGAACTGGGCATGCTGGCCATGACCAGCGCTTTCTTTCTGCACTACGAGTACATCGCCGACGTCGCAGGGCCGCTCCTGCGCCCGATCGAGACGAACGTCCAGTGGACCCTGCCGCCCGACCTGCTCACCACGCGCCGCTACCGGGGCAAGACCAACGAGATGTTTACCCAGTTCATGTGCAACGTCGCCCGCGCCAGCAGTGCCCTCGCCGACCGCCCGTGGGATACGCTCCGCGTTTTCGACCCGCTGTGTGGTGGCGGGACGACGCTCTTTGCCGCCCTCATCCTCGGCGCGAGCGCCGCAGGCGTCGATCACAACGCCGGGGACGTCGAGTCGACGGTCACCTACCTGCAGGGCTTTGTGCGGACGCACGGCATCGCCGCTCGCCTCAAGCGCGAGCGGCTCAAGGGCCTTGGCCGGCGCTACCTCTTTACCATCGGCAAGGATCAGGAACAGCAGTGCTTGCTGGCCGATGGCGACACTGCCGAATCCGCCGCGCTGATCTCCGGCTTTCGGCCGCACCTGATCGTGACCGACCTGCCGTATGGCATCCAGCACCATGGAGAGCTCGAGGCCTTGCTCGGAGGAGCACTCCCCGTGTGGGCGGACCTCCTCCCACCGAGCGGCGCGCTGGTCATGGCCTGGGAATCGAGCCGCTTTCCGCGGGAAGAGATGATCGAGCTTGTCGAGTCCGCCAGTTCGCTGGCCGTGCTAAACGATCCACCCTACGACGCGCTGGCGCACCGCGTCGACCGCGTGATCAAGCAGCGAGACCTGATCGTCGCCCGGCACGCATCTGTCCTGGGGAGCTAGCCTGACGTGGCAGGACAGCGGGTAGCAGCCGCGTTGAGCGGTGGCGTGGACAGCGCGGTCGCCGCCCTGCTCTTGCTCGAGCAGGGCTACGATCTCTTTGGCGTAACCATGCGCCTGTGGCACGAAGCGGATGCTGCTGCAGGTTCGGCCACATCCGTGCCTGCGCACGACCCGACCGCAGGCGCACGGCAGGTGGCAGACGCGCTGGGCATTCGCTTGCACGTCCTCGACGTGACCGCTCCCTTCAAGGATCGGGTGGTCGACCGCTTTGTTGCCGAGTACAGTGCAGGTCGCACGCCAAACCCTTGCCTGTACTGCAACCGCGAGATCAAGTTCGGCCATCTGCTAGAGCACGCGTCCGCGCTCGGCGCGGACAAGCTGGCCACAGGCCACTATGCCCGCGTTCGCTGGGACGCTGCACGTAGCCAGTGGCAGTTGCTCAAGGGGATCGACCGCCGCAAGGACCAGTCCTACTTTTTGTACGTGCTCGGCCAGGCCGAGCTGTCGCGCGCGCTGTTTCCGCTTGGCGAGTGGACGAAAGCGCGTGTCCGCGCGTTGGCGCAGGAACGCGGGCTGCCCGCTGCACGAGCTGAGGAGAGTCAGGACCTGTGCTTCATCCTCGACAACGACTATCGCCGTTTCCTGCGCCAGTATGCGCCGCAGGCCTTTGCGCCGGGCCCGATCCGTGACAGCGCCGGGCAGCGCATCGGACAGCACCGCGGCCTAGCCGAATACACGGTGGGCCAGCGCAGCGGGATCGGCATCGCTGCGCCCGAGCCGCTCTATGTCCTGCGCCTGGATGTGAAAGAGAATGCGCTGATCGTCGGCGGGAGAGCAGAGCTGGGCCGTGACCGCCTGATCGCCGAGGAGGTACGCTGGGTCGCCGGCCATCCGCCGTCAGGGCCGGTCACTGCCGAGGTCAAGATCCGTTATCGTGCACATCCCGTCCCGGCTACGGTGACGTCGCTGCCCGGTGGCCGCGCCGAGGTCCGCTTTGCACAGCCACTGCGCGACATCACGCCCGGCCAGGGTGCCGTCTTTTGCCAGTCAGAGGTCGTCCTGGGGGGCGGTCTCATCACGAGCCAACTATGAGGTGAAATGTGTTCCTGGTCTCGCCATCCCTTGTCCTGGCCATCGTCGTCGCCAGCATCTATGCTGTGCTGTTCAACCTGTTGCGAAATGGCAGCCCACGCGACCTGGTCTTCTACCTCACGGCTGCCTGGGTCGGGTTTGGCCTTGGCCAGGTCGCTGGTTGGCTGATGTCGCTGAACTGGCTCATGATCGGTGCGCTGCACGTGCCAGAGGGCACGCTCCTGTGTTGGGGGCTGCTCTTTCTGATGAGCTGGCTGCGCATGCCTGGCAACGGGCGTGCTCAGACGACCGCTTCTAGTTGAGACAGCACCTGCTCCAGGTCCGGAGGTAGCGCCGACTCGAAACTCATCCAACGTGTGTCGCGCGGGTGATGAAACCCCAGCCGATGCGCGTGCAGGAACTGCCGCGGGCAGGCAATGTGCTCCCTGCGCCTGCCATAGGTGCGATCACCCACGACCGCGTGCCCCAAATGGGCGAAATGGACACGGATCTGGTGCGTCCGCCCCGTCACCAGGTGTACCTCGACCAGGCTGTACCACAGCCGTGTGCCGTGCGGCGTATAGAGATACGACTGCACTGCGTACTCGGTCACGGCGCGCCGCCCTCTGCTCACCACAGCCATGCGCTTGCGGTTCCGCGGGTCCCGTCCAATAGGCCCGACGATGCGCCCCTGCGCCTCTGCCAAGCGGCCGTGCACGAGTGCCAGGTAAGCCTTTTCCACGCTCCGCCGGTGAAACTGGCGCAGCAAGTCGCGGCGCGCCGCCTCGTACATGGCCACCACCATGAGGCCCGACGTGTCCTTGTCGAGCCGGTGCACGATCCCGGGCCGCCGCCCTCGCCTTGTCGCAGGATCAGCCATATCTGCCATCTGCGGGTAGCGCGCCAGGAGCCCGTTGACGAGCGTGTCCTGCCAGTGTCCTGCCGCCGGATGCACCACCAGCCCGGCCGGCTTGCAGATCACCACACAGTCCTCATCTTCGTGGACGACCTCCAGGTCCATCTGCACGGGTTCGAGCCTCGGCAGCGCTTCCTCAGGTGGCTCTGCGCGCACGACGTCGCCCGGCGCAAGTTGCCGGCTGGGTTTGGTCTCCGCCCCATTGACGGTGACCAGGCCATCTTCGATCCAGCGCTGCACCTGGCTTCGCGAGACGTCAGGGATCTGCGCAGCCAGGAACCGGTCGACGCGCTCCCCCTCGCCTGTATACGCTAGCTCAACGCGGTCGCGCATGTTGTGCGTACTCCCAGGCCGCCTCTCGCGCCAACAACAACAAGGCCGAGGCAACTCTCCTCGGCCTGTCCCACTCGCATTCTGCCCGGATGTTCAGTCATCCGCTATATTCGGCTCCATCCGCCGATTCGAGCCTTTGGCTCTCCTGGCGTTCCTCGCGCAACAGCAGGTAGGCCAGGAGGATCACGCCGCACACGATCGACGCATCAGCCAGGTTGAAAACGGGCCATATCCGAAAGTCGAGAAAGTCGATCACATAGCCCACCCGGATGCGATCGATCAGGTTCCCCAGCGCGCCCGCCAACTGCAGACCGAGGCTCAACCGGATCAACCACTGCCCCTCCTCCAGGTGACGGTAGTATGAGACGATCACCACGGATACCACGACAGCGACGATGACAAAAAAGAGGCTGCCATTCTGGAACAGGCCAAAAGCCGCGCCTGTGTTGGTCACATAGTGGATCGTAAACACACTCGCCAAAGCCCGGAACGGCGCCCACGATTCGTACAGCTCGAGCCTCGATGCGACCAGGTACTTTGTCCACTGGTCGAGCGCGAGTGCTACTGCTGCGACCAACGGCAGGATCCACCATCCCGCCTTTGGCATTCGCTCCCTAGCGGCCAAAATCGCTCCTCTGCTTGCACGTGATGCACAGCCGGGCCTCGGGTTTGGCCTCCAGACGTGCCCAGTCGATCTTGCTGCCACAGTTCTCGCAGATACCGTACGTGCCGCGATCGAATTTGTTCAGCGCGTCCTGCACCTCGTGCAGTGTGTGCTCCAGGCGAGTGCGCACCGACAGATCGCGCGCTTGTTCGAACGCTTCTGTCGCATCATCCGCCATGTGGTTCCCATAGCCGACGTCCCCATCCACCTTGGACTCGGCATGCCTGATCTGCTCTTCCAGGCGATCGCGCTCTTCCTCCAACATCTGCTTCAACACGGCCTGACTACGAACGACCAAGTTGGCCTCCTGTGCCTGCATTGCAGGAACGTGCTCATCGTCCCCCGGCAGATACGTCCTTCTGTCTACCGTCTGGCACCTATTGTAGTGCATCCGCGCCCAAAAGGCAAAAAAAGAGTTGGGTAGCAGACGTAACGTGAGCCACCAAGCACGGCGGCCATGGAATTCACGACAGCGCTCGGTGGCTCACGGACCTCACGGGACGATCGAGGGCTACACGAGCCCGCCAGAGCAGTACCCAGGGCGTACGAGTCGTCTATCAGCCAGCTTTCATCTCGGCAAGCTGTCCGGCAGGCCGGAACTTGTACCCGTACACGATCACGCCCTCCTCGCCGAACTCACGGATCTTGCGCGTGACCATCTCCACCGGCATACCGATCTCGACCTCGTCGGGAGATACGTCCGTCAACTGTGCAGTGACGAGCGGTCCTTCCTCTAGCTTGATCAACGCCACCGCATATGGGGCATATTCTCCGTATCCGGCAGGGGCACTGTACACGACGGTGTGGGAATACACCTCTCCCCTGCCACTAAACTGATAGGGTTCGTATGCTGGCTGGGCGCACTCGGGGCACACATCGCGGGGCGGAAAAATGCGCTTTCCACAGCGATTGCAGACCTCGCCCATCAGCCGGTAGTTTTGCTGTTGTAACCGCCAGTATTGGGGAATACCCATCGATCTACTCCTTGCTCTCCGAGCGCATTGGCTCGCATGATGACATACCCGCGCTAGGGTGCTAGGCTTCCAGGATGTGCGTCACGACCGTCGCACCGCTCCCGCCGATATTCTGCGTCATACCGAGGCTGGCCCCAGCGACCTGGTTTGCCCCTGCCTCGCCCCTGAGCTGCTGAACCGCCTCGACGATCTGGTACACACCGGTCGCTCCGACGGGATGGCCACGTGCCTTCAGCCCACCCATCGTCGCTACAGGAATGCGCCCATCTAGCGCAATCGCGCCCTCTCGCGCCAATTCCGTGGCCCTGCCAGGCCTGGCAAAGCCGCTCGCCTCAAGCGAAAGTGCAGCCATGATCGTGAACGCATCGTGATACTCGAAAAAGTCGATATCCGTTGGTGCCACACTCGCCTGCATGTACGCTTTCTGTGCTGACATCTCGACCGCGTCCAGGCGCAGCGGATCCCGCCGATCGTGCAGGGATAGGCAGTCCGTAGCGACAGCCGAAGCGCGAATCCGTACCGCCCGGGCAGGGTCCTTTACCAGCTCGGTGGCGCAGAGCACGACGGCTGCTGCGCCATCGGCGATCGGTGACGAGTCCATCAAGCTGATCGGCTCACAGATCATCGGTGCATCCAGGAACCGCGACGTTGGCAGTGAGGACTGAAAGCGAGCGTTTGGGTTGTTGACTGCGTTCTGGTGCGCGACCACCGCAAAGTTGGCGAAATCGTCGTGCGAAACGCCGTACACGTGCATGTAACGCCGCATCAGCATCGCGTTGATTGCCACAAAGGACACGCCGTGCGGCAGCTCATAGTCTCCATCGGCCGCCATAGCCAGCCCACTCGTCACGACCTCGTTTGACTCGTCCGTCATCTTTTCCACGCCGGCGGCAATCACCACATCCGCCAGCCCACCTGCCACCGCAATGTACCCCAACCGAACTGCTGCCGCGCCCGAGGCACATGCCGCCTCCACCTTGAAGGCCTCGATGCCTCGCAGCCCGACAAAATCAGCGATCAGGGCACCCAGATGCTCCTGTCCGGCGATCACGCCTGAGAGCATATTCCCCACATAGAGCGCATCCGCCCGCTCGACAGCCGCATCCTGTATCGCTGCCAGGACAGCATCGGCCGCCAGGTGACGCAGAGACTTGCCCCAATGCTCGTCTACCGGCGTCTGGCCGATGCCGATGATACTCACATCACGCATACGTCTTCCTCGACTCAGTGCGCGTACAGTTTCTTACGGTAGCGCACATACAAACCATAGTCGATCGGCTCCCGCCGGGCAACATAGGTCTCTGTCTTTGGCGCGAGATCCCTCCGTGCCGACAATTGCTCGGTTGCCTTCCACACAAAGGCATCGCTCCCCGCCCCAGAGCCATAGGACACAGCCAGGATCCGGTCGTCAGCCTCCGCTACGTCCAGCACCGCACTGAGGCCCACCAGCATCGCACCCGCATAGGTATTTCCGATCCGGGGCGCGAGCAAACCCGTGCGGTACTGCTCGGGCTTGAAACCAAGGTCCCGTGCCGCACGCGTTGGAAAACGCGTATTGGGCTGGTGAAGGACGACGTGGCAAAAGTCCGCCGCCGAATAGCCCAATTCCTCCATCAACCCACTGCCCGCTCCCAGCAGATGCCGGAAGTAGGCTGGCGTCCCGGTAAAACGGCTGCCATGCTGGGGAAAGTGCTGGTACGGCCGCCGCCAGAAATCAGGCGTATCGGTCACGTACGAATACGAAGCCTCAAGCACTGCGAGGGACTCACCTGCCGGGCCGAACACGTAAGCAGCGCCCCCTGCTCCCGCAGTTTGTTCGAGCGCATCCCCGGGCCTCCCCTGCGCGGTGTCGACGCCGGCCGCCATGGCATACGCTGCCATACCCGACCCAACGAGCGCAATCGCCATCTGCATGGCCTCGCTGCCCGCTTTGCAGGCAAACTCGAGATCCGCACCCAATGTCGACGGCGTCGCGCCGATCGCTTCCGCCACGATCGTGCCTGTCGGCTTGACTGCGTAGGGGTGCGACTCGCTGCCTACCCATACTGCCCTGATCAGCTTCGGATCGAGTCCTCCGCATCGTGCGAGCGCGTTGCGCGCCGCCTCGATCGCCATCGTTGCCGAGTCCTCGTCGAGGCCCGGAACGCTCTTTTCCTCGACGGGCGTCGAGCCGGCTGCCGGCCAGACGCGCCCGATCTCCTCTGCCGCGATGCGATAGCGCGGCACGTATGCTCCATAGCCGATGATCCCCACCTCGCGGCTGGGCTTCATCGCTTTGCTCTCAACCAAACCACTCTCCCAGCTCAACTCGTCCCGGGCTCCTCATCGCAGTTCCCGCAGGATGGCCTCGGCACGCTCGACGTGTACAGCGCCTTCTGAAGCCATCCGCTCCGCTACCGCGCTCACCTCGTCGCCCTCGGCCCCCGCAGCCAGGGCCACTTGCCGTGCGTGCAGCCGCATGTGGCCACGCTGGATGCCCTCTGTCGCCAGCGCCCGTATCGCTGCCAGGTTCTGTGCCAGGCCGACCGCCGCGATCACCTCACCCAGTTCCCGTGCGCTCTCCACACCGAGAATCTTGATCGCCAGCCGTGCCGTCGGGTGCACGCGCGTGGCGCCGCCGACCAATCCGATAGCCATCGGCAGCTCGAGCGTGCCGGTCAGGTCTCCTTCACCGTTCCTCTCCCAACGAGATAGCGAGGTGTAGCGCCCCGAACGCGCCGCGTACGCGTGCGCGCCTGCCTCGATGGCCCGCCAGTCGTTGCCGGTGGCGACGACGACTGCATCTATGCCGTTCATGATCCCCTTGTTGTGCGTCGCAGCCCGGTAGGGTGAGCATGCAGCAAAAGCATATGCTTCCAGGACTCGATCCACGACCTCCGTACCACCAAAGGCATCCGTCGCAAACGCCGCCGCCGGAATAGTACACCTTGCACGGGCCAGGCGCCGGTCGGCCAGGTTCGAGATGATACGCAGGTTCACGCGCCCCCCGCACAGCTCGGCAATCGCCGGCGCCAACGCCTCTGCGATCGTGTTCAGCGTGTTCGCACCCATCGCGTCGAGGCAGTCGTACACCAACCTGACCTCGAGCATCGGGCCCACAGCAGAGCGCTCGATCACCTCCACTTCCAGGTCCCGGCTCCCGCCGCCGAGCCGCTGGATCACGGGATCGATCCTGTCCGCTTGCGCAAAGAGCTCGCCGCGCGCAGCCAGTAGTGCAAAGCGCGCTGCCCACGGGTCGACAACATCCAGTACCTGTATTTGGGCGATCATCTCCGAAGGCGTGCTGTCCGTGACAAAACCGCCGCCCGCTCGCGCCAGCTTGGCCGCATAACTCGCCCCGGCCACGACCGATGACTCTTCCACGGCCATGGGGATCAAATAGTCTCGCCCGTTGATGACAAAGTTCGTGGCGATCCCGAGCGGCAGCGCGTACGCGCCAACCACATTCTCCACCATGCGGTCAGCCAGCCCCACATCCAGCCCACCCGTGGAAAGCAGGTCCCGCTCGTCCGCCGACAGCCCGGCCCACTCTGCGAGCAGATTCACTCTCTCGCTCAGCGGCAGTTGATAGAACCCCGACAGGCGCGACGCTCGTTCCACCCAAGCTCCTTTCCGCAAAAAACAGAGCCCCACCTGGAGAATGGGGCTCAACTTTGCGCCTATTATACCACGCGCAGTCTCTCAAAAACTATCAGATCGGCTTCCAGAACCTCCCAGCGTTAACCTACACCGACAAAGAGGGCCTTCCGAGCCGAGAGATCACTGCCCACCATAGCGTGCCTGGTTGCGCAGGTGCTCCTCGTACGTCTCGGCGAACGCGTGCGTCCCAGAGCCGTCCTGCTTGGCATAGAAGTAAAGGTAATCTGTCTCTGCCGGATACACCACCGCCTTTAGCGAGGCCAGGCTCGGACTGCAGATCGGTCCCGGCGGCAAGCCCCGGTAGAGGAAGGTGTTGTATGGATCATCGAGGGTCAGGACATCGTCTACGCCAAACCCAGCCCACCACCGGCCGCTTGCCGCGTCATAGCCACGGGCGTACTGGTACGTCGGGTCTGCCCGCAACAAGCCATCCGCCTCGGGCAGTCGTCCAGCGAGACGATTCAGGTACACGCTGGCCACGATCGGGCGCTCCTCATCTATCGCCGCTTCGCGCTCCACGATCGAGGCCAGGGTCACCATCTCGTGGATCGTCATCCCACGTGACTGGGCATCGCGCCGCATCTCGGCTGTAACGCGCTGGTCGAACGTATCGAGCAGCCGCTCGATCAGGCTGGTAGCGTCAGCATCGACAGGTATGCGATACGTGTCTGCCATCAGGTAGCCTTCGAGTGAGCTCCCTGCAGGCCGATCCGCCAGGAAGCTATAGTTGAATGTACCCGTCCGGGCCACGAGCAGGAACTCCTCCGGGCTGATTGCCGTTTCCTCGGCCAGCATCTCTGCGATCTGCTCGATCCGCCAACCCGGGACGATCGTGATCTGTGTCTCTCGCACCTGCGCGTGAAGCAGCTCGTGGGCGACATCCTCCATGGTCATTGTCTGGCGGAGGATGTGCTCGCCTGCCTCCAGGTTCGCGTCCAGGTCGTGGAATCGCACGTATGTCTTGAACAGCCCGGCATCGCTGACCAGGCCCTCTTCCTCCAGGCGGGCCGCGATGCCGCCCGCCGTCTCGCCTGGCTCGACCACAAAGCTGACCGGCGTGTCGTCCCCTCCCGCCGGCGCGATCACGTCGCGGTAGCGAGAGCGCAAGACGACGCTAAAGTAGAAATCGTCCGGCGACTCGAACGAGAACCCGGGGCGCCCTTCTGGGGGAGGTGCCGCCTTCACATAGTGCTGCCGCAAATACACCACCATTCCGCTCCCCACGAGCAGCACCGATACGATCGCAACCACGAATACGACAAAACGACCTGCGTTACGCACTTGGGTAGATAGGCCCATTGCCTAGCTCTCCGTTGGTGTGTCGCCATCCAGGCGACCGCCCGAGCGATGGTCGAGATAGCTCTGCAAGATCACCGTTGCTGCTACCTGGTCAACCCGATGCCGACGCTCGCTCACCGACTGCTCACTGTCGATCATCGCACGCTGCGCCTCCTCGGTCGACAACCGCTCGTCCCACAGCACGACCTCCACCTCCAGCCCCATTTCTCTCATGGCCTCTCTCAACTCAGAGGCATACCTCTCGACCTTCTGTGCCTGGAATCCTTTCGAGCCGTCCATGTTCAGCGGCAGGCCAACCACGATCGTTTTTGTGCCGTGTTCCCGGACCAGGCGGCCAATCGCTTCGTATTCACGCTCCTTGGAGCGGCGCTTGAGCGTCGTAAGCGGACGTGCCAGCACTTCCCCCACGGCTACGCCGGTCCGGCGCTCCCCAACATCAAGGCCCAGGCAGTACACCTGCCACTTCCTCCGTCAACTGATCCTCGGTAACCTGGATCCGGAACGGCAGCCACGGGACTCGCGGCATCCACGATGGCTGCACCTCCAGGGATGGTGCAGTGCGTACCGGAAGTGTCGTGGATAGATACGCAGTTGCCTGATCCAGCGGTAGGCCGCGGATTGCCTCTTGCACCAGGGGCGTGTCGATCTTGGCCTCCATCAGAGCAACGCCCTCCATCACAAAACGGACGTTGCCTGTTTCGCGGTCTACATCTATCTCTTTACCCCGAGAAATGCGTATCGTCGTGGGCAACATCTCGAATCCACCACGCACCTGGCGCGCCAGTGCGCGGCGCGTCATCTCTTCTGCCACAGGCTGCGAGATGGCGAGCCCCCAGACGACGCCGCGCGTCTCGAGCGCTAGAGTGTCTGACTGGTCATCGACGTGATGATCATAGTTCTCGCGGATCGAGTACGGGTTGATCTGCATACTCTCGATGGGCAGGAATTCGCCCTCAAGTACTGCGCTGATCTCGGCATGCGCCCTGGCAATCAGCTTCTCCTTCAACAGATCGCTGAGCTGCTGCTTGTCCCCGTAGGTCACCCGGTGCACCTGGTCGCTCTCGCCACCTCCGGTAGCGACTTCATTGATCACCTTCACGCTGGCCGCCAGCGCGCCTTCGACACGGTTGATCCGATTCGCCGGGACGTTTCCCCCCGGGCCTGGCTCCAACGCTTGGACGGGCACACGTACTCGCCCTCGCGGATCGACCACCGCCGATGCTGTCGTCTGGAAGCGAACGGGGGTCCCGGCAGAGGTAGACACGATCGTTCCGAGAGGCAGCCGCACCTGGCGCACGGTCGAGTTGACAAAGAGGACCGTCCCGCCCGCCTTTCCTGCCGCCACGTTGGCGATCCCGGTCGTCGCAATCTCATCTCGTTCTACGACCTCTACCTGCACCACGCGCGCTGGCATCTGCATCCTGTCCCAGGCCACGGCCTGGGTCCCCATACTGGCCTCGACCCACACAGAGATCCCGATCGGCTCCTGTGCCGGTGCCACGTGCACCGTTGCGCTGGGCCAGATCATGACGGCCGACCAGACTAGTGCGCCGAGGACCACTGTCAGCACGATCGGGCCAACCACCCAATACCACCAGGGGGGTCCCTGCCGCCTGATGCGCGCGACGAGTCCTTCGTACCCGGGCTCGTCCGTCGCCTTCCACTTCCTTCGGCGTCTGGCTGCGCGCCGGGCAGCGGCCAGACTCGTGAACACATGCAGTCCCTCTCCCTTTGCCAGATCGCGCAGTACCGCGTTCCCCGACACCAGGACGACCCGTAGATCGAGCGCAGCAGCTTGCCGGCGCAGGAGGCGCAGGTCCAGCGAGCGTGAAAACGCCTTACATCCTGCAGGCACAACCAGGATCGCGCTCCCCGACTGCGCTTGGCGCAGTCGGTCTCGGACAACGAGGATGTCATCATCTACTTCGAGGTATATGATCTGCTCCATCCACTTCCACCTAGACTCTCGCAACCTGCGCAACTGTCGTTCGACAGGGGTGTGCTCGACGTGTGTCACCTTTGCCCGCAGGCCGCAGTGCCTCAGACAGGAGTACCAAGCCGTAGAGATGAGCGCAAGATACCGTCCGCCGTCTCTGGCCCGCGCTTCCGCAGGAGCCAAGCCGCAGCGGACAGCGAGGTCACACCGTCTAGCTGCCACCGCGGCATCGTCCGGTCCGCGACCTGGGACAGATTGGAGCCATCCCACAATCGAACCGACGGAACGCGTGGCAAAGGTACGGTCTCCAGCCAGCGGACTGATGACACCAGGGGCTGCAGATCACGCAGCGCGCCTGCCCCTCCACACAGGTGAACATCGGGGCTCCAGTCCTCCGGCCGTACGTCCCACGACTTGAGCTCCCGCATGACGAGCGAAAGCCAACTCGCCAGCGGTGCAGCCAATACGTTCCGTATCGCTGCCTGCTCCGAGTCTTGCAGCCGGCCCGCACCGTATGCACGCAGCACGGCCGTTCCGCGTGACGGGGGGAGCCGGAACGCATCTGAAAGGGCGTCGATCAACGCACCGCCCCCTGCAGGCACTGCGCCAAAGGCTATCGGCCCACCGCGCCGGACCAGGATCAGGCTCGTCATCCGCGCACCGACCTGGATTACCAGCCCGTCCTCATCGAGTGCGGCCGCGATCGCCATCGGCTCGGCGACCATGAGAGGCGGGTTGAGCTTGAGCGCATCGGCAAGTGCGGCCAGTGCCGCCAACGCGTGGTCTGGAGCAGCCATAGCCTGCACGACGGCCTCGAGGACACGTCCGCGAAAACCGGCCAGGTCCGTTACCCTACGCCCATCGACCTTCAGGTCGAGCACCGTTGC
>CAZLMZ010000066.1:13005-14311 GCA_964560475.1 uncultured Anaerolineae bacterium
GCATCTTCGGCCATGATCAACGCGCGCTCGCAGGCATCCTGCAGCGCGCTCAACTCCCCGATCATGCCGTTCGTGGCAATGCCGTTCCGATGGGCAGCACTGCCTCGGCCCAGGATCGTCGCCCCGCTCTCGGTCTGCTCCACGACCAACGCCTTGACTGCAGAAGCCCCGAGGTCGAGGATACTATAGTGGTTTCTATCGGCCTCCCATCGCTGCGAGCGCCGTCTCCGCAATAACCGCATCAGGCTTTGAGCGACTCGCGTACCAGGCCCGGCACAGAGGCCAGCGCCTCGGGCAAGCGGCTTGCGTCGCGCCCACCTGCCTGGGCCAGCGTCGCCCTCCCGCCACCGCCGCCTCCCACCTTCTGGGCAACCACCTTGGCCAGGCTGCCAGCGTGAAGGCCGCGCTCTGTCAGGTCCTGCGTCACTGCCGACACGATGGACGGCTTGCCATCGATTACCGTGCCTAGCACGACGACGCCAGACCCGATCCGCTCACGAAACCAATCGCACATCTCGCGCAGCGTCTCTACATTCGGAGCATCGACCTGAGCAGCCAACACCGGCACGCCGGACACTTTCTCTGCTTGCTCCAGTACCGTCGAGAAGCGCTGCTTGGCCAGCTTGCGGTTGAGCTGCTCGATTTCTTTGCGTAGCCGCTGCTGCTCGTCCAGGACAGCCAACACCTTGCGCCCCACCTCTTCGGGCGCGCACCCCAGGTACGCTGCCGTCTCGTCCATCGCATTGAGCCGCTCTTGTGCCAGGCGCTGCGCCGCCCTACCAGTTGTAGCCTCGATGCGGCGCACTCCGGCAGCGACACTGGTTTCCGACAAGATGCGGAACAGGCCAATCTGGCTGGTATGCGTAACGTGCGTACCGCCACACAACTCCTTGCTAAACTCGTCGTCATCGTAGCCGATCTTGATCACGCGCACCGTCTCGCCATACTTTTCGCCAAACAGGGCCATTGCCCCTTCTTCGACGGCGCTACGATAGCTCTCTACAAAGACAGCAACCGGATAATCGGCGAGGACGGCAGCATTGACGAGTTCCTCGACGCGATCGAGCTGGTCCTGGGTCAGCATTGCGCCGTGTGAGAAATCGAACCGCAGGCGGTCAGGCGCCACCAGCGAACCCGCTTGCTGAACGTGCTCCCCCAGGACATATCGCAGCTCACCGTGCAGCAGGTGTGTAGCAGTATGGTTGCGCGCGATGTCCATCCGCCGCTCGTCGTCGACGACCGCCCACACGCGTTCGCCGACGCGCGGCGTCCCGGACGCGACCGTGCCAACGTGGACGATCAGGCC
>CAZLMZ010000067.1:0-14291 GCA_964560475.1 uncultured Anaerolineae bacterium
GCGATGACAATGCAACAACCCTGCGCAGCTAGGTAGCGTACACCGGAGTACGCCTTTCAGCGGTCTGGCTCTTTGTGAAAGATGGCCGCGATCCGCTCCACGTCGAATTTCGCGGTGCGGTCATAGTTATAGATCCCGTTCTGCTCCTGCTCCACGTCCGTGAGCTGCGTATAGCAGTAACCGCAGATGTGATCGTAGCTCAGGATCGCGTCGACCAGCCCTTCTAGCCGCGCGTAGAACGCTGGAAGGGTCTTGGGATCGTCGCCATAACCCCACGAGCTCTCGTCGTACCGTTGCTCTGCGCTGGGCACCCACTTGATGCCGCCAAACTCGTCGACGAGGTAGGGTTGGCCCTCGTACTCGGCTTCCTTTTCTGGAAAGCGCCGCATCACGTTGCCATCCTCGGGGGCCAGTTGTTCGCGCAGCAGCTCGGGATCCTGCAGGTAGGTATGCACCGTCCACAGGTCGGTCTTGACGTGCACGTAGCCGCTCGCGTCGTTGACCGGGCGCGTCGGGTCGAGGTCGTGCGTCAGCTCGTAGGCGTCGATCTGCAGCCGGTTGTGCTGCCGCCCATCGCCCGTGTCGTGCGTCTCATTAAATGGGGTCCAGGCCACGATCGAGGGATGGTTGCGGTCGCGGGCCACGATCTCGCGCCACTCGCTGAGGAAATTGCGCGCGCTGACCTCGTCCTTGAGGTCGATCCCCCAGCTCGCCGACTCGCCCCAGGTCAGGTAGCCGAGCCGGTCGGCCCAGTAGTGAAACCGCTCCTCGAACACCTTCTGATGGAGGCGCGCACCGTTGAACCCGGCCTGCATCGAGAGCTCGATGTCCTGCTTGAGCGCGGCGTCGCTGGGGGCGGTCCAAACACCATCAGGGTAAAAGCCCTGATCGAGCACCAGGCGTAGGTAGATCGGCTCGTTGTTCAGGTATACCTGGTTTCCCTCGACATGGATCTTGCGTAGGCCAGCGTAGCTGTACACCGTATCCAATACAGTGTCGCCCTCGAGCACTTCGAAGGTCAGGTCATAGAGAAAGGGGTCCTGTGGGGACCAGGGCCGGGGTGCTGCTACCGGAACGATGCGAGCCACGCCGTCGTTGGCCGGGCCCTCGACCTGGGCGATGACCGTCTCTCCTTCACGCAGCGTGATCCGCAGCCGCACGCCGCGCCGCACGCCGTAGAAGCGTGGCACGACGACAAAGCGACCCTCGTCCAGGTCCGGCACGATCTGGACCTCCTGCAGCCCATAGGGTGAGACGGCCTCCATCCATACCGTCTGCCAGATCCCGGTCGTGCGCGTATAGTGGCAGCGGCGCGAGTGGTAATCGGGACACTGCTTCCCGCCGGGCTGCACCCCGGAGCGCGTCTCGTCGCGCACGTACACCACCAGGTCATGGGTGCTGCCGGGAGCCACGTGGCGCGTGACGTCATAGCTGAACGACGACGTCCCTCCCCAGTGCCGGCCCACCGACTGCCCGTCGAGAAAGGCCTCGCTCTCATAGTCGACGCCGCCAAAGTGGAGCAGGATCCGCTTTCCGTCCCAGTCTGGCGGCACCTCGATCGCGCGGTGGTACCACATCATCTCGATGAAATCGACGTGGTGCACGCCAGAGAGCCGGCTCTCGGGACAGAAAGGAACTACGATCTCGTCGTCAAAGCCCTCGCTGTGCGCGAAACCGCGCTGCATGCCCGATTTGCCGGGGTCAAAGGCATAGGTCCACGTGCCGTTGAGGTTGAGCCACGGTTCGCGCACGAACTGCGGGCGCGGATACTCGGGTCGTGGGATACGATCGCTTGACATTGTCGTCCTCCTGTCTATTCTCAGCTATCCATCGTCGCCATGCGGACGATCACGCGGTCCTCGATCCAGTGGTCGCGGTACCAGGTGCAGGGCGCGAACGTGTCGTTCAGTGCCGCCATACGGGCGCGAAGCGTCTTCCGGTAGCGGTGCAGCGTCTCTGCGTGGGCCGGATCGGAGACGAGGTTTCGCACCTGGTAGGGATCCGACCGGTGGTCGAACAGCAACTCGCTGCCGTCCACGCGGTACACGGCATAAGTATAGCGCTTATCCCGGAGCGCACGCCACTCGTGCCCATCCTGAAAGATCGCAGTCGCGCCGGTGCCTTGCATGAGCGCGGCGTCTGGCTCGGGGCCCTCCTGCCCCAGCGCGCAATGGCTCAGGTCCATGCCTTCCACCTCAGCAGGGATTGGCAAGCCGAGCAGCCCGAGCAGGGTGGGCATGATGTCGGGCGTGTTGAGGCACGCATCGCTGACCTGCCCTGCCGGCACGTGCCCGAGCCAGCGAAGCAGGAAAGGTATGTGCACAGCCTCCTCGTAAAAGATGTTCTTGGCCCGGCGCCCGTGTGCACCAAACAGCTCGCCATGGTCCGAGGTGAAAATGAGCAGCACGTCCTCGCGCAGGCCCAGTTCGTCGATCGCCTGCAGCATGCGGCCTACGTTCCAGTCGAGGTTGGCGGTCATGGCATAGTAGATGCGCATCCAGTCGACGAGCTGTTCCCGTTCGCCCTCCTCGAACCGCGCCCAGCCATCGGCGTACGGGACGTCGTCCTCAGCGCGATAGTTGGGTGGGTACGGAAAAGGAACGTCGCGATAGAGATCGAGGTAAGTGTCGGGCACATTGTCCGGCGTCCAGGGGTCGTGCGGCGTGCCGTACGAGAGCACGAGCGCCAGCGGCCGGTCCGCATGCGCGGCGCGCGCCAGGCACTCGATCGCCAGGTCGGTCTGCCCATCCGGCTCGTAGCCCGGCATGACGACCTTTTCTGGCGTATCCCGGTAATAGTACGCGTCGACATAGCGGTGATGAAAGTTGTAGGCAGCCCAGTAGCCGTCGAACCCGAGGCGATGCGGCCCGGGCGGCACGAACGCGTTCCTGGGATCGTCGTGGTGGCCCAGATCGTTGGCCCACAGGTGCCACTTGCCGATGTAGGCCGTGTCATAGCCGCCCTCGGCAAGCACGTGCGCCAGGCAGCGATGGTGGGGGTTCATGCGGATCTCGTTGATCACCATGCCTGTGCTCGTCGTGTACTTGCCGGTGAACAGGCTAGCCCGGTAGGGCGCACATACCGGGTGCCCCGAGACAGCGTTACAGAAGCTCACGCCCTCCGCGGACAGGGCGTCGATGTGTGGCGTGTGGGCGCGTTCGTCGCCGGCATAGCCACACGAGGCATAACGCAACTGATCCGCCAGCACATAGACCAGGTGCGGCCTTGAGCTGCTTTGCCCACTGCTTGCAGGCGTACGCTCTGTTTCCCAGCTCATGGCCCCGCCTCCATGGCTTGCTGAAAGGCGCGTCCCTTGGGCGTTAGAAAGAACACATAGACGCGCCCGCCCGACCCCCGAAAGTCGAGCGGATCATAGTGTCCCTCAAAGGCGACCGAATCGGGGACCGTGTCGAAAAACGCGTCATAGACGCGCACCTGCTCGGCATAGATATCCGGGTTTTCGTAGAAACGGGCGAACATGCCCGAGCCTACGATCACGGCGTCGTATTTGAGTACCTTGAACGCCGTCAGGCCATGCTCCTGATTGGTGATCGTCGAGTAGTATTGGACGTCGTAGCGCTCTGGATCCAGGTAGACGGTATAGGACTCGGCGGCGATCTTTAGTGGGCGCAGCAGTCGATCGGTCGACGGGGACGCGATCGCCCGGTCGAACCACGCCTGGGCCTCGGCTTTGCCGCTTGGCTGCGGTAGCTGTAGGAACGTGGGCAGCGCCTGCAAGGAGGGGAGCAGCGGCAGCGCGACGAGTAGCACGATGGCAGGCGCATGGACAGGCGCGCGCCTACCCCACTGCTGGATGCGGTGCAGCAGCCACCCGCCGAGCGTCTCCACCATCGTCGCCGCGCCGACCATGAGCAGCAGCATCACCGGCAGCACGTTGCGGTCAAAGTGCACCGCCTGGTTGCCGATCAGGCCATAATAGGTGACCGCCGTCACGACCATCGGCACTGCCGTCCGCTTGTACCGCCATAGGGCAGCAACCAGCCCGGGAATGCCCAGCAGGAGGAGCGCTGGATTGTCCTCCCACATGTAGGACAGGTACCAGACCATGCTGCTTCCCGTCACCCCCAGGTGCCCGGTGGCATAATGCTCCATCTCGCGCTGGATCCCGGCGCTTGCGTGCTCGAAGTCGAGCAGCACGTACGGCGAAGTCAGCGCAAAAGCCAGGCCAAAGAGCGCGCCGCAGAGAAAGAGATGGGCGATCCGGCACTCCCACCGCGCCCGTGTGTCCAGCAGGGCGCTTAGGACAACGGGGATCGCGAGCACGGCATAGTTGTACTTGCTTGAGGCGGCCAGCCCCCCGCAGATGGCGCCTGCCCAGAGCAGCCATCTCTTGCCGGTAGAGAGCGCTGCGGTGCACGCGGCCACGCAGGCCAAGGCAAAAGCAGTGGCGATCACGTCGACTGTCATATAGTGCGAGAGGCGGACGTGGGTCTGCGAGAGGGCCAGCAGCAGCGCAGCCACGAACGGCGCCCACAAGCTGCGGGTTACCTGTCCTGCCAGCCCATAGACCACGCCCACGCTCAACGCGCCCATCACCGCCGTGGTCGCCCGTCCCAGGAGGAGCAGCGACGGCGTGCCGACCACGCCGACCGACATCTCGAGCGTGCGGATCGGCTGCAGATCCCGTATCGACTCGAAAGCGCCGGCGAGCTTGCCCAGCCCATACCCGGCATACATCACGAGCGCATCCAGGTAGATCGTCAGGCTCGGGTAGTTGAAAAAGTGCGGGTTCAGGTCGCCGGTGCGGATGATCTGGATCGCCGGGTTGTACTGCGTCGGCTCGTCCGTGTGGGCCAGATAGGGCAACTCTTGCCCAAAGTCGAGCCGCCACAACCGGACAAAGAGCCCAGAAAGGAGGACCAACGCCAGGGCGATCCAGACCTTCCATCCAGCCCCCATCCTCACACGTTCCCCTCGCCGCTCCTGCATGGCCGAGACAGCCATCCTCTAGCCTACCATGGGCGCTGCCGGCCCGCGGTGATTGGGGTATCCCGGCGCGTGGCTGCGCCAACGGGGATCAGCCTCCCACGACAACGTCTCGAACGGGTCGCCGGTAGCTTCGAGGTGCTCTTGGAGCAGGGCACGGTGTTCCTCCAGGTCGGCAGCACGATCCGGATCGCCAACCAGCGTCTGTGTCTCGCCCGGGTCGGCCTGCATGTCGTACAGCTCTTCGGACCGTCCTTGCTCCTCCCCTTCGAGGTAACGGACGTACTTGTAACGGGACGTCCGCACCATGCGCCCCGGTGAGATCGTGAACCCCCACTCGGTATGCCACTCGCTGACCACGTATGGGTGCGGCGAATCCTCTCGCTCGCCTTCCAGCCACGACGTGAGGTCGCGTCCCCACAGCCCGGCAGGGGCGGCCACGCCCGCATAAGCACACAACGTGGGCAGCAAATCGAGGTTAGAGACCATCGCCCCCGTCACCGCTCGATCGATACCGCCGATCCTCGGCCCGGCAAAGACAAGCGGGATGCGCGCCGTATTGTCGTACATGCTGACCTGCTTAGTGACCATGCGGTGCTCGGCCATGCCGTCGCCGTGGTCAGAAGTAAGCACGATCAGCGTCTCCTGTGCGTCGGGACGGGCTTCCAGCGCATCGAGGATCAGGCCGATCTCGGCATCCACTCGCGAGAGATAGTGATAGTAGGCCGCCAGGTAGTGCCGGTAGTTGGTCTCGTTCCACGGCGCGGCCTGCGAGAGGCGGTTGTGGCTGCAGCAGATGTACTGCACCGGCAGAGGACGCCGCTCGACGTCGGCCATGTAAAAGTTGTCCGGCAGCGATGGGAGCGGGACGGACACGGGCACGTCCTCGTGTACGCCAGCATTCGCGCCCACCCAACCGCAGATATTGTGCGGATTGTTGAGGTCGGCGACGAGAAGGAATGGGTCCTTTGTCCCGCGCTGGCGCAGGTACTCGACGACGCGCGTCGTGGTGTACCGGTCCTGCAGCGTGTCATAGTTGACCGGCCAGGCCGGGTCTGCCTCCACCGGCAGCTCGCCGGTGGGGATGACGTCGAACCCGCGCAATGCAGCGGCATCGTGCGTCTTGCCGAAATGGATGGCCTCGTATCCGGCCTCGGCAAACAGCGCACCCATGGCCGGCATCTGCTCTGGCACCGGCGGGACGGGGTGCTTGCGCCCATTAGAGAGCACGCCGGTCTGGTGGGGAAACAGTCCCGTCCAAAAGGCTGCCCGTGCCGGCTGGCAGAGCGGGCAGTTGGTGTAGCACTGCTCGAAACGCACGCCGCGCTCGACGATACGGTCTACGTTGGGGGTCTGGGCGCACGTGCTCCCGTGCGCGGGCAGGGCCCGCGCAGAGAGCTGGTCGGCGATGATGAGCAGGATGTTTGGCCTTTTGTTCATAGTCTCCTCGTTCTAAGGTAGGACGGGCCCTCGGGGCGAGGACAGAGCCCCGCCCCTACGCACAGCCGGATCGTTGCGGGCCTTTGGAGCGGAGAAGGAGTCCCGTCCCTACGTGCCTGACCGTCGAGGCGATACGGTAATCGTATCTTCGTTCCGGTAGGTCACCATGCCGGGCCCGGCCCCGCGGATCTGCCTGACGTAGCGTCGCTGGGTGTAAGCTACCAGGACGCGACCCTCACCCTGCACAGCCGAATAATAGGCCGCCAACTCGGCTGAGCGCTCTAGCGTCGCACGTGGGACCTCCCCTCCGCCCGATTTGACGATCACGTGCGCCCCGGGCACGTCTACCGCGTGCAGCCACAAGTCGTCAGGGGTGCCCTGGCGAAAGGTGACCTCATGGTTCTGGCGCGCGCTGCGCCCGACCAGGATGAGCAGCCCGTCGGGAGACGTGACGCGCAGCGGCTGCCCACGCTGGATCTGCGTGCGGCGCTTCTGGGGGGCATAGCCCGCCTCGATCAATGCGCTGCGAACCTCGTCGATCTCTGGGCGGTTCGAAGCCAGCTCCAGGTCGGTCTCGAGCTGGTCGAGGTAAGCCAACTCGTAGCGTGCCTTCCGGAGCAGGGCCGGGATCTCGACGCTCGCCGCCTTGGCCTTCTCATAACGCTCGAAATAGGCTTGCGCGTTTTCGACGGCTGTCTTGACTGGGTCCAGCGCGATCCGCATCGGCGGTCCCTCCAGGTCAGCCTGCGCCTCGACCTCTCTCTGGCCGCGGTGAATAGCGTGCGCGTAGCTCAGGATCATCTCCCCGCTGAGCCGCAGCCGGTCCAGCTCTTCCTGGGGGATCAGTTGTCGCTTCAGAGCCTCGAGCCGGGTTCGCACGCGTTCACGCGCATCGTCGAGCAGCGCCTGCACGCCCGCCCTGGCGGGGCCATACGCGTCGGCGCTCTGCACCGCCTGCTCGTAGCGATCGATCGCCTTGCTGATCGTCGCGACCGGCTCCCACTCTGCATAGTGCGTCAGCGGGTAGGGGGCATAGACCGTCACCTCATCCCCTTCTCGGGCCACGCAAGGCTCCCAGCGGCGATCCCAGGCGTGCTCCAATAGCATGTTGTAGGCATCGAGGTAAGGGGTCACCTGCATGACGTCGCCACACGGTTCATCGATCGTCCCCGCGGCCCGGTATACGATCTCACGGGCGAGCAGCGGGCTCATGCCACGGATGCCATTGACCAGTGCACGCCACACCGGCTGGCCTGCGCGTGCGGAATCGACCATCTCGCCCAACGCACGTTCGGTGACATCAGCCGGATCGAGTTTTTGCTGGGGCGGCGGCAGTTCGTACCGCGTGCCGGGCAGCACAGGACGCACGCGGCTCAGGCGCGCGCTGATCCGCTTGATCGAGTCGAGGACTTGCCCGTCCGCGTCGACCAGGATGATGTTAGAGTGACGCCCCATGGCCTCCACAGTCAGCGTGACCATCTCTTCCGGTCCCGAGATATCGAGGTGCAGGATCCGCTCGAAAGGCGGCTGGCGAACGCCTGCGATCCGCCCGCCGCGGGCGCGCTTGCGCAGCAGGAGCAAGAGCGGGACCTGGGTATCGACGCCGCGGCGCAGCTTGGTCTCGGTGAGATGCGCCCTGGCCTGCCGCGCGTCTGCGGAGGCGACGAGGTAGTGGCATTTATGCTGCGCATAGATCTCCAGGCCCAGCGTCAGCTCGTCGAAGTGGATCACCTCTTGGATGCGCCCGCCGACCACGTTAGCGCGCAGCTCGTCGGCGACGGCAGCAGCGGTCAGCGCATCGTAATACATCGTCCCCGCCTCACGTTGGCAGAAAAGAGAGCGTGCCGAGCATGCGCTGGGCCATCTCTATCCACGGCCCCGGGTGCAGGACCATGGCGCCGACCAGCGACAGCACGAGCGTGCCAGTGACCATGCCGACCAGCGTCGCAAAGCGATCGCCTGGTAGCCTCGGCTCCGCAGAGCCAGAGTGTGCACCCATGCCGGGCTGGAGCCCGGCGATCCTAGGTGACGTTGGAACGCCACGCTCTCGCAGCCTGCGGCCTTCAGGGGGCAGCGTCGCATGTCCTATGCCAGGCTGTCGTAGATCCCCGCCAGGGGGGAGCCTGGCGATCCTAGGATCGGCGGGCAAAGAACGTCCGGCGGACAAGGGAGGTCCGAGGCAGGATTTGATCCCGATCAGCGTGCCCACGGTAACGCTTGCACCAGACAGGATCACCACCCACGCGGTGACCGCCTGTCCACGGAGCAACTCGTCGATCACCGGCCATCGCCCCATAAAGCCGGGCGTCAGCGGAAAGCCGGCCAGGGACAGCAGCCCGGCGGTCAAGGCCAGCACGGCCGGCAAACGCCGCCGCAGCATTCCCCTGAAGGCGCCAAGGTCGTCATTCCTGGTGGCGCGCAGCAGGACCGTCAACCCCGTGCCGACGAGGAGCAGGCTGAACGCGCGCCAGATCAGCATCTGTACGGCCCACGCCATTCCCTGCGCTGTGCCCTGCCCCAGTGCGATCAGGCTCACGCCCCAGTCGACCAGCGTCGCATAGCCGACCAGGTAGCTCCACCTGCGCTGGCCGATGGCAGCGATACCTCCGATCGCTACCGTGGCCGTGCCCAGCGTGCGATAGACCGTGAACAGAAGCTGGTCCTCGAACAAGGCAGGGCTTGCGTTGCCCAGGGTAAACAGGACATACAACACGACGGGTGGAAAGGTGGACAGCATAAAGACCGGCACCATGGGTGCGGTGTGTGCCGGAATGCCGACCAGTTGGCCGTGAAAAGGCGCCAGCATCAGCAGCACGCCAAAGCCGAGGATGACGAGGATCCGGACCGGCGGATAAGAATCCGTGGGCAGTACGCCCAGCTCGATGTCCGGCAGATAGCCTGCGACCGTGAGCAACAGCATAACGCCGAGCGAAGCCAGTGCCAGGAAGCGGAGGGCACCTGTCGTGGCCCGTGGGCGCCCTCCGGCGAGGACAAACACGGCCAGGACGACCGCGAGCCACAGGAACAAGATCGAGTAGATGTACTGCTCGGCAGTGACAGAGAAAACCAGCGCTGCGATGACGCTCATGCTAAAGGGATAGTAGGCCGAACCTTGTGAGGCCGGCAGCGCGGCCAGGAATGAGAGCCCGGAGGCCAGGAACATAAAGGACAGCACGGCAGCGTTCGTGGCATCGAGCGCCCATTCCCTGCCAAAGAGGACGAATGGCTCGTCGTACGCCCACACGTGCCCAAACAGGGAGAGCAACTCTCTCGGCAGCGCTCGCTGTTGGGCGAGCTGTAGGCTCAACCATCCGAGCAGCAGGCAGCCGGCCCCGGCAAGGAGGCCGGCGAACAGGCTCCAGCGCTGTAGCAGGTAGCAGATGATGGCTATCAGGGCGGCAGCGAGAAGGAAAAACAGCGGTCCAGGCAACCGTAGGGGTAGGTTTGTCCAGTAAGGACCCTGGACCAGGGAAACCTGCCCGTACACACCCAAGGCGTTCACAGCAGCTCTCCGGTCAGCTCGCGTACCGTGGTCAGGTAAGAGATGGCCAGTCCCAGGAGCAGGGTGATGGCGGACAAGATGCCCAGCCCAACCAACCCAGGCGAAAACGCGTCAAAAAACAGGTCGAACCCAGAAACCAACGTTAGCAGGCCAACGCCTGCCGGCAGCGGCTCTGAGGTGAGCACCAGGACCAACAAGCCAACCAGCCACAGCCAGATGCACACCGGCGCGATGTCGGCGTCGACAAGCAGCAGCCCCTCGGGCAGCGAACGAGAGACGCTGTACAGCACCAGAAAGAGCAGCAGGGTGGTCAGCAGCCGGAACATCCAGTTCGTCGAGCGCACGGGCCACGGCAGAGGGGGCAACGGCACCTCGCCCTTTTCTTTCGTGATGCGCTCGCGCTCAACCTCTGCCTTGTGGGCTCGCTCGCTCTCTACGGAACGTGCTGCCCAGTAGAGCATCGGGCACACCAGCGCGCCAGCGACCACCTTGGTCAGCGCCAGCTCTAGCCCCAGCACGCGCATGTGGAGTACGCCCAACAAGACGTACTGGGCCAGCAGAGACCACAGCCAGAACCGCCAATCACTCGCGACGACGATCACAGAAGAGGTGATGAGCAATCCGACGAATACCGGCCATGCCGATAGGTGGGTCAGGTCAGCTAGGATCTGTTGCCACGGATACATAGTTACCTCGCTCTAGCGCGAGATCACAAACAACAGGATCAACAAGCAGACGAGGACAACCCATGCCATGTAGCCGGCGCCCTCGATCAGCAACGTCCCATTCCAGATCAGTGTTCCCAGAGACTGCAGCAGGCGACCCACGCCACGGTAGAATGCGTCGACCGACAGGTGGCGCTCGACCCAAGGCCACCATGTGCCCGCTATGCGCAGGACCTGGTCCTGGGCGCGGTAGAGCACGACGGCCCCTATGACGGGCAGGAGGAGCGCTGCCCACATGGGGAGCGTGGGCAGCCGCCACCACGTGCCGAGCCCGTCTCCAGAAAGGGGCCGGGGCATCAGGCCAAGTGCGACGATCACCAGGGCCAGTGTGACAGCGGCTCCGTAGCGCGCCGCATTTCCCCACGCCACCCCGCGTGCCCACGTAGCGACGCGTTGCCACCACGCCCCGTCCGGCAGCAGCGCCGGTTCAGTGCCCAAGTCCGTCCCTACGACGCTGCTGGTTCGAGGAGGACTCTCCTCGCCCTTCCGCGTTGCCGGATCGTCATAGTTCTCTGGGTCGGGCACCGCTTCCAGTTCGAGCAACAAGCGCAGGGCAGCGCTCAGGTAGAGAGCTTCCCCAGCAATCATTGCCAACAGGGCGAGCCAGTGCTTGGCCGTGAACGTTGCCCAGTAGAGGGCCACCCTCGTTGGAAAACCCGCAACGAGGGGCAGCCCCGCCAGAGACGATAGCGCCACGACCATTGGGGCCGCCCGCCAATAGGTCGTCGTGTCGAAAGGGTCGAGGTACTGGCCTTGCCTCCACGCCACGTATAGCGTAGATGTGCCCAAGACAGCGCCGGCGCCAACCAGTATGGGCCACGCGGTGCTCACCGAACCGGATGCACCGTTGCCTGCGATCAGCAGCACGGCAGCGCTGGCGTATCCCTGCAGGCGCGCGACCAGGCGCTCCGGATCGTCGGCCGACCATGCCCGAACCGCGGTGACGAGCAGGAGCAGCCCGCCCCACAGGGACAGCCAGTTTGTCCATCGTGCCGCCGTCAGCGTACCCCAGCCGGCTACCCGTGCCCAGTAATAGGCGCCGAGCAAGGCCGGGATGAGGGTCACTAAGAGGGTTGAGCCGGGATGTGTCTCGCCTACCCCATCCTGCTCGGCGGTATCCACCGGCGTGGCTAGCCACGATGGTAGAGGAGGGGGCATCAAGCGTAGCAGGCCGGCGATCGCCAACAGGGTTGCCGCACGCGCGACCGGACGCCGGGGAGAGAGCCCCGCGATCGGCAGCGCACTCGCACGGTTGACCCACGCCGTCGCGCCGCTGGCCTGCCACAAGGCAAGCGCAGTGACGACCAGCACCGGGCCGAGCAAGCCGAGGACGGCCGTCCATCCCAGCCGGCGTGAGCGTGCCGGATCTGCCCCTGCGAGGTTTTCGTTCACGATGATCAACAGCGCAAGGTCTACCAGGCCCCAGGCGGCGGCGAGGGTGACCCAATCCCCGGCTGCCAGGTAGAGCAGCACCGCGCCGAGCAGCGCGAGCCTCCCTGAGCGCCCGTGAGTGGGCTTGCCGAGGGAAGTAAGGGACATCGCCGCAGCCAGCACCAGGACGAGGAGTGAGAGTAGCCACGAATCACGCTCGATCACGAGGTAGGGGGCGAGGCCGGGCCAGTTCAGGCTCGCCAGCGGTTGCCCAAAAGGCACGGGGACGCCGATCTGCGTGCGGGCGTTGAACGCAAAGCCGAGCGCCAGGATGAGCACAACGATCTCGGCTATGCCGCGGTCTTGAGGCTCAAAAAGCTGGTCCAGTACATAGAAAACCAGGGCGCCGATCCATAGCACCAGGATGGGACCGAGCCCGGTTGTAAAGACGCTCTCCATCAAGGTATCCGACCTACGCAAGCCCGTTTTCGAACGAAAAAGCGGGCTTGTATTGCAGAGATGCTCTCCATCAAGGCATCCAATCCACAGCAGACTGGATACAGGCGGTAGATTCTACCACAGCGGGGACAAAACCACAATCCCGTGGCGTGGAGGACGCCTCACAGATCGAACGCGATGCGCGCTGCACCGAGCAGGCCGGCATCGCCGCCCAACGCTGCCTTGCGGATCGCGATCCGATTGACCGGGGCCATAGTGTCTCGCTCGACGAGATTGCGGATGGCAGGCTCAAAGAGGTCGTAGGCCTCCATCACGCCGCCGCCCAGAACGACGACGTCGGGCACATAGAGGTTGATCAGGCTGAACACGCCGCGCGCTGTCACTCGCGCCGCCCGATCGACGACCGATTGGGCGACCGGATCGCCCTCTCGTGCCAGCGCGACGACGCGCTCTCCCGTCATCGGGGCAGAGGTAGGTTGCCCCGGTCCGAGGTCCTCACCGGACAAGCCTGTCCCTACTTGTCCCAGCATCATGGTCGTCTCCAACCGCCCGGTTATCTCTAGCCGTGCGGCGCGCATCCCTTCTGCCATAGCCGGCCCCGAGGCGATCGATTCCCAACAGCCGCGGGCACCACAGTAGCACGGTGGGCCAGCGGGATCGAGCGCCAGGTGCCCGATCTCGGGGTGAGCGCCATCGACCCCGCGGTAGATGTGCCCGTCGACGATGACCCCGCCGCCGATGCCGGTGCCCACGGTGACCATGACGACGATGCGCCCGCCCTGTCCGGCGCCGAGCCAGTACTCGCCCATGGCCGCTGCATCGGCGTCGTTCTCCAGCGCAACGGCCACACCAAAGGTGGCACGCAATGGGTCGACAATGTTCACGCCGTCCCAGGTGGGTAGCGTGTATGGGTTGTCGATCGTCCCGGTGACCGGGTCGACGGGGCCGGCGCAGCCGATGCCGATCGCGCGCAAGTTGTCTGGATCGGCCTGTGCCTCCGTCAGCACCCGCCGCACGAGGGCCGTGATCCGCTGCAAGCCATCTTCAAAGCCGCGCTCTGCCTCGGTAGGGATGGCCGCGCGGCTGAGCATCCGACCTGCTGCGCTGACAGCAACGGCAGCGATCTTGGTGCCGCCGATGTCGATCCCGGCGACGATCGGTTCCTCCGGACGAGGGTCATGCTTCACGCATAGGCCTCCGCGTCAGAGACGCGGCGCTGCCCGCTGGGACGCGAGGGGGCGACCTCGATCGTCGGCGCTGCTTCGCCCACCTCGACCATGCGCCGGATCAGCCGCTCGCGCATCACGGCGGCGACTTTTTGGTGGGACTCGTAGCCAAGCAGGTTGGTCAGCTCGTATGGGTCTGCTTCTAGATCGTAGAGATACTCCTCTCTGTAGTGATCCGCGGCGGGATCACGCCAGCCCTCCTTGTCTGGGGCGACGACGCTGTACTTCCAGCGATGGGTGCGGACAGCACGCCCGACCTGTGACTCGCTGATCTGGATGAACACCTCCTCCGGCCACTCGGCTGCATTCCCGTGCAGCAACGGCACGATCGAGCGTCCCTGCATCTCTTCTGGCACCGGCAGCCCCGCCGCGTTGAGCAGCGTGGGCGGCAGGTCGACCAGGCTCACCAGCTCCTGGATCCGCCCGCCTCCGTCGAGGCCGGGGCCGCACAGCGCGGTCGGCAGGCGGACGGCACTTTCGTGGCAGGAGCGCTTGTACTCTGAATTGCGCGTCTTGAAATGCGACCCATGATCGGTGGTATAGAGCAGGATCGTGTTCTCGCTCAAGCCCAGGCTCTTGAGCGCGTCGAGCATGCGGCCCAGCGCCTCGTCGAGGCGTTTG
>CAZLMZ010000068.1:0-1535 GCA_964560475.1 uncultured Anaerolineae bacterium
GATGCGGCGGGTACAGGCTTCCCTCGCATTAGCGGCAGCAACGACAAAGGAAGCGAGTGATCCCTTGGCATCGACGCTGCCGCGGCCATAGAGCAGGCGACCGCTCCGATGGACCGGGATTTGGCCCGGCACGGTGTCGATGTGGCCGAGTAGCAGCACCGCCTCGTCGCCATCGCCCAGTTCGCCAACAGCGTTACCTGCCTCATCCACGCGAGCGCGGAAGCCCAGCGCCTCCATCTGCTCGACCAGGTACACGACTGCGGGCCCTTCCTCCCGCGAAGGGCTGTAGTGCTCAACCAGCCCAGCCAGCAGCCGTTCCGCCTGGGCCGGACCTACCTGTTCACTCATCCTCGTCGCCACCGTTAGAGAACGGGTCGACGGCAAGGACACGATCCAGCGCCGCCAGAACGAGATCCAGGTCAGCATACTCGATGGTCAGTGGGGGCAACAGGCGAAGCACGGTGGGGCCTGCCGGCAGGGCAAGGACACCTTCCTCGATCAGAGCCTGGAGGTAGGGCTGGACGCGCGTCCGCAGCTCGATGCCAATCATCAAGCCCAGTCCCCGGACCTCTCGGATGACGGTTGCATCCATTGCGGAGAGGTGCTCGAGCAGGTAGGCGCCCTTTTCTGCGGCCTGAGCGGGCAGATCTTGAGCTTCGATCACGTCGATACTTGCCAGGGCCGCGGCACACGCCAATGGGTTGCCACCGAAAGTAGAACCGTGCACGCCGCTGTGAATGCCCTGTACGTGCGGCCCGATCATGACCGCGCCCATCGGCACACCACCGGCGATGCCCTTGGCCAGGCAGAGCAGGTCCGGGCGCAGATCGTGGTGCTGGAATGCGAACCAGCGTCCCGTCCGTCCAAAACCGGTCTGCACCTCGTCGACGATCAGCAGCGCGCCTCGCTCGTCGCACAACTCGCGCACGCCACGGAGGTACTCGCCGCTGCCGGGCCGCACGCCGCCTTCTCCCTGCACGACCTCGACGAGCACCGCCGCCGTCTCGTCGCTGATGGCACGCTCCATCCGTTCGAGGTTGTCATAGGGCACGTGCACAAAGCCGGGCACCAGCGGCATGAAGGGCTCGCGGTATTTCTTCTCCCATGTGGCCGAAAGGGCCCCCATCGTGCGCCCGTGAAAGCCCCGCATGGTGGCCACGATGCCGGTGCGTCCGGTGGACAGGCGAGCGAATTTGAGCGCACCCTCGACCGCCTCGGTGCCCGAGTTGCAGAGGAACGCCCGCTCCAGGCCGGTGATCTGCGCCAGCCGGGCCAACAAGGCCGCCCGCTGATCATTGTAAAAGATACCCGGGCACGTGACCATCCGGGCTGCCTGCTGGCAGATTGCATCCGTGACCTGCGGATGGCAGTGGCCCAGGATCGACACACCGTGGCCGCCGACACAGTCGATGTAGCGGTGTCCGTCCGCGTCCCAGACGTGTGCGCCCTGGCCGCGTACCAGGGCCAGGTCACGCTTGGGATATGTGCCAGCGGTATGTGCTTGTTCGAGCGCGATGATGTCCACGGCTGCTCCT
>CAZLMZ010000068.1:1635-14263 GCA_964560475.1 uncultured Anaerolineae bacterium
GCTGGGTAAGCCCTACAATGTCGTTACTCGATGACGGTTCCCTGGCTCCGCAGCGCTGCGGTCACCGGATCCGGCAGGCGGGCATCGGCAAAGACGACGCGCCCCACACCCTCGGAGACTGCCTCAGCCGCGCCCATTACTTTCTTTTTCATGCGGCCTTCGGCAAAGACCATGTACTCCTCGACCCGTTCCGCAGGAATGTGTTCGATCAGTGTACTTTCGTCGGGGAACTCGCGAAGCAAGCCTGGGACGTTGGAAAGGATGATGAGCTGATCAGCGCCCAGCGCGGACGCAATCGCGGCGGCAGCTCTGTCGCCGTCTACGTTCATGGCCTCGCTCTCGTAGCTGATTGCCAAAGGCGCGATCACGGGCAAGTAGCCCGCGCCGAGCAGCATACGCAGCAGATCGGCGTTGACTTGACGGACTGTCCCGGTATAGTCGTCGCGGAGCACGCGCTTGCGTCCATCAATGACGACCTTGATCGCGTTCTTGCGGTTGCCTTCCAGCACGCGGCCGTCTATGCCAGAGATCCCGATCGCATTGACGCCCTCCTTTTGGAGTGACTCGACGATCTGCTTGTTCATCTTGCCACAGTACACCATCTCAAAGATTTCGAGTGTCTGCTGGTCGGTGCGGCGGCTCACGTACCCGGAGACAGAGGTCACGAACTGTGGTGGGTGTCCGAGCTGCTGGGCGACGACGTTGGTCTGGTAGGAACCACCGTGCACCAGGACGAGCTGCGTACCCATCTTCCACTGTGCGGCTACGTCGGCGCAGACTGCGCCATAGTCCAGTTCCTTGCGACCGCCTACCTTGACGACGATCACCGTTCTTCCCTCCTTGTTCCCGCCACAAGCGCCATGACCTGCGCGAGCATCTAGATTGGGTGCAGCCCGGGAAAGGTCAGCCCCGCAGTTTCCGCCAAGCCGAACATCAGGTTCATGCATTGCACCGCGCTCCCTGCGGCACCCTTCATGAGGTTGTCGATGGCTGCGATCGCCACCACGCGGCCCGTGCGCTCGTCGAGCTCGAACCCCACGTCACAATAGTTGCTTCCAGCCAGGATCTTGGGCTCTGGATAGCGGTAGACGCCCTGCCGTTCCTTCACGATGCGGACGAACGGCTCCTCCCCGTAGGCCCCGCGATAGACCTTCCATAGGTCCCGCTCTGTGAGCGAGCGGTCCTCGAGAAAGACGTGCCCCGTGGCCAATACGCCGCGTACGAGCTCGACGGCTGTGGCAGAAAAGTGGACCATGGGTGGTGCATCGCCCAGCGCGAGTTCCTGCACGATCTCTGCCGTGTGCCGGTGCCCGGTCGGGGCAAAGGAACGTACGGCCCCACTTCGCTCGGGGTGGTGCGAACCCGGGTTCTCCCGACGTCCCCCTTCGGAAGAGCCGACCTTGACCTCGACCAACACGTCATGCGAGCGGTCCACCAGCCCGGCTGCAAAGAGTGGGTAAAGGCCGAGGATGCTGGCCGTTGCGTTACAGCCGACGCCGCTCACATAGCTAGCCTGGCGGATATCTTCCCGGTGTAGCTCGGGAAGGCCGTAGACAAAGCGGTCGATCCACGCTGGCGCGGCGTGTGGCTGCCCATACCATTGGGCATAGAGCGCCGGGTCGCGGAGGCGGAAATCGGCAGAGAGATCGATCACGCGTGGGGCCAGTTCGGCCAGATGCTCGATCTGCCGCTGTGACTCGCCGTGATGCAGGGCCACAAACAGTACGTCGCACGGCTCGATCTGGCTGGCCTGGCAGAACTTGAGGCGGGAACGGCCGCGCAAGTTCGAATGCACGGCATAGACATAGCGGCCCAGGTTCGATTCGGAAGAGATCTGCGCGACCTCAGCATGCGGGTGATCGAGCAGGATGCGAAGCAGCTCTCCTCCCGCGTATCCTGACCCGCCGATGATCGATGTCCTGATCATGCCCTTCCCTCTCTCTCGCGCCCGACCTGCAGCACATAGTCGACCACTCGCGCCGGGATATCGACGCCCGTGGTATCGATGCTGTTGCGGAACTCCATCGTATAGTTGATCTCGTTGACCAGCATGCCCCTGTCCTGGTCCTCAAAGATATCGAGCGCGACAACGCCGCCGCCGACGGCCCTGGCGGCTGCCACGCACAGCTCGTGTAAGTCGTCCGTCACTGGGCAGTTCGAGGCTTCCCCGCCGCGTGCGGTGTTGGTGATCCAATGGGGAGAGGTACGGTATATCGCACAGATCGTCTCGTCGCCTACCACAAAGGCCCGGATGTCGCGGCCGTGCTTTTCCACGTACTCCTGGATATAGTAGACGGAATGGTGATACGAGCCAAGGACCTTCTTGTGCTCCAGGATCGCCTCGGCGGCCTCGCGATCGTTGACCTTGGAGAGCAGCCTGCCCCAGGAGCCGACGCCCGGCTTGAGTACGACCGGATAGCCCATCTCCTCGATCGCCTGTAGCGCCGACTCGGGCGTAAAAGCTACGCAGGTGCGGGGAGTGGGAATGCCAGCGCGCACCAGGGCGCTGGTCGTCAGCAGCTTGTTGCCGCAGGTATTGGCGACCTCATACGTGTTGACTGAGGGCAGACCCCAGTCATTGAGGATACGCAGGGCATAGAGGGCCCGCGAGTGGTTAATACACCGCTCGAGAATCACGTCGTGATCCCAGCCATTTCCCCGGATCTCGAGGATGAGCTCTCGGTCGTCGATGATGTCCAGGTTCACGCGACGTTTTCTCAGCTCCTGGATGAGCAGCTTTTCCTCAACGCGGATGCGAGAGCACAACATGCCAACTTTCATAGATCCTTCTCCTTGCGCGTGGCGAAGGGACGATGAGGCTGCAGCAGCACAGCGGTCATACCGCAGCCCCGTTCCCAGCTACTCTCCCCAATCTTCTTCTTCCTGCGGAGCCAGGTCCACCTGCGGCGGGTCGAGGCTGATCACCTCGAGCTCCACGCCGCAGTCTGGACACTCGACGATCTCGCCCTCGATCGTATCGGGCGCGAGTTCGATCTCGGCAGCGCACTCGGGACATTCAGCGACCATCGGTTCCTCCTATGCTCAACTATAAGCTACAAACTGGCTCGATTATAGGTCGACAGGCGTGGATCGAGCAAATACGTTATCCATTCCTTGTCGCCCGTTTCGTGACGTGCGCGACTATCGCCTGCGTAACGTCATCTGTGCCGGCCTGGCCTCCCAGGTCGGGCGTGTGCGGCCCATGCCGCAATACATACTCGACTGCCTCCCGCACAGTACGAGCGCGGCGATGCTGACGAAAGCGGTCGAGCAGCATCGCCGCTGCGAGGATCGCTGCCAACGGATTGGCGATCCCCTGGCCGGCAATGTCAGGTGCGGCCCCATGTACGGGCTCAAAGAGAGCGTGCGCATCGCCCAGGTTGGCTGACGGTGCTAGGCCCAATCCGCCGACGAGTCCGGCGGCTTCGTCGGAAAGGATGTCGCCGAACAGGTTGGTGGTCACGACCACGTCAAAGCGCTCGGGCGTCGTGACCAGGCGCAGGGCCGCCGTGTCGACCAGCATCTCCTCCACCTCCAGGTCCGGGTAGCCGCTCGCGACGCGCAAGGCCGTCTCGCGAAAGAGCCCGCAGGTCTCGGGGAGGACGTTCGCCTTGTGCACGATCGTTAGCTTGCCTCGTCGTCGCATCGCCCACTCGCAGGCGACCCGTACAATACGCGACGAACCGTGCTGTGTGATTATGCGCTCGGCCACGGCTGTGTCGCCGTCGCGCCGTTCACGCCGGACGTACAACCCCTCGCTGTTCTCGCGCACGATCAGCAGGTCAATCCCCGGTCGCGAGGTAGCGATGGGCCACGAGTGGCATGGGCGCAGGTTCGCATAGAGGTCCAGCGCTCTCCGCAAGCCGACGATCGTGCTGCTGTATCCCTCGACCCGATGCGAGGGAGAAGCGACCGCACCGAAAAGAACGGCGTCACACGCCTTTGCTGTCTCTATCGTCTCGGCAGGCAGCGAGTTGCCGCGTTCCTGGAAGGAGCTCCATCCGCCCTCGGCTTGCTCCACGACGAACGGCAGGCCGGTCGCATGCAGCACATCGATCGCGGCTGGCACGACCTCGTGCCCGATCCCATCGCCCTCGATCACGCACAGCCGGCGCGGATCTCCATGGTCGCTAGCATGCATCATCGATCTCCGCTGGAAAGCGACCGTGACGCTGGTAGTAGGCCACGATCCCGCCCTCCCGCTGGATCGCCTCCACGAAGGCAGGTGGATGTGGCAGGTCGAGCGTGCCACGTGCCGTGCGTAACTGTGATGCTTCCAGATCGAGCTCGACCTCGTCGCCATCTGCCAGTTGCCCGGCCAAATCCGCCTCAAACATCGGAAGGCCCAGGTTCAGGGCGTTCCGGAAAAAGATGCGCGCAAAGCTCGGTGCGATGATGGCAGCGATGCCACAGCGCAGCAGTGCCCGTGGCGCGTACTCACGCGAGGAACCACAGCCAAAGTTCCTGCCGGCCACGATAACGTCGCCGGGCTTGACGTTGGGGGCAAAGTCGGGACGATGCTCGATAAAGGCATAGTGGGCCAGCTCTTCCTCCGAAGTCATGTAAGGGGAGTAGCGACCTGGGATGATCTGATCCGTGTCAATGTCCTCGCCAAAGAGCCATACCTTGCTCATATCACCTCCGTGTGCGGCGCGACGGCTATCCTGAGAGATCAAAGTGTAATGTCTCGGGGATCGGTGATCCGGCCCCGCAGCGCAGTAGCTGCCGCTGTCTGCGGCGAGCCCAAGTAGATCTCTGCTTGCGGCGAGCCCATACGCCCGGAAAAGTTGCGGTTGCTGGTAGAGAAGCAGACTTCGCCCGCGCCCAGCACGCCAAGGTGCCTGCCGATACAGGGCCCACAGCCGGCCGGGCCTATCGTGGCGCCAGCGTCGAGGAGAGTGGCAAGCGTACCGTCGGCCACAGCGCCTTGCAGTGCGGCGCGTGAGGCCGGGACCACGAGAAGGCGGACTCTCTTTGCGATTTGCCTGCCGCGCAGAATGTTTGCTGCTGCCTGCATATCTTGCAGGCGCCCATTTGTGCACGTGCCCAGGAAAACCTGATCGACTTGGACGTCGGCTAGGGCTCCTGCGGGGACGACGTCGTCCACGCGCGGTGGACAGGCGACCACGGGTTCTACACTGCCGAGGTCCACCGTGAGGCGGTCGAGATAGGTAGCGCCCTCCTGCACAGCCAGCCAGTCCGGGACGGAAGCAAAGGCACGGGTCCTGGCATCAGGTACAGAGATGCCGACTTTGGCGCCCATCTCTGTGGTCATGCTGCTAAGCGTCATGCGCGAGGCGATCGACAGGGTCGACACACCGTAAAACTCGACGGCACGGTAGGTAAAGCCATCGGCACGAACCTCCCGCAGCAGGTTCAGGGCGAGGTCCTTGGCGTCAACCCCCTCGGGCAACTGGCCTACCAGGTCGACGCGCACCGTCTCGGGAACGCGCATCCACGTACGCCCGGTAGCAAAAGCGAGGGCAATGTCTGTGGTGCCCATCCCGGTTCCAAAGGCAGCAATAGCGCCATATGTCGTGCTGTGCGAGTCGGAGCCGATGGCGACCATGCCGGGATCGACCAGGTGTTCTTCGACCATAAGCTGGTGGCAGACGCCACATCCGACATCGTAGAAATGCGGGATGCCCTGCTGCTGGACAAAGCGCCGCGCACGGACCTGCCCTTCCGCGGTGGCCAAGTTAGAGGCGGGTGCAACATGATCGATGAATACTGCGCAGCGTTCAGGGTAGGGCAGCTTGTCGACCTCTAGTTCGTTCTCGAGCACGTCGATCACCTCTGGCGCAATCGAGTCGATGGTCATCACCCGGTCCAACTCGACGACGACGAGTTCGCCGGCATGCACGGTGCGTCCGGCAGCGTGGGACAGGATCTGTTCGCTCAATGTCTGTGCCATAGCTCCTCCATCAGGTAGGTTCGTTGTGGCCGTTCCCATCGGCCCAGCGCCGCAGCAGGCCGTCGACGTCATCCAGCGAGATCTGCTTCTCGTCGGCGAGGGCCTTGATGTGGGCGGTGATGGACTTGATGTGCGCATCGTCCAATGCCAGTCCTAGCTGTTCGGCACGGTTCTTGATCGCGTTCCAGCCTGTCAGGCGATGGGCAATGCTCACGTAGCGGGTCATGCCAAAGGCATGCGGATCGAGGATCTCGTAGGTCTCTGGGTTATTCAAGATGGCCTTGGCGTGGATGCCTGCCTTGTGGGTAAAGGCCGTGATCCCGGTGATATAGTTGTTGAAGGGGATGTCGACGCCCACCATCCGCGCGACGGTACTGTCGATCTGGCGCAACAGGGTCAGGTCGTACTTGTCGACGAGATGCGGATCGATCGCGTAGAGGCGCGCGATCAGCCCTCCAAGAGGCGTGATACCGTTCCGTTCGCCGATGCCGAGTACCGAAGTATCGACGTGGGTGGCGCCTGCGTCGAGCGCCTCAAAGGCGTTGGCGATCGCGCAGCCCGCGTCATTGTGTCCGTGGAACTCGATGTCGGCGTGCACGCGGCCTCGCAGCTCACGCACCAACTCGTACACCTGGCGCGGCGTGGCAATGCCAACCGTGTCGGCGATTCCCACGCGATCCACGGCGATTGCGTCTACCGCCTCATACACCCGGAACAGGTCGGCCCTTTCACTGCGGAACGAGTCCTCCGTGCTAAAGCGCACCTCGACGCCTCGGCTTCGGACAAAGGCGATCACTTCCTGCGCCAGGTCGACGATCTGGTCGATCTCTTTGCCGTGACTGAATTCGCGCAGCATGGACGATGTGCCGATCACGACGTCGACACCGTCCGCGCCAGCGTCGATGGCCATCGCCGCATCGTCGGCATGGCAGCGCACGTGTGTCAGTATCTTGGCTTTTAGGCCAAGCTTGGCAATGGTCTCGATGTCCTCGAAGCTCTTCGGCGAAGCGCAGGGGGAGGTCAGCTCCAGGCACTCGACGCCAAAGGCGTCGAGCAGCCGGGCGATCTCTACCTTCTCCGCCGTAGTGAAACTGGCGCCCACAAACTGCTCGCCCTCGCGGAGGGTCGACTCGATGATCTGGTAGTCGTGCAGGGGCATGATCTGCTCCTCTTGGTGGTCTGGTCAGGCTGCGCTATCGGATCGTCAACAAAAAAGCCAGTCTCCCGTATGCGCTCCGGCCCTGGGAAGCTGGCTTTGTGACTACGCTGGCACAAGCGGCACTACCCAGACCCGCGGTCCGGCTTGACGCTCCGCTTGCTCTGCTTCTGCTGATCGGGAATTCGTATACCCACTAGATCACCTACCGCGCAAATAAAAAGCCGGCTCCAGGTCGTGTCTGGAAGCCGGTTTCGATGTGCGCAAACAGGACTAACCAGACACAGGGTCCGGCTTCTTGGCGCTTTTCTTGGTCAGACGGGAAGCGTCCATGTGCGCTCCTGCTTGCAGATTGAGCCCAGTGTACCCGATTCGTGCGCGTTTGTCAAATCGGGTCTGCGGCTTTGCAGCGTCTTTTTTTGACATTTGCCCTCTCTCACGCTATAATGGTGCGCACGCCTGGGGCATTTGCCCTGTAATCTCAAAGTAAAGCCTCGATCGAGGAATAGGCCAGCGGTGACCTGTTTTCCCACGAGCATGTGGTAGGTTGAGCCGCTGGCTTTTGCTTGGGAAGGAGGTGGTTGGGCCGCTCGTTCGTCGTCGTTTTTGAGGAATCACAAATAGTCTTGGAGGAGATGATGTCTAGGAAGAGCATGTACGTGCTGCTTGCCGCCTTGCTGACTCTTGCTCTGGCTTCGTGTGCACAAGGCCAACCGACTGTGGCCCCGAGCGCAACGCCCGAGCCTACGCAGGCCAGCCAGCAAGCAACCGCAACTTCTGTTCCACCAACCGCTACAACGGAACCAACGACAGCACCACCTGAGCAAGTCACCTACCAGATCGGCACAAACGCCGAGTACCCGCCGTTCGAGTCAGTCGATGCGTCTGGCAACGTAGTCGGCTTTGACCCCGACATTATGAGCGCGATCGCCGAACGCGCCGGGTTTGACTATGAGTTCGTCAACACCCGGTGGGATGGGATCTTTATCGCACTCCAGTCGGGTGAGTTCGATGCCGTCATTTCGGCGGCGACGATTACGGACGAACGAGCAGAGATCGTCAATTTCTCCGATCCCTACTTTAACGCCGGCCAGATGATCGCGGTCCGCACGGAGGACGCGGATCAGATCAGCACCGTGTCAGACCTTGACGGGCTCAAGGTTGGCGTCCAGTTGGGGACGACGGGCGATATGTGGCTCTCGGACAACACCAACGCCGAAGTCGTGCGTTACGATGAGATCACGCTTGCCTTCCAGGCGCTGGCCAACGGCGACGTCGAGGCCGTGTTCAACGATGGACCGACTTCAGCCGATATCATCCAGGCGAACCCTGAACTTGGGGCGACGTTGGTCGGCGATCCGGTTACCGACGAGTTCTATGGTGTCGCCGTGAACAAGGACCAGGCAGAACTACTGTCGATGATCAACGAAGGCCTGGCGTCGCTCCGCGCGGACGGCACGTACGATGCCATTTATGACAAGTGGTTTGGCGCGCCGGAGGCCCCAGCGGCAAGCGAGGGCAAAGACACGCTGATCATCGGCACGACGGACAAGGTGACGGTCCTCGACCCGGCCGACAGCTATGATTTCCACACTTGGGAGATCCATCACAACACGATGGACACCTTGCTGCACTATGCGCCCGGGACGACCGACCTGGAGCCGGGCTTGGCGACGAGCTATGACGTGAGCGACGACGGCCTCGAGTACACGTTCCACCTGGTCGAGGGTGTCTCGTTCCCCGATGGCACGCCGCTCAACGCCGAGGCCGTCAAGTGGTCGATCGACCGCGTGGTCGCGCTCGAGGGCGACCCCAACTGGCTCGTGTCCTCCTTTGTGGACAGCGTCGAGGTCGTCGACGAGTATACGGTCAAGTTCGTCCTGCAGTCGCCGGTGAACTATTTCCCGCTGCTGGTCGCAACCCAGCCCTACTCGCCGGTCAGCCCGAACTGCTATCCTGAGGACAGCTTTGCTGCTGACAGCACCTGTGGCGGTGTTGGGCCCTACACGATCACAAAGTGGGATCGCGATGTCGAGATGGTGCTGGAGGCCTATGACGGGTACCCCGGACCGGCCCCCAAGACGCCCAAGATCATCGTCCGATACTATGCAGACTCGACCACGCTGCGCTTGGCGGTCGAGAGTGGTGAGGTGGATGTCGCCACCAAGACGCTGAACCCGACCGACTATGCTGATCTCGAGGCGGCGGGTGAGCTGCAGGTCATCGAAGGCCCTGGCGCGCAGATCCGCTTCCTCGGGTTTAACTCGACAACGCCGCCGTTCGATCAGCCTGAGATCCGCCAGGCCATCGCGGCTGCCGTGGATCGGGATGCGATCACGTCTATCGCCTTCCAGGGAACACATAGCCCTCTGTACAGCATGGTACCGATGGGCATGTGGTCGCACATCGACGCGTTTGCCAAGCGCGATCTAGACTTGGCAAAGCAGTTGCTCACGGACGCGGGCTATAGCGAAAGCAACAAGCTCGAGATGGATCTGTGGTGGACGCCGACGCACTATGGCCCCACCGAGGCAGATCTGGCGACCGTGCTGAAGGACAACCTGGAAGAAACCGGCCTGATCGCGGTCAGTTTGCAGAATACCGAGTGGGCCACCTACAAAGAGTATGCGAATGCTGGCTCCATGCCCGTGTTCCTGCTAGGTTGGTACCCGGACTATCTCGACCCCGATAACTATACGTGGTCCTTTGCTCACTCGAGCGCTGCAGACGACATGGGCTTTTTCTACGCGAACGACCAGATGGATGCGCTGCTCGAGGCAGGACAGACGGCAGCCACGCTGCGGGGTGAGGACAGGCTTCAGACCTATGAAGAGATCCAGCAGCTCTGGACAACCGAGGTGCCAACTATCCCGCTGACCCAAGGCTCGTTGCTGGTTGTGGCACAGCCCAACGTTGGTGGCATCGTACTCGACCCGAACATGCTGTTCCACTACTTCCTGCTGCAAGCAGAGTAGAGTCCGGCCTTCGATAGTCAGTCACTCTCAGAGGGTTCGGCGGGCCGGCTCGCCGAACCCTCTCTTTCCCGTAGCTGAACGAAAATGAAGAGTCTGCGCGCATATATTGTGACAAGGGCACTGCTCAGCTTGCCGATGCTCTTTATCCTGGTGACACTGGTCTTTTTCATCGTCCGTATCATGCCAGGAGATCCGGTCGAGGCAATGCTGCGGCCCGGCGTGCCCGAGGAATACAAGAACCAGATCAAACACAACCTGGGTCTCGATCGTCCGCTGTTCCTGAACTTTCGAGGGAGCACAGCACGGGTCGAGCCTGAGCAGATCTTTTTGCGTGCTGAGCCTGACGCGGCGAGCGCCAAGACGCTGCTGGTCTCGGGAGACAGCATCCTAGAGATCAGCGATCGGGCGAATGGCGACGCCACGTGGCTCCAGGTTGCCGTGCCCGAGGGCTTTGTGGGGTGGGTATCGCCAGACCAGATGGATTGGATGCGACAGGTCAATACGGAGATGACCGTGCTGGAGGAGGCCGAGCTCCCAGGCACCTCCGCGTGGGCACCGCTGCAGCCTGCTGATGCGCCACCAGGCGTCGAAGCCAACGCTATCTGGGCGCAGCCTTCTGGGCTGGTATGGGTGGGTACGGATGAAGGTGTCTCTCGCTACAGCGATAATGGCTGGGATCGCTTTGCCGAAACGGATGGCATGCGCGTGTTGGCTATCTGGAGCGGCCGGCCTGCCGACTTGTGGTTCGGTACAGACGGCGCGGGCCTGCTTCACGTTCGAAGCAACAAGTGGACCACCTTTAGCACTGCGGATGGACTGCCGAGCGAAACGGTCCTGGCAGTGTGGGGAAAAGGGTCGAGGACGCTGTGGATCGGCACAGAGCAGGGAGCGGCGTTCTACGACGGGGATGAGTGGCAAAGCTACACGACCTCGGACGGCCTGATCGGAAACGAGGTGCGCGCCGTGTGGGGCGATGGCAAGGGTACGGCCTGGTTTGGGACAGATGCGGGCCTGAGCCGTTTCGATGGGGAAGCTTGGATGAGCTGGACGCACGAGGACGGGCTTCCTGCGGATAGCGTGCGTGCCCTGTGGGGTGCCGACGGCGTGCTGTGGGTCGGTACCGACGCGGGCCTGGTGCGCTACGAGATGGATAGCGATGGAGGCCAGTGGAATATCCTGACCACGGTGGACGGGCTGGCCAGCGACCAGGTTCGGCTGATCCGGGGCGATGCATCTGGATCGCTGTGGGTTGGTACAACGTCGGGCCTTAGCTACTACGACGGAGCGTCTTGGGCAAGCTACTCTCTAGTGGATGGACTATCTAGCGCAGAGGTGCGGGCAGTCGCGCAGGATGCATCGGGCCAGATCTGGGCTGGTACTGCCAATGGGCTCGATCGGTTGGATAGCCGGCCCTGGATCAAGTTGAGCGTGCCTGCCGGAGGAATGGATGGCTGGGCGCCGGCCGACCAGTTCGAGGTTCGCGTCAGACCGTTCGACAGCCAGTACTTTAACTATCTGTGGGACCTGGTACACCTCGACCTCGGCGTATCGATCTCCCCTACGCGCGGCCGGCCGGTGGCGCTCGATCTGAGACAAAAGCTCCCTGCGACGCTCGAGCTTTCGATCACGGCTCTCCTCATGACCGTGCTGGTCGGCATACCAGCCGGCGCCTTTGCGGCGCACAAGCGACGGAGCGGGGCAGACTATGCCTTGCGCATCTTTAGCATCGTGATCTGGGCCGTGCCTGTGTTCTGGCTGGGGATCATGTTCCAGCTCGTGTTTGGGGTGTACATGGCGGATTGGTACGAGACCTCTGCGATTGGCCAGAAAGTGCTTCAGCCGATCTTTGGGTCTTTCCTTCCGCTGCCGATCTCAGGGCGCATCGGAACCGAGATGGCGCCCAAGACGATCACTGGCCTGTACGTGATCGATGGTCTGCTCACCGGCAACTGGCAGGCGGTCAAGAGTGCGCTCCGCTACCTCATCTTGCCGAGCGTGACCCTGGGCCTCTACCTGTCTGGCGTTTTCACGCGGCTGACTCGCTCGAATATGCTGGATACGCTCAAAGAGGACTTTATCACCGCAGCGCGGGCGCGGGGAGTCAAGGAGCGCGTAGTCGTGTATAACCACGCGCTAAAGAACGCGTTCATCCCAGTTCTCACCATGATGGGCCTCCAGTTCGCCGCGCTGCTGGCAGGGGCGGTGTTGACAGAGACGACCTTCTCGTGGCCCGGCATGGGACTGTTCATGTGGGAGCGGATCGGGTACCGGGACTTTAACTCGATCCAGGGGGCGGTGGTCATCTTTGCCGTCCTCGTCTCCGCGGTGAGCTTGCTGGTCGATATCATCTATGCCTGGATCGACCCACGGATCCGCTACTAGCTGGACCGTGACGATTCGCTAGACCTGGAATGGATACGTGAGTCAAGCTGAGCAACTGGATAGGACGGCCGAACGCAGGGTCGGCCCTGTACGCTGGTTTCTGAACAATGCGAAATGGCACGGTGCCGAGTGGTGGATCACGGTCCTGGGTGGGGTACTGCTCGTTGCCATCATCCTGATGACCGTGTTTGCCGACCGGCT
>CAZLMZ010000069.1:0-14012 GCA_964560475.1 uncultured Anaerolineae bacterium
GGGGATGTAGCTCAGCTGGGAGAGCGCCTCCCTTGCACGGAGGAGGCCAGGGGTTCGAATCCCCTCATCTCCACAGACAGTGTGGAGCTGAACGTAAGGAAGTGAATGACGCTGAATAGCCAATGCCGAACTGAATAGCGTTTTTCTGCGTGTATCGATAGGTCGTTGCGAAGCGGCTCGATAGACGGGCCGCTTTTTTGTGCGAATTGAACAGAGATGGGGCATCGTTCGTTGAAGCGAATCGGGAAGCGATTGACTTCAGCGGCTGGTGAAACATCGCCAGACTTGGCACCTTAACAGCTGAATAGAATGCGAAATGAATCAATTTCGCGGTTTCATATGAGTCAAGCTACTAAGGGCATACGGTGGATGCCTTGGCGCTAGAAGCCGATGAAGGGCGTGGCACACTGCGATAAGCTCTGGGGAGCCCGTGTGCAGGCGTTATATCCAGAGATACCCGAATGGGGAAACCCGCGCAGGTAAAACCTGCGCACCCCTGACTGAACACATAGGTCAGGTGGAGGAGACCGGGGGAACTGAAACATCTTAGTACCCCGAGGAAAAGAGACTATTCTCCTAGTAGTGGCGAGCGAACGGGGAAGAGCCCAAACCGACATCGTTTAGTGGCCTGCAAGCCTATACGATGCTGGGGTTGGAAGGCCCAACAGATGGAGTTGCAGATCTATCATCGAGTGAACAATCTCATTCCTAGTGGAACGACCTGGAACGGTCGACCGTAGGAGGTGACAGTCCCGTACACGGCAGGGATGAGACTCGAGTTGGAGTCCTTGAGTACCACGGGACACGCAAGTCTTGTGGGAAGCTGGGCAGACCACTGTCCAAGGCTAAATACTTCTAGCGACCGATAGCGAACAAGTACCGTGAGGGAAAGGTGAAAAGCACCCCTGTTAGGGGAGTGAAATAGAACCTGAAACCGTATGCTTACAAGCGGTCAGAGGGCTATGTCCCATTGAGGACATGCCTGATGGCGTGCCTTTTGGAGTATGACCCGGCGAGTTAATCTCTGTCGCCAGGTTAAGGCAGTTGCAGCCGGAGCCGAAGCGAAAGCGAGTCTTAATAGGGCGTCAGTGGCAGGGATTAGACACGAAACCGAGTGAGCTACCCATGGCCAGGTTGAAGCGGGAGTAATGTCCCGTGGAGGACCGAACCCGTTGGCCTTGCAAAACCATGGGATGAGCTGTGGGTAGAGGTGATATGCCAAGCGAACTCGGAGATAGCTTGTTCTCCCCGAAATAGCTTTAGGGCTAGCCTCAGAGGTTCAGTAACGGAGGTAGAGCACTGGATGGGCAAGGGGGCTTATCGCTTACCGACCCCAACCAAACTCCGAATGCCGTTACTTAATACTCTGGGAGTCGGCCCACGGGAGATAAGTTCCGTGGACAAGAGGGAAACAACCCAGACCGCCAGCTAAGGTCCCCAAATCCAAGTTAAGTGGGAAACGATGTGAGATTACTTAGACAGCCAGGAGGTTAGCTTAGAAGCAGCTATCCTTTAAAGAGTGCGTAATAGCTCACTGGTCAAGTGATCTTGCGCGGAAAATTCAACGGGGCTAAAACTTGGTACCGAAGCTGCGGGATGTACCTTCGGGTACATTGGTAGGGGAGCGTTCTGTAGGAGACACAAGGCGTATCGAAAGAAGCGCTGCGGCCTACAGAAGTGAGAATGCCGGGATGAGTAGCGTGAAACATGTGAGAACCATGTTCGCCGTAAGTCTAAGGTTTCCGACGGAAGGTTAATCCGCGTCGGGTTAGGCGGCCCTAAGCTGAGGCCGAAAGGCGTAGGCGATGGACAGCAGGTTAATATTCCTGCCCCGCTCTAGAGGAGCGATGTGGGGACGCAGTTTGGTAGACCAGCCCTGTAATTGGATTCGGGTACACGCCTGTTAGGGAAGTGACGGAGGTAGGGAAATCCGCCTCCTGATCCTGAGAGTCGTGTCGGGGCCACAGAGCCGTAAGTGAGTTGAGCCAAGCTGCCAAGAAAAGCCACTAAGTGATGAATCTAGAGCGTCCGTACCGCAAACCGACACTGGTAGACGGGTAGAGTATACCAAGGCGATCGAGAGAACCCTCGTTAAGGAACTCGGCAAATTGACCCCGTAACTTCGGGAGAAGGGGTGCCTCCTGGCGTGAACTAATCGTGAGCGCTGGGAGGTCGCAGTGAAGTGGCTCTGGTGACTGGTTAACAAAACCACAGGTCTCTGCTAACTCGGAAGAGGATGTATAGGGGCTGACGCCTGCCCAGTGCCGGAAGGTTAAAGGGAGGAGTTAGCGCAAGCGAAGCTCTGAACTGAAGCCCCGGTGAACGGCGGCCGTAACTATAACGGTCCTAAGGTAGCGAAATTCCTTGTCGGGTAAGTTCCGACCCGCACGAATGGCGTAACAACTAGAGCACTGTCTCAACGAGGGACTCGGCGAAATTGAAATACGGGTAAAGATGCCCGTTACCCGCAGCAGGACAAAAAGACCCCGTGGAGCTTTACTGTATCTTGGTATTGAGTTAGGGCTTAGTCTGTGTAGGATAGCTGGGAGACGGAGAAACTGGGGCGCTAGCCTCGGTGGAGTCGATCTTGAAATACCAGCCTGATTAAGTTTTGGCCCTAACCTGCGTCCGCGAACCGGCGTGGGGACAGTGCCAGGTGGGCAGTTTGACTGGGGCGGTCGCCTCCGAAAAGGTAACGGAGGCGCGCAACGGTTCCCTCAAGGTGAATGGAAACCACCTGTAGAGTGTAAAGGCATAAGGGAGCTTGACTGCAAGGCCAACAAGCCGAGCAGAGACGAAAGTCGGCCTTAGTGATCCTACGGCTCCGAGTGGAAGGGCCGTGGCTTACCGGATAAAAGCTACCCCGGGGATAACAGAGTGGTGAGGCCCGAGAGTCCATATCTACGGCCTCGCTCGCTACCTCGATGTCGGCTCGTCGCATCCTGGGGCTGAATCAGGTCCCAAGGGTTGGACTGTTCGTCCATTAAAGCGGCACGCGAGCTGGGTTCAGACCGTCGTGAGACAGGTCGGTCTCTATCCGCTGTGGGCGCAGGGGATTTGCGGGGAGCTGCCCCTAGTATGAGAAGACCGGGGTGGACAGACCGCTGGTGTGCCAGTTGTATCGCCAGATGCATCGCTGGGTAGCCATGTCTGGCAGAGATAACCGCTGAAAGCATCTAAGCGGGAAACTCGCCCCTAGATGAGATCCCCCACTCCGTAAGGAGGTAAGACCACTGGAAGACCACCAGTAGATAGGCCGCGCGTGTAAGCACAGCAATGTGTTGAGCTAAGCGGTACTAATGGTCGAGGGCTTGACTCTTTTACGAAGCCGTTAAGTTGGTCGGAGTAGCATTCTATTCAGCTTTTAGGTGCCAAGGTCTTAACAATGTGAATTTGTTCCCTTGGTGATTTGGGCGACGTGGACCAACCCGGTTCCATTCCGAACCCGGCAGTTAAACGCGTCAGCGCTGATGGTACTTGGGGGGTAGCCCCTTGGGAGAGTAGGTCATCGCCAGGGGAACTTTTTCTAAAAAGGGCCTCCAGTGTTCAAGACACTGGAGGCCCTTTTGCGTGCCTTTCTTTAGGACTTGGCCAGGCTGGCGTCCTTGAGGATGTAGTAGGTGGCGCGCTTGCGCCCGATGCGCAGCAGGAGGTCCTTGTGTACCAGGTCGGCCAGGTCACGACGGATCGTCTCGGCACTGACGTCAGGGCAGAGTCCCTGGTACTCGCGGTTCGTGATCCGGCCTTCATCGATCACGTACTGCAGTGCCTTAACCTGGCGCTCGCCAAGCTCTAGATGCTCCCAGCGGCGCGGCTCCGGTGGGGCCGAAGCCTGGCGAGGGTACAGGGTGACGCGAAAGCCAGCGGCCGTCTCCTCAAAGCGGGGCGGGGGCTGTCCTGCCTGATCTAGAAGCCGCAGCATACGGTCGATCCCATAGCCCAGACGCTCGACGAAACCTAGATCGGCGAGAACCTGCACCAGGATTGGGTTGCGAGAGAAGCGCTCCTCGACGATGTTCTCCACGGTGACGTGGCCCGGTAGACGGCCTGGGCTGTACACCTCGACGCGGTCCGTGAAGCAAAAGATGCGGATGCTTTCTCCCTGCGCGGCATAGTCCCGGTGCGCGACGGCGTTCACTACGACCTCACGAAGCACTTCTTCCGGATAGGTGGTCCGCTGCGCCTGGTCCCATCCCTCCAGCGTCACCTCTTGCGTCACGTTGGCAAGGAGAAAAGCCTCGGCCTTGCGGATCTGGTCGGGGAGTGCCCCACTGATCTCTTGGCGTACGAAACGATCGCCCATCTCCCGGCCCGGATAGCGTACAGCGGTGATGCGTGCGCTGGGGAGCCAGCGCGATGGTGTCCTGCCAAAGAGAAGTAGTCCGGCGTGCGTAGGCGTGGCTGCAGCGGCGCCACCGGAAGACACGAGACAGCCGCGGCGCTGCAATATCTCGCCCGGATCCAGGTTAGCCGCTTGCTGAAGGCGGTTCACGTAGTGGCGCACGTGCTCCCAGTCCAGGTCGCCCAGCGTAGCTTGGCGCGCAGGCTGGGTCTCAAAGCTGGTCACCCCACGCTGCGCCATGAGCTGGTGGACCTCTGCCAGGCGCAACGGTCGGTTCTGCTCTCCATCGCGGACCAGGAAGCGCCCGCCAAGCTGATAGACGTTCGGCAGGCCGGCAGGCACTTCCACAGCGACGATTGCCCGACCACGCAGCGCCACGGGCCGCGGCATCGGGAGCACGATCGGCGGTTCGACGAGGAGAGCTGCAGAGAGCGCTTTGTCTCTTTGCGCGTCCGGATCCCGGACGCCGCGCACTGCGCCGGCACGGGTCACGCCCAGCAGCAGGGCGCCGCCGCGCGCGTTCGCCAATGCGCTCAGCGTCTCAGCGACCGTGCTTGGATCTGCCCGTTCAGGCAGAAAGGCGGTCCGATCGCCGGCACCATGTTCGATTTGTGACTCGACCTCTGCTTCCAAGCTGGCTGGACCTCCATCACAGCCTGCGCCGGTCTGGAACAAGGTGAGTACGCGGCGTCCTGTGGCGGAGCGATGCCTACAGGAGCAAGGGCAGGCCACCTGGAACGATCATGGCTGTAGAATTCCACTGATACACGAACCAGATCACCACTGCCGTCGCACAACAGCACAAGGCAAGGACGGCGATGACGATCGCGACGATGATCCACGTCCGGCGCGTACCCCCGCCTTGTCGGGAAGGCGCGGAAGATGCCGGAGGGGGTACTGTCCCTGCTGGCGGTGTCGGCGGCAGCATCGTCTCCTCAGGCGGAGGGACGACAGGTTCTCCCTCAGGGGGTGGGGCCATAGGTTCCTCCTTGGGCGCCACCTCCTCTGCTTGAGGCGGTTCTATGTCTTCCTCATCGGGAGGAGGCACCGGCTCATCGGGAGGAGGCACGGCGGCTTCCTCTGCGCTAGGCAGGGGAGGCGGAGCGGGGACGATATCGTGCTCCTCTTCGATGGGCTCCTCCGCTGGTGTCTCGGCCCCTTTCTCAAGCAAATCAGGTGTTTCGGCGACCAACCCTTCGTCGGCCGGCGCTTCGGCGACCGACGCTTCACCGGCTGACGCTTCGACGACGGTTGCTTCTCCGCTTGGCGTGGGCTCCTCTTGCTCGGCCGGCGCCGTTTCGCTCTCGATCGGCGCACCGCAGTTCCCGCAGAACTTTTCGTCCGGGCCAACTTCACTGCCGCATTCTGGACATTTCATCAGTGTTTCTCCTTTCGCCAAGCCAGATCAGTGGCGTGGCTTGTGCTATTGGTCTCTACCGCTACTCGATTGCAGAGATCTCTTCGATCTTCCATTGATTGTCCTGCTGGACGAGCTGCCACAGGATCCTGACCGTCTGTACCGGCTGCCCGGACAGGTGGTACTCTGCTGATGTCTCGACCTGCGTAGTGATCGGGACCGGGGCTACAGGCGTTGCTTCCTCGTCGAGCGAGCCTCTGAAGGACAGGACTTCTGCTTCCAGCTGGCTGCCGTACCGTACTTGCTTGAGACACACACTTTCGACCGTAGCGTTGCCATCTGTGGCGAAAAGATGCCAGGTCGGGTCGCTGTTGCGCGCCTGTCGCGCAGACGCGGCCAGGTATGCGTCGCCATAGTTGCTCTCGGCGGACTGAAACTGCTCTTGGAAAGCAATCACGATCTTTTCCGGATACGGGGACTGGACGACGTCCGACGGGACGCCGAAGGCAAAGTCCACGCACGATGATGCCGGAGACACCAAGTCTTGCCCACCGTAGAGATAGCCGCCCGTCTCCGCAACAGGCTCGTAGACGTTGACACGAGCCAACTGGCTGCGATCGTTCATGCGGTCCACGACGGTAACCTGGTTGGCCTGTACCTGGACGCGGACCGTGGCCTCAAACAAGCCAATGCACTGATACCACTGGCTGTTCGCAGGAGGCGGTTCGGATGGGACAAAGATATACTCTCGCGGCTCCGCGCGGCTGCGGTACTCGGGAGGCACCGTGTTGCGCCACTGGAAGATCGAGGCACGCAACACCTGCCCATCCGGGCCCTTGTTCTCGACGACGACCTCCTTTGTGGCGAAATCTGTGCCTTGAGGGTAGGTTCCGTCTGGCTGGATGTTCGTTATCACGTCTGCCACGCGAACCGAGACGCGACCGGCACCCTCACCGAGATAGGTCCAGCCTGGCGCCTGGAGGTGGTAGGGATAGATGATCGGCAGCCTGGGTTCGCGCTGCACAGACTGGTAGATAGCACAGCGGACCGGAGCAAAGGCAGCGTTGCCCGGATCATCAAAGGAGTAGAGAATGACCCAGTCCTGATCCCCATCGCCATCCGTGTCGAGCCGCGTGACGTTGCCATCCTTGTCTACGTTGACCACTTTCCAGCCGTCCGGAGCGGCGAACTCGAAGCGAACAGGGGGTTCCGTTTGTCTGCCAAGGACGCATCCTGATAGAAGACCGAGTGCCGACCAAAGCAGGACGATGAGAGGGACACGGTATGGATGTGATCGATGTCTGCTCATGCGACTCCCCCCTGATCGCGCTACTCCTCGGCTGGGCCATCTTCCTCGGAGGCAAGGGCGTTGCCCAAGACCTCTTCCATGGCTTCCACGAACACAAATCGCGTGTCCCTTCGCACCTTGGCCGGCAGGTCCACCAGGTCTTTTTCGTTCCGTTTTGGCATGATAAAGGTATGGATCCCTGCTCGGTGCGCCGCCATGACCTTTTCCTTCACCGCGCCGATGGCCAACACCCGCCCGCGTAGGGTCACTTCGCCCGTCATTGCGACGTCGCGGCGCACAGGGCGCTCCAGCAGCGCTGAGATGAGCGCGGTAGCAATGGTGATGCCAGCGGAAGGACCGTCCTTTGGGATCGCGCCCTCGGGGGCATGGATGTGAACATCGAGTTTGTCAAAGTCGATCTCTTCGTCGTCGGACTGAATATAGGCCCGCGCATAGCTGAGCGCTGCCTGAGCCGACTCTTGCATGACATCGCCCAGTTGGCCGGTCAGCGTCAGGTTCCCTTTGCCCTCGAGAATGCTCACCTCGATCGGCATCAGGTCGCCGCCAGCCTGAGTCCACGCTACGCCCGTGGCTACGCCGATTTCGTCGCGCTGCAGGCCTTTCCAGGCATCGAACTCGGGCGGGCCGAGGAAGCGATTCAGTGAACTGGCTGTGATGCGGTGCGTGGCACGCTTGCCTTCTGCGACCTGGCGAGCGATCTTGCGGCAGATCCGGGCGATCTCGCGCTCGAAATTGCGGACACCCGCCTCGTAAGTGTACTCACGGATGATGGCTTGCAGGGCACCCGTCGAGAAGGTGACGCCCTGGTCGTCCAGCCCGTGCGCGTCGAGTTGCTTGGGAATGAGAAAGCGGCGGGCGATCTCGATCTTTTCTTCTTCAATGTAGCCCGCGAACTCGATGACCTCCATCCGGTCCTGGAGCGCTGGCGGGATGGGGTCCAGGATGTTTGCGGTCGTGATAAACATCACGTGCGACAGATCGTACGACAGTTCGAGATAATGGTCGGAAAAGGCGCTGTTTTGCTCGGGGTCCAGCGCCTCGAGCAGGGCTGCGCTCGGATCGCCGCGAAAGTCGGCGCCCAGCTTGTCGATCTCGTCGAGCATAAAAAGCGGGTTGATCGACTTGGCCTGGCGCATGGTCTGGATGATGCGCCCGGGAAGGGCACCGATGTAGGTGCGACGATGGCCCCGGATCTCTGCTTCGTCGCGGATGCCGCCGAGGCTGACGCGCACAAAGTTGCGGCCCAGCGCGCGCGCGATCGACTTGCCGATCGAGGTCTTGCCCGTGCCCGGCGGCCCGACGAAGCACAGGATCGGGCTGCGCATCTTGTCAGCAGCCAGCTTGTGGACGGCGATGTGTTCGAGGATGCGCTCCTTGGCATCCTTCAGGCCATAGTGGCTGTCCTCTAGCTCGCGCTTGGCGCGTTCGATATCGAGGTTGTCCTCGGTCGTTTCCTTCCAGGGCAGATCGAGGATCCAATCGAGGTAGGTACGGATGATACCTGTTTCGGGCGACATAGGGGGCATGAGGCCCAGCCGGTCGAGCTCGCGCAGCGCGGTGTCGCGCGCAGCGTCGGGCAGGTCTGCGTCGACGATCTTGTCTCGGAGCTCGTTGAGTTCCTGGGCGTACACGTCTCCTTCGCCCAGCTCATTTTGGATGACGCGCATCTGTTCACGCAAAAAGTACTCGCGTTGCGATCGGTCGACCTCTTGCTGAACCTGTGAATGGATGCGGTCCTCCAGTTCCAGGACGTCGAGCTCCCGTGCCAGGAGGATGCTGAGCATCTTGAGACGCGCCTCCGGATTGAGCGTTTCCAGCAGCTCCTGGCGTTCTTGTTGCTTGAGATCGAGTGCGGACGCGACGGCATCGGCGAGCCACCCTGGGTCGCTGATGTTCATCGCAAATACGTACGTCTCTTCTGGAATGGTATTGCTCAGGCGGGCACAGCGCTCGAACAGGGCAAGTACTGCGCGCATGAGTGCCTCGACGCCGGGCCCACTCACCTCTGGCTCGGCCAACTGCGAGACGTGGACGAGCATATACGGCTCGGTCTCGATCAGATCCTCGATAACGACGCGTCTGCGCCCCTGTACGAGCGCACTGGTCGTCCCATCGGGCAGACGCAGCACCCGCGCGATCTCGACCTCAGTGCCGACAGTGTAGAGATCCTCAAAGCCCGGGTCATCCAGCAGCGGGTCACGCTGGGCGACCACGACCAGGTAGCTCCTCTCAGCGAATGCGCTCTCGACGGCCTTGACCGACCGATCGCGCCCGATCAACAAGGGGGTGACGACGTGGGGATAGATGACCTGGTCGCGCAGCGGCAGCAGCGGATACCGGTCAGTAGGCTGCGTGGGCCCTCTATCCGAAATCGACTCCCCATCGAGATGACCAAGCAATTGGATCAACCTATCCTGGAAATCCTGCGACATATCACGCTCACTCTAGTGGAATCAACGTGTTCATCATGCCACGCTGTGCTATACGGGTTCACTCTACTGCCTCCATTGTATATCAAGCAGGGCAAATTGTCCAGAGTTGTCTTATGTCTAATCCGTGCAATGCTCGACTATGGTGATCGTGCGAGTATGTCGAACGCGCCGCCGCAAGCGCGCGCCCGGCGGCCTTGCCCGCGCGCTTGTTGTGTGGTATGATACGCGCCCGTATCGCTGCGGCGCATAGATGTGCGTCGAGCTGTATGCATGGAGGATGCGCATTGAGGCCGATAGGAGCTGTGCTCGCAACTGCTGTGTTCGCTGTGGCCATACTCGTCCTGGTGGGCTGCTCGACCCGCCCACTGATCTATGACGTCTATGTGTCACCGACGATGATTTCGCCGAATGCAGATGGTGAGGCCGACGTGACGCGTATCGAGTACAAGCTGGCGCGCAATGCCAGCCTCTCGATCTACCTGGTTGACGAACAGGGGCAAGAACACTATTTCCGGCGCGAGCGCGCCCGGTCGCGCAGTCTGGGGCGGCCATACCGCGTGGACTTTGGCGGGGTGATCCCGATCGAAGAGCATGGCTTGCGACAGGATCGTGTTCTTCCTGACGGAGCATACACGCTCGTGCTCGAAGCGGTGGACGAACGGGGCAAGTCGCTCGCTGCCGATATACCGTTCACGATCCGGGACGCTGATACGACGCCCCCCGAACTGCAGGGCTTTGGTATGGACCGGCACACCTTTACGCCGAACCGGGACGGGGTCGATGACAGGGTAATCATCAGCTACAACCTGACCAAGGTAGCAGAGACGCTGGTCTACCTTAACAATGCAGCGGGAAAGCGCTATCCAATCGAGCGCGATGACAGCGACAGTGCGACCAAGGAGGGCGAGGTCGGGCCATACTACTATGACTATGAGGGTGGCGTCGACAAGGGCGCGGAGCCGCCGCCGGATGGCGTTTACACCGTGATCGGGTATGCCGAGGACGTTGTTGGGAACAAGACGACGGTCACCGATACGCTCGAGATCCGCGACGGTGGCGTCCCCCGCGCGACGATCGTGGGCTTGGAGTGGTCCGTGTCAGATACGGTGGTGCCCGTTGGCGGGACGCTCTATTTCACGGCGACGGTCGAGAACTATGGTGCCACGCCGATCCGCACGACGGGTCCCGAACCAGGAACGCAGTACACGACGGACTGGAATGCGGCCACGCTCGGCTACTATGAGCGGCCTGGTGTCTTTCGGTTTGGCATCGGTTTCGCCAACTGCCCGCTGGGTGACTATCCGTGGAGATGGAGCGTGGGCCGCTACGACGAGCTGGAAGCCGTCCAGCGGGGCGATGAGACGCTGTACTATCTCATGCCGGGACAGAGGACCCTGATCACGGGCAGCATCCAGATTCTCGATCCGCTTCCCGACAAGTCGACCACGTTCTGGGCCGGCTTGATCCACGAGCAGGTCGAGATCGTGAACCCGCGGGTCGATCCCAAGGTGATCACGGTGGACGAAGTGCCGACCGGCGCATGGGTCACGCGCGCGACGCCCACGCCGATGGTGCAGGGAAAGTGAACTCGATGAACGCCAACGATACGGCTGAGACATTGGCACAGAAGCGGGCAACAGCGGTGCAGCGCATCGCCGAGCTCGAGAGCGTGGTCGTGGCCTTTTCGGGAGGCGTCGACAGCACGCTGCTCTTGGCCTTGTGCCAGGAGGTGCTGGGCCGCGACCACGTCCTCGCGGTGACCGTCGAGTCGGCGATCCACCCCTCCGTCGAGCGGGGACGTGCGGCCGACCTCGCGATCCGTCTCGGCGTGCGCCACCTCGTCGTGGACTCGGATATCCTCGACGATCCCGAGTTCTCGGCCAACTCGCCGCAGCGCTGCTATTTCTGCAAGCGCGGCATCATGTGCCGCTTGCGCGAGATTGCCGATCGAGAGGGGCTCGCGCACGTCGTACACGGTGCGAACGCCAGCGATCTGGGCGACTATCGGCCTGGCGAACGGGCGGCGACCGAGGCAGGCGCGAGGGCGCCGCTGCAAGAAGCGGACCTGACGAAGCAAGAGATCCGGGCCCTTTCCCAGCAGATGGACCTGCCGACCTGGGACGTACCCTCAATGGCGTGCCTCGCCTCCCGCTTCCCATATGGGACATCGCTGACGAGGGAGGGCCTGGCGCGCGTCGATGCCGCCGAGAATTACATACGAGAGACGTTCGGCTTGCGGCAGTTGCGCGTGCGCGATCACATGCCGGTGGCCCGGATAGAGGTGCCCGAGGACGCGATCCCGCGCCTGGCTACGGCGAATGCGCGCGCTCAGATCGTGTCGCATCTCAAGGAGCTGGGCTATACATACGTGACGCTGGATCTGGCAGGTTTCCGGAGCGGAAGCCTCAACGAAGTCCTGGAAGATAGGTGATTCGCCCGCTCCTGCGAGGGAGATGGTACGGCGATCAGCATTCGCAAAGGGGAAAGACACACAATGGGTGAAGGAAGCGACTTTGTGCGGCCGGACCTGGACCGCGCCAAGCGCAAGGGGGTGCCAGAGGTTATTCTGGCAGAAGGCAAGGTGCTCGATCACGCCCTAGAGATGACGCGGATCTTTCTCGAACGAAATGGGCGCGCGATCCTGAGCCGCGTCTCGCTGCAACTGGAGGAACGCCTCCTCGCGACGTTCGGCGACGAGGTTTCGTTCGAGTGGTACGAGTCGGCACGTGCAGCCGTGTTGCGCCGCTCGGGCAGCGAACGCCCTCACGTCGGCGGGCGCGTCGGTGTCCTTACGGCCGGCACTTCTGACCTACCCGCTGCCGAAGAGGCCGTGATGTTGTGCCGGGAGATGGGCTGCGAGGTCTATACCGGGTACGATGTGGGCGTGGCGGGCCTACACCGCCTCTTTGGGCCGCTGCGCGAGATGCTCGACGATCACGAGGTCGACGTGCTGATCGTCGCTGCGGGCATGGACGGTGCCCTGCCCTCTGTCGTCTCTGGATTGGCGGATGTGCCGGTGGTCGGCCTTCCGACCGCCGTGGGCTATGGGCTCGGCGGTCAAGGGGTCGCGGCGTTGTACTCGATGCTGCAGACCTGCGCACCAGGCATGGCGGTCGTCAACGTGGGCAACGGGATCGGGGCGGGAGCGATGGCCGGCGTGATTGCCAACCGTGCCGCAGCAGCGCGCAGGGGGGCCGAGTGAGCGATACGACACAGCACGTGCCAGGAACAGACCATGCACAGGAGCATGCCCACGGCCACTCTCACGATGGCGGGATGAGCCACACGCACGAACATGGGCACGAACACACCCATACACACGAGCATGCGACCTACCATGGCGAGGCGACCCAGGATGAGGCCAGCCGGTCGCGCCGCTGGCACGGCGCACACGATGGAGCCCGTGTCGCGTACGTCGACTGCTTTGCGGGAGCGAGCGGGGACATGCTTCTCGGGGGGCTGCTGGACGCCGGCCTGCAATTCGATGCGCTGCGGGCCGAGATGGCCAAGATGCAACTGGACGGCTATGCCCTGGAGCAGGTAGAGAAGCACGATCACGGGCTCACCGGGACCAAGCTGCACGTTCGCGACACGCTGGAAGCGTACCCGGCGCGCCACCTGCACGACATCCACGAGATCATCGATGGCAGCAAGTTGAGCGACGCGGTCAAGCGACGCAGCATGGCTGTGATCGAGCGCCTCGGACGGGCGGAGGCACAGGTGCACGGCGTCTCCCTGCAAGAGGTGCATTTCCACGAGGTCGGCGCCGTGGACACGATCGTGGACGTGGTGGGTTTCGTCGCTGGCCTGGAACTGCTCGGCATCGAGCAGGTGTATGCCTCCTCGATCCCGCTGGGGAGCGGCACGATCCAGACCGCGCACGGCCGGCTGCCGGTCCCTGTCCCGGCGACGCTGGCGCTGCTGGCCGGTGCCGCCGCTCCGACGGTGCCCCATCCTGCCCAAACAGAGATCGTCACGCCGACCGGAGCAGCGCTGCTTGCAGAGCTGGCGATTTTCCGGCGGCCCAAGATGCGCGTGCAGCGCGTCGGCTATGGGTTCGGGGACAAGGCATTTCCCTGGGCCAACGCGCTCCGCGTCTGGATAGGCGAACTGGAGGGCGCCGACCCCTTCCACCACGACGATGTGATCGAGATCGAGTGTAACCTCGACGACGTGACGGGGGAGACGCTGGGCTATACCATGGAGCGTCTCTTTGACGCTGGTGCCCTGGACGTGTGGTTCACGTCGATCCAGATGAAAAAGAACAGGCCGGCGGTGCAGCTTTCCCTGCTCGCGCCGGAGGATCGCGTCAACGCACTGGCCATGATCCTGATGCAAGAGACGTCGACGCTCGGGGTACGCCTCTTTCCGCCGGCGCACCGCCTCAAGGCTGACCGGCGCATGCGCGAGGTCGAGACGCCGTGGGGCGTCGTGCGGGTCAAGGAGAAATGGCTCGACGACCGGCGGCTCGCCGTGTCGCCGGAATACGAGGACTGTGCGCGGCTGGCGCGCAGGGCTTCCGTGCCCATTATGCGCATCATGGACGTTGCGCGCCAGGTGGCCGAGCAGTAG
>CAZLMZ010000070.1:0-12434 GCA_964560475.1 uncultured Anaerolineae bacterium
CCCGGCATCTCCACCTCGGTAAGGGCAGGTCAGGTACCTGCCCTTTTCCTATCCACCTTGCGATCTGGCTGATCCGCGCTGGTGCGGTACTGCCAGATCGCTTCGATGCGAATCGTTAGCTGGATGCGGTTACACGAGTACCAGGCCAAGAAGATACTGGGGCGATACGGTATCCCTGTGCCACCCGGGGACGTAGCGGGTTCGGTCGACGAAGTCTACCGGATTGCGAATCGCATCGGGCAGCGCGTCGTGCTGAAAGCGCAGGTGCTGACCGGCGGGCGCGGCCAAGCGGGGGGGATCCGGCTCGCGAACGATGCGGACGAGGCGCGGCGCCTGGCTGGACAGATGCTGGGCATGCAGATCGCTGGCTACCCCGTGGAAAAGGTGCTGGTCGACCAGGCGATCGACGTCGAGCAAGAGACCTATCTGGGGATCCAGATCGACCGGTCGAGCGCCCAACCGGTGATCGTCGCCTCGGCAGAAGGGGGAGTCGAGATTGCCGAGGTTGCGCACGACACGCCGGAGCGCGTCCCCAGCGTACCGATCGAGCCACTCCTCGGTTTGCGCTCTTACCAGGTACGGGCCCTGGCCGACGAGATCGGCCTCCCTCGAGAGCGGCACAGCGATTTTGTGTCCGTTGCACTGGGCCTGTACCGGGCCTTCAACGATATGGACGCCACCTTGGTGGAGGCCAACCCGCTCGTCATTCGCCTCGATGGTACCTTCTGCTGCCTCAACGGCCGGATCGTCGTCGACGACCACGCGCTGTATCGTCATCCCGACCTGGTCGATATGCGCGACGAAAGCCAGGATACGCTTCCAGAACGCATTGCCCGCCGCCACGGCATTACCTACGTTCGCCTCGGCGGCCACGTTGGATGCCTCTCCAATGGCGCCGGGCTGGCGATGGCGACGATCGACCTGCTCCGTGCACGCGGCATTCGCCCTGTCAATTTCGTCGACGTCGGCAAAGGCGCGACGCTGGAAAAGGTCGCCCGCGGGATCGAGCTGGCGCGCAACAACTCGGCGCAGGTGATCGTCGTCCACGTGTTTTGCAGCTTGACTCCGTGCGACACGGTCGCGCGCGGGATCCTGCTTGGCTGCGAGTCGCTGGCCCCCGGCTTTACGTTGGTGGTCTGCCTACAGGGGCCACGCCAGGAGGAAGGGCAGGCTATGCTCCAGCAGGCAAGCCAGGAGGACCGCTATCCGCCGATCTGCTTGTCCTCTTGCCTGGACGATCTGGTGGACCAGGTACAGGCCCTGACGCGGCAAGCGCAGGCAGAGGGTGTAGGCACGTGAGCATCCTGGTCAATGGCAACACCCGGCTCCTAGTCTATGGAGCCGAGACGCGAGAGGGAGCGATCTACACGGAGCGCATGTTGGCTTCCGGCACCACCGTCGTCGCTGCCGTGGCGGCAGGGCGTGGAGGTGGCTGGATCGAGAGCGTGCCGGTCTTTGAGACCGTACAGGAGGCGATCCGCGCCACGAATGCTAATACAGCCCTGATCTGCATACAACCGCGGGGGGCTGCGGAAGCCATCCTGGAGGCAGCGGATGCCGGGATCGGCCTGATCGTGTGCGCGACGTCCAAGGTGCCGGTGCACGATATGGTGCAGATCAGGGCCTATCTGCAGTATCGCGACACTCGCCTCATCGGCCCGGGCAGTCCGGGCGTGTTCACCCCGGAGCAGTGCGTGGTGGGCGCGATCGCGCCGCACATCCTGCGCCCGGGATCGGTCGGCATCCTCTCGCGCAGCGGCTCGCTGGCCTACAAGGTGATCTGGCTGTTGACAGAGGCCGGCATCGGGCAGTCCACCGTGGTGGGCATCGGCGATGGGCTGATCGTCGGTACCGGCTTTGCCGAGCTCCTGGCCATGTTCGAGGACGACCCGGCTACCCAGCAGGTGGTCCTGCTGGGTGAGATCGGAGGACAGGAGGAGGAGCAGAGCGCCGAGGTGATTCGCGATCGGATGAGCAAGCCGGTGGTGGCGTACGTGGTGGGCCACACTGCGCCGCCCGGACGGCAGATGGGGCATCCAGGGGCGATCATCGAGGGCTATGCCGGCCTGGCACAGATCAAAGTCGAGGCTTTGGCCAGGGCGGGGGTGCGCGTGGCGCGTACGCCGGGCGAGATCCCGGCATTGCTGGAAATGAGGTGAGACGAGATGGCATTGTTTGAACCCGTTTCGATCGGCACGCTGCGGCTGCCGAGCCGGACCGTGCGCTCGGCGACGATGGAATACTTGAGTGATGAGGACGGGCGCCCCCTCGCCGAGTTGAGCGAGATGTACTGCGCGCTGGCACGAGGCGGCGTGGGGCTGATCATCACCGGGCACGCCTACGTACATCCGAGCGGGCGGTGCCGGGTCCAGATGTCGGGCATGCACGACGACGCGTTGATCCCGGATTGGGCGGCGCTGGTGGAACGCGTGCACGAGGCAGGGGGCAGGATCGCGGCCCAGCTCAACCACGGCGGGCGGCAGTGCGATCCCGAGGCCGTGGAGGGCGCGCTGCTGGCGCCCTCTCCGATCGCGCTCAACGCCGAATCGCCGCGGCCGCAAGAGCTCAGCGAACGTCAGATCGAGGATCTGATCCGTGCTTTTGGCGATGCGGCCGGGCGGGCCCAAGAGGCAGGTTTCGACGCGGTCCAGATCCACGCTGCGCACGGCTACCTGATCAACAGCTTTAACTCGCCGGCCACCAACTGGCGGCGCGATGCGTGGGGCGGGACCTTTCCGCGACGCGTTCGCTTTCTCGATCAGGTTGCAGCGGCCGTGCGCGATGCCGTGGGGATCGAGTACCCGGTGTTGATCAAGCTGGGGTGCGTGGATTTCGTGCGCGATGGGCTGACCGAGGATGACGGCGTCGAGATCATTCGCCACCTGGCCGACATAGGCCTGGACGGCGTCGAGATCTCGGGGGGCATCGGCGGCGGCAGCATGCGGACCGGGATACGTGCGCCAGCGGACGAGGCCTATTTCCTGCCGATCGCGCGCAAGGCGCGTTATGTCACCGACCTGCCGATCGTGCTGGTCGGTGGCCTGCGCTCGCGCGAGGTGATGGAGCGCGCGCTCGACGAGGGGAGCGCCGACGTGATCTCGATGTGCCGGCCGCTGATCCGTGAGCCGGACCTGGTCAACCGCATCCGCGAGGGGCAGCCTGCGGCGACCTGTATCTCGTGCAACAAGTGCTGGCCCCTCTCAGGCGAGCTCGGCATCTCCTGCCACTATGTAGCGCCGGAAGACAAATAGACGTGACCTGGCGCCGCTGCCACTGTGCCAGCGGCGCCAGGTGACCGGTAAGGGTTGAGGTCCGCCCTGCGCCCGCTACGGTGGGGCAGGGCGGCTCTTGTTCATTCAGCGCTAGATGTAGCCCAGCGCGCGCAGCCTGTCCTCGACCTGCTTTTCCTCTTCTTCGTCGTAGGCGCCGTCCTCATCGGACGGGAGGTAGCCTAGCTCCTGCAGCCGCTTCAGGATGATCTGGATGCTCTCCTCCACGGTCTGCGTAGCCGAGTTGACCGTGATCTCGGGCTCTGGCGGCGGTTCGTACGGGTCAGAGACCCCCGTAAAGTTTTCGATCTCGCCGGCCAGCGCCTTCTTGTAGAGCCCCTTGACGTCGCGCTCGATCAATGTCTCCAGAGGGCACTCGACGTAGCACTCGACAAAGTTCCCGATTTCCTCCCGGCTCTTGTTTCGGCGCTCGATGTAGGGCGAGATGAACGAGCAGAGCACCGCCACACCATTGCGCGTGAGCAGCTTGGCGACAAAGGTGACGCGCTCGATGTTCTGATCGCGGTCCTCCTTGCTAAAGCCGAGGTCACGGGTCAGGCTCTGCCGCACGATGTCGCCGTCCAGCCGCTCGACCTTGAGCCCACGCTCGCGCAGCACCGGTTCCAGCGCCTTGGCCAGCGTCGTCTTGCCCGAGCCAGAGAGCCCGGTGAACCACAGGGTGAATCCCTTCCTCAAAGCCATATCTTTTGTCCTCCGTGTATAATGACAGATCGCATCCTGCCGGGCAGGGGCCCGTCACAAGACCGTGCTTTTACTGTACGCCGTTCTCAATCCACTGGGCCAGCTCGCCCAGCGTGCCCCGCCGATCGGGCTGGATCGCAGGATCCGCGTTGGTGACCCAGTCGTCGGCGAGATAGGTCCTCATCCCGGCCCGTTGGGCGGGGAGGATATCGCGCAGCAGATCGTTGCCGACCATCAGGCACGCGCCCGGCGCGACGTCGATGCGCGCCGCTATCTCCAGGTAGTAGGCTGGAAAGGGTTTGCTGGTGTGCATGTTCTCGTAGGTGGTGATCAGGGCAAACGGCAGATCGTCTACCCCGGCCCAGGCCAGGCGGTGCTCGATCGCGCGCCTGGGAAAGAGGGGGTTGGTGGCGACCACGACCTGGTATCCTGCCGCGAGGCACGCTTGAACCGCACGCCGGCCATCAGGGTGCGCCCGTGCATAGATGCGCAGCGCTGGAAAGCGCTCCTCATAGAACCGCGCAAAGAAGGCGCGCAGGTCTTCCCACGGGCGGCCGAGTTGCTCGGCAAAGACCCTGCCAAAGGACACTTCGTTCGTCGGCCCACCTGGATCCTGGCTCGCTTGCACAGCCTGCGTCCCTGCCGCGAGGGCGGCAAGCAGTGTCTCTGCCGAGCACAGGTCACGCGCATACTCGATCAACGCGGCGAAATAGCGGTCGAGGAACGTGCCCTCCATGTCGCTATAGAGGAGTGTATCGTCGAGGTCGAACAGCACCGCCTGCAGTGCGCCGTTGCTCTCATGGCTCACGATAGCCTCTCCTCGCTCATGTGATCCGGCACGGGCAGCCCCATGGCTTCGAGCATGGTAGGCGCGACGGCGCGCCACGTGTGGTCGACCCGCCGCCCGCCTGCCTGGCCAGGGCGGCGCAGCACGTACGTGCCGTGCTGGGCGTGGTTGGCGTCGTCAGGGCCCGTATCGTTCTCAAAGACGTGGATCGCGTCGTTGCCGACCGAGCCTACCGAGCGCCAGGCCAGATCGCTCACGTAGACGAGCAGGTCAGGTGGGATCCCGTTCACCTGAGCATAGATCTCCTCCGGGCGATAGGCACGGGTGCCAAGTGCCTCTCCTCCCGGACCCAGGATCGCTTCGATCTCGGCGCGGAGCTGGTTCAGCACCTGATCGGCGCGCTCGGCAGGGACGATGCCCTGCGGTTCGCGGCCGCGGACGTTGAGAAAGACTCGTCCATAGTAGCCACCTGCACCCCACGCTTGTGTCTGGCTCCAGTCGATCTCGCACAGGTCAAGCGAGGTGACGCCGGGGGGCTTGTCTGCGAGGACGAGGTAGCCGTGCTCGATCAGCCAGTCGTTGATGCAGATGCCGCCCTGCATGGCCTGCGCGCCATGATCGCTCATGACTAGGAGCGTCGCTTCCTCGGGCAGTTGCTCGAGTAGCCGGCCGATCCGCTCGTCGACGAACCGGTAGTACCTGTAGATCGCGTTCTCGTAGGGGTTGCCCGGTTCGTGCTTGGGATGTGCCGGATCCATATACTTCCACAGCCCGTGATGGATGCGATCCGGCCCCATATCGACGAACATAAAGAACTGCCAGTCGCGGCGGGTGCGCAGCAGGTGCTCTACCAGGTCGAACCGCTGCCGTGACATGCGGTAGATCTCTTGCAGCAGCCGCACCTTGTCCGAGGTGCGAAAGTTCGGCACGTCGAGCATATAGTCCCCGACCACTTCCCGGATCTCGTCCTTGAACGCGGGCGGGTACGTGTAGGTGCTGAACGTGCTCGGCGTGAGAAAGCTGCTGACCATGATCCCATCGATCGGTCGGACGGGGTAGGTCTGCGGCACGCCAACCACGATCGCCTGTCCGCCGGCATCCGTCACCCAGTTCCACACACGCGGGAAGGCAATCTTGTCGGCGGTGGCAATCTCCATCTGCTCGTAGGAGCGGTCAGCACGGTTGCGAAAACCATAGCAACCCAGTTCGCCAGGATCGCGCCCGCTGAGCATGCACGCCCACGCCGGCACGGTGATCGGCGGGATGGTGCTTTCTAGCCGGCCATAGACGCCGGCCTGCGTCAACTGCTTGAGATGGGGCAGGTCATCGAGCCACCGGTCAAAGGCCAGTCTGGGATCAAAGCAATCGAGCCCGACCACAAAAAGCTGCTGCATTGGCGCGCTAGGCCTCGGGTTTGACGTTCTTGTAGCCCTCGATCAGGACCTCGGCGACCTCGGGGCGGGTGAACTCGGGCGGTGGCGCCTCGCCGCGAGAGAGCATCTCGCGCACCTGCGTCCCGCTCAAGTAGAGCCAGTCCTCCCTGGAATGGGGGCAGGTCTTGGCCGTGACGACCGTGCCGCACTTGCGGCAGAAAAAGGCGTGCTCGAAAAAGAGCGGGATGATCCCGATTTCGGCGAGCTCAAAATCGTCAAAGATGGTCTGCGCATCGTAGGTGCCATAGTAGTTGCCCACGCCTGCGTGATCGCGCCCGACGATAAAGTGCGTGCAACCATAGTTCTTGCGGCACAGAGCGTGAAAGATGGCCTCTCGCGGGCCGGCGTAGCGCATCGCTGCCGGAAAGACCGCCAGGAGCACGCGGTCCGCCGGGTAATAGTCGCGCAGTACGGCCTCGTAGCTCTTGATCCGGACCTCAGCAGGAATGTCGTCCGCTTTTGTGTCGCCGACCAGGGGGTGAATGAACAGCCCGTCGACGATCTCGAGCGCGGCCTTTTGAATGTACTCGTGCGCGCGGTGGATCGGGTTGCGGGTCTGAAAACCTACGATCCGACGCCAGCCGTTGCTGGCAAACATGCGCCGCGTCTGGGCCGGTGTGTAGCGTAGTTCGGCCAGCTCTTGCTCGATCGGCGAGTTGAGCACACTGATCGGGCCGCCCAACAGCACGTCTCCCTGCCCATAGAGGCGAGCGACGCCAGGATGGGCCTCTTCCGTGGTGCGATACACCTCCTGGGCCTCGCGCCGCTTGTCGTACGGATACTTTTCCTGGACCTCCATCGTCGCCAACAAGTGCGGGCCCGCGCTCGTTGGCTGGTAGAGGGCGATCTCGTCTCCCTCGCTCAGCGCTTGTGCGAAACTGGGCTCGACCGGCAGGGTGATCGGGATCGGCCAGACGACGCCGCTGCTGAGACGCATGCTTTCGACCACGCTACCATAGTCAGCACGGCTCATAAAGCCGGTCAGGGGACTGTACGCTCCGTTGGCGATCAGCTCCACATCGCAAACGCTGACCGAAGACAGCTCGAGACGTGGTAGCTCTTTGGCTTTGTCCAGCGCGCCTTCCCGCGCGATGCCGCGCAGTGTCCGGTTGACAAGCGTGCCACCGTGCGGCCGGATACCGGGAACAGTGCTCATAGCAGGATGCTCCTTCATCAGTACATGATCGAGTCACGATCTGTCCTTGATGGGTCAAGGACAGCACAAGTCCATTATAGGGGAGAACTGCCGACGAGTCAAATCCGCGGCCTCGATGCAGCGCCATACCCGCGTGCGGCGCTTATGTTGACCAAGTGGCGGTCCTGTAGTATAATCACTTATGGAAAGTCGTAGCTGTCCGAGGCGTTCGTTGACGAGGACGTACCTGCACCAGCCGTACGGGAATACTTCCAGCGCCTGATTGTCCGGGGGGCCACGCCACGTACCCCAGGGCGTGCGAGGAGGGACAGAATGACGAGCTTGCACAAGCGCGCGGTCTATGTGCTGTTGATCGCCGCCTTGACATTCCTGGCTCATCCGGCCGCGCTCCATGGCGCACCACCGGCGAATGGGCCTATCCTGCACGTCGTGCGCTGGGGTGAGAACCTGACACAGATCGCGGCGTACTACCAGGTGAGCGTCTATGACATTGCCCAGGCCAACGGCCTAGCAGATCCCAACCGCATCCGCGTGGGCCAGCGCCTGGTCATCCCCTTGTCCCCTGTGCCCCATTCGCTGGCACAAGATGAGACGACGCGCGTGGTAGCGACGGGTGAGACCTTGAACATGCTCGCCGTGCAGTACGGGACGACCGTCGCTGCCCTCGTCCAGGCCAATGGCCTGATCAACCCTTCCTCCATTTATGCTGGCCAGGTGCTCGTCGTTCCCAACCGGACCATGGCACAAGCCGGTGGGGCGTACCACCTCGTGCGCGCGGGTGACACGCTGCCGGCGATCGCCTACCGCTACGATGCCAGCTACTGGCAGATCGTGCAGGCCAACGATTTGCCTAACCCCTCCCTGGTCCAGGTGGGGCAGTTGCTCTTTATCCCGGGTGGTGTAGCGCCTCCGGGAACGGCGCTCGAGCTGCCTACGAGGGTTGCTGCGGCGGATCAGGTGGAGGGCTGGGCCGGCAGGATCGTGAGCGCGCCCGCCGGATCCGAGTTCGACGACTATTTCGAGGCAGAAGATGGCGCGCAGTACGGGGTCGATGGTATCAACGATGCCGTGCGCGAGCAGATCACGGCGCGGCGTGACCTCGAGACGACCATCTATCTGTGGGGTACCCTACGGCACGACCAGCCTGACGTGAATGGCGTGCAGATCATCGCTGCTCTCATCTCCGAGTCTGCGCAAGAGCCCGTGCCGACGGCTGTTGCTGCGACGGCGACGTCCACGTCGACCACTGCCTGCGAGGGCTGTGCCGCGCCGGTCGCGACGCCAGCAGCCGTGCCGGCAGGCCGTTGCAGGGTACCTGCGACACCCGTCATCCCGGACGAGCCGGTAACGCTGCCTGCGCCAGCAGCGCACAAGTCCTTGCAGATGCAGAGCCCGGAATATGGCATGACGATCGACGTGTGGGGCATGGGCGACTGCATCACCGATCGCGACCTGGCGCTGGTTCAAGAGGCTGGCTTTACGTGGGTGAGGCAGGTTTTTCGTTGGCGCGACATCGAGCTGTCCAAGGGACAGTTCCAGTGGAACGAGGCAGATCGGATCGTGGCGGCGGTCGCCGAGCAGGGCCTCGACCTGGCCATCGCGGTCTCGCACCAGCCCGAATGGACGGGCGGCGGTTACCCGCTCAACGGCCCGCCGGACAATATGGCCGATTTCGCCGAGTTCATGGGTGCCCTGGCGCAGCGCTACGAGGGGTTGGTGCGCGCCTATGAGATCTGGCCCGGACCCAACGTGAGCGAGAACTGGGGCGGCCGATCGCCGAACGCGGATCGCTACGCCGAGATGCTGATCGACGGCTACTGGTACGTAAAAGAACAGGATCCATACGCGATGGTCATCTCGGGCGGCCTGGTGCAGACTGCCGATCACGATGTCGAGTCGATCCCACCCTTTGAGTTCCTAGCGATGCTCTACGAGCATACGGACGCGCCGCGAGCGTGTGACGTGTGGGGCGTGCAGGCGCTCGGCTTCAAGGGCGCGCCAGAGCACCCGCCAGAGGAGCTGGCGTATCCAGACCTGAACAACCACTACCCGGCGACCGCCGAGCGAAACCGGGTCTGGGGATTCCGCTCGATCGAGGTCATGCACGAGTATACGCTGGCCCCCGAGCGGGCGATCCGGAAGCAGTGGGTCGTGACCGAGATGGGGTGGATCACCACGCCGGACGAAAGCTCGCCCCTGTACTGGGCTGCCGTGCCGGAGGAGGTCAAGGCGGACTATTTGGTGCGCGCCTTCCGCTGGGCAAAGCAAGAGTGGTCGGATTGGATCGGGGTCATGTTCGTCCCGCTGACCGATGCGCGGCTGACCGAGGCCGACGAAGGCTACTGGTGGTCGATCGCCGACCCGGACGGCGACACACGTCCGTCGTACGATGCACTGAGAGACATGCCGAAATGACTGTTCCCTAGGACTACTTGGGGGGACGACAAAGGCCCCGGCGCTCATTCGCGCCGGGGCCTTTCAATTGGACCCGGATCAGGTGATGCGGAGCGCGGTGCCGGAGCGGGCAGAGAGCGGGGGGCCGACGATCTGCCCATCGCGGACGTGGAACCGGGCATCGCCGAGGAGATCCTCCAGCGTCGTGCCCTCCTCCAGCTCTCCCTCTACAGGCAGGTGTGGCTCGTATGCGTCGTAGCCGTTATTCAGGATGACGACGATCGTCTCCTCGTCGTGGCGCCGCAGGTAGGCATAGACGCTCTCCTCATTGCCGGCATAGAGCGTGCGAAAGCTGCCCCGCCGCAGAGCCGGGTGGGCTGCCCGCATGGCGATATAACGCTTGAGCGCGTCGCGCAGATCGGTGTCCCAGTCCGCTTCGTCCCACGACATGGCCGCGCGGCCCTCGTATCCTGTTACAGGCGCGCTGGTCATACCCACTTCGTCCCCATAGTAGATGCAGGGCGCCCCCGGGACCGTCGCCAGAAAGAGCCAACAGAGCTTGAGGCTCTCCCGGTCGTCACCCAGGATGGAGAGAAGGCGCGGCGTGTCGTGGCTTCCGAGCAAGTTGAGCTGGACCTGGGTCACTTCCGGTGCATAGGCCGAGAACACCTCGTCGACGCGGTCGGCAAAGGTGTGGGCGTCGATCCGCTCGAGCGTGTATCCACCTGGCGTGACCTCGGTGTCGAGCGAACGCCCGCCAAAGAAACATAGGGCTGCGCGGTTGAGGACATAATTCATCACCGCGTCGAACCGATCGCCTTTCAGCCACTCGGGAGCCAGATCCCAGATCTCCCCGACCAGGTACGCATCGGGGTTGGCGTCCTTGACGCGCTCGCGGAAGGTCTGCCAGAATGCCTCGTCGTCGATGTTCTCGGGTACGTCGAGGCGCCAGCCGTCGATGCCAAACTCGACCCAGTGCGCTGCCACGTCCCACAGGAAATCCCGCACCTCGGGGTTGTCGGTGTTGAACTCGGGCAAGGCAGGGAGCCCCCACCAGCAGTCATAGTTGGTGTCCCATTTGCTCTTCCCAGCCGCTCGGGCCTGGGGATCGTAGGGGTTGAGCGGCTTGTCGCGATCGAGGATCCTGAACCAGTCGACGTAGGCAGACTGGAGGCCGTTCTCGAGGATGTCGTGGAACTGGAAAAAGCCGCGGCTGGCGTGGTTAAAGACGCCGTCGATCACGACGCGCACGCCGCGCTCGTGCGCCGTGTCGAGCAGCTCGCGAAAGGCGTCCTCTCCACCCAGCATGGGATCTACCCGGTAATAGTCGTAGGTATGGTAGCGGTGGTTCGATGCGGACTGAAAGATCGGGCACAGATAGAGGGTGTTGATGCCCAGATCGAGCAGGTAGTCGAGGTGCTCGACGATGCCCAGCAGATCGCCCCCTTTGTAGCCGTGGTGCCTGGGAGGGGAATCCCAGGATAGGAGGTGGGCCGGTTTGCGTACGCGGTCGCTGCGCGCGAACGTGTCAGGGTAGATCTGGTAGAAAACTGCGTCTCTCACCCAGTCTGGGGTGACGAGCTCGCTCATCGAGAGAGATCTTCCCGGTGATTCCCTCGCGTCAAAAGATCGCGCAGCTCATCGTAGCGCATCTGGGCAAACCGCAGCCGTTCTTCGAGCTCGGCAATGCGAGACTGGCATCCGCGTAGCTCGACCTGCCGCTCTTGCTTTTCCCCCTGGAAGGACTCTGAACCGCGCGCCTGCTCGACGGCGCGTTCGGCTCTTTGCTTCGCCTTTCTTTCCCACAGGTAGGCGCCGAGCATGGGCGCAAAGGAGAGGACGATGCCGGCCACGAGAACGACCGACGCCCAGATGATGCCGCGCTGCGTATGGCCAGCCTGGTGGCTGTGATACGCGATGTATACCGCCAGTGCGGCCAGGGCGGTCATCAAGATCTTGTAGGCGATGGCCAGCCCGCCCGTTTCTGCCATACGCTCCCTGTACCCGTAGCGGGTCGGCACGACGTGCCGACCCCGCCGGTAAAAGGGAGCGATACTCGCCATCGTTCCGCGGTAGGCCGCCTGGTAGGCGTTGCTCACGGTCTCTAGCGGGGTCGTCAGCAGCGTCTGCTCTTGCTCCTTGAGAGTAGCGAGCTCTTGGCGGATCCTGGGGATCTCTTTTTCCATCCACTGGGCTTCCAGGATGGTCGTGCTCTTGTCCATAGGGTATCCTCGTCCGGCAGATTGACGTTCGTTGTACGGCATAGGGAGGCAGGGCACGTTGGGCTGGCTCTTGTCTTTACTCATCTATTGTACTCGGATCCACGCCGGGGCGCAAGCCCGGTTTCATCTTGAGGAGAGCGTGGTCTTGACGGAACCCGCGTTCCCTGGTAGAATGATCAAGGATGAATACCCTCAGCCGGCGCGACAGGGGGTGCAGGTCGGAGCAACGTCGCGTCGAGGAGACCCATTGATGCGAGCGCTACCCATCAGGCGCGTGCTCTCTTGCTTACAGTGGATCGCTGTGCCATTGCTCTGCCTGGCGTTCCTGTTCTGTATGTCCGGTGGCGGAAGCGGTCCCCTGTTGTCATCAGTGCTTGCGATGCAGCCAGGACGTCCCACGCCCAAGCCCACCTCAAAGCCGTCACAGCCGACGCCCACGCCGACGCTGGTCCCCCCCACGCCGACGGTGGC
>CAZLMZ010000070.1:12534-13805 GCA_964560475.1 uncultured Anaerolineae bacterium
AGCCGTCACAGCCGACGCCCACGCCGACGCTGGTCCCCCCCACGCCGACGGTGGCCACCTCGACGCCGACCCGCGTGCCCCCAACATCCACGCCCACGGCGACCTATACGCCCACGCCCACGCCGACGCCGACGAACACGCCTGACGTGCTCGCGACCCTGGTGGCGCGGCCGCTCGAGCCAACGCCTGCGATCGAGGTCGCACCCGCATCTGGTCGCGTCCAACTGACCTTTTCTCAGCTCGGATATGGCATTGTAGAGCTGAACCGCAGCCAGCCGACGCAGCGCTATGCCCTGGACCTGCCCGGCCGTTTTGAGATTGCGCCGCAGGGCAGCGAGCTGCTGTTGGCGATGCACTATTTCGTGACGGCCCGGGATGAATCCGTTTCACTCGAGGTCGAGATCAACGGGGCCAGTGTGCACACCACTGTGCTCGCCCAGCCGGATCTGACCTCTCGCACGCTCCGCATCCCGATACCGGAAGGCCTTCTCCAGGTGGGCCGCAACCAGCTCATCCTCTACCTGCGCACCGAGGCGAGCTGCGAGGTGGGCGGCAGCATCGCCAACGTGTGGATCGACGACACGTCGGCGCTGGATCTGCAGTACAGCCTGGGCCTCTATGCGCCGGACCTGTCGCGCTATCCCTATCCGTTCGTAGAAGAGAGCGTGCTGCACCTGCCTACCGCCATCGTGCTGCCCGATCGGCCGACGTCTGCCGAGCTCTCTGCCGCCCTGACGATCGCTGCCAGCCTGGGACAGGCTTCAGGCGGAAGGATACCGTTGGCCATCCTTCGGGCGCGCGATTTCGATCCCGGCGTGCACGGCAGCTATCACCTGATCGTGCTCGGGCAGGGAGAGGACAATGCCCTGTTTGCCGAGCTGGCCCTGCCTCCAGAGGCCGAGGCCGCTGTGGCCGGCCAGGGCGTCGATGCGGTCGTGCTTTCCCCGTGGGATGCGGGCCGCCTGGTCCTGGCCGTGCGCGCACTCGATGCGGACGGCCTGTCAAAGGCAGCCGCGGCACTGCTGGGAGAGGTGCAGTCCTTGCCGGTAGAGACGGCAGTCGCCACCTTTAGCCAGGCACCTGTTACGGCCGGCGAGCGGGCGCCGGTGCCCTGGCCAGGCGTGACGCTGGCCTCACTGGGGTATAGTGATGTCGCATTCTATGGGTCCAAGCTGCAGAACCTCAGCGTCGGCCTGACCCTGCCGCTGGGCTGGCCGCTCGAGGAACCGGGCCTCCTGGTGTTACGTTTCACGCACGCCGAGGGGCTGGAC
>CAZLMZ010000071.1:0-13677 GCA_964560475.1 uncultured Anaerolineae bacterium
CTCAGCTACGAGGCCTATATGCGGTGCGCGATCGGCGTTTGCGGTTCGTGCGCCGTCGGCGGCTGCCTGGTGTGCCGCGACGGGCCCGTGTTCGATGCCCCACCTGATCGGGTGGTTGCACGATCCCCCTAGGTAGTGTACAATGGGCCGAGTCTGACCAGGAGGAGAATATGGAACGTAAACGCATATTGACCGGCGATCGCCCTACAGGCAAGCTGCACCTGGGACATTACGTAGGCAGTCTGGCCAACCGCGTCCGCCTGCAGGATGAGTTCAAGTGCTACTTTATCGTCGCCGACCTGCACATGCTCACCACCCGGCCCGAGAAGGAGTATATCGACGCCCTGCGGGAGAACGTGAGCGAGATGGTGCTCGACTATCTCGCCGCCGGCATCGACCCGAACAAGAGCGCGATCTATCTCCAGTCGGCAGTGCACGTCGTGTACGAGATGAACCTCTTTTTCGAGATGCTAGTCACCGTGCCACGCCTGAGCCGCCTGCCCAGCCTCAAGGACATGGCCCGCGCCGCGGACATGGACGAGGAGACGATGCCTTACGGCCTGCTCGGCTATCCGGTGCTCCAGGCGGCCGACATCCTCATGCCCCGCGCACACCTAGTGCCGGTGGGCAAGGACAATGAGGCCCACGTCGAGATCACGCGCGAGATCGCGCGTCGGTTCAACTATTTGTACGGCGAGGTATTCCCGATCCCGGACGTGATGATCGGCGAGGTGCCCACCCTGGTCGGCACCGACGGCCAGGCCAAGATGAGCAAGAGCCTGGGCAACGCCATCTTTCTCTCTGACGACGCCAAGACGGTGCGGCGCAAGGTATTCAGCATGTACACCGATCCCAACCGGATCCGGGCCGACATCCCGGGCCGCGTCGAGGGAAACCCGGTGTTCATCTATCACGACGTCTTTAACCCGAACGTGGCCGAGGTCGACGACCTGAAGACACGCTACCGCGAGGGTCGCGTGGGCGACGTCGAGGTCAAGGAAAAGCTGGTCCGCGCGCTGAATGCGTTTCTCGATCCACTGCGCGAGCGCCGCGAGCAGTACGCCAGCCAATCCGGCTATGTCGAGCGTGTGATCTATGAAGGTACGCGCGAGGTCTCAGAGATCGCCGAGGAGACCCTGATGATGATGAAAAAGGCCATGGGCCTGACCGGCGTATGGAACCGCATCTCGCGCAAAGCGCGCAAAGCGATCGAAAAGGCGCCCAGCGGCGCATGATATGTCACCGACCCTGCTCTTTGCCACGCGCAACCCGCACAAAAAAGCGCTCTTTGCCCCCGTCTTTGCCGGACACGGCATCCGCTGCCTGACGCTGCACGATGCCGGCCTCGCGCACCGCATCGTGCCCGAAACCGGCAAGACAGCAGAGGAGAACGCCCTGCTCAAGGCCCGTGCCTATCACAGCGAACGATGGCCGCTCGTATTCGGCGACGATGCAGGGCTCGAGATCGACGCGCTGGGCGGCGAACCCGGCGTGCAGGTGCGGCGGTGGAACGGCCGCTTCAAAGACGATGTCGACGACGAGACGTGGTTGGCCTACCTGCTGCACCGGCTCGAAGGTGTGCCCCAGGCCAGGCGCACCGCGCGGTGGGTCGCGGCGTGGGTCGTGATTGCGCCGGACGGCCGCGAACACGTACACCACGTCGCCCACGAGTTCACCATTGCCGAACGGCCACTGCGCCCCATCCTCCCCGGGTCGCCCATGTCGGCCGTCGAGCTGCACCAGGAGGACCACCTGTCGTACCGCCAGGCCTGGATCGCTGCCCAGTGGGCAGAATGGGGCCTGCTCGACCGCATCGCTCGTTGGCGCTAGGGCGCCGGCGAGCCATTCACCGAGACCACGAAAGGAAAGGACGCATGGCTACTCCTGACAAGGACACGCAAGAGATCCGCACCCTCGACATCACCGACCTGGAACGCATCGAGCGCTACCGCCGCGCCGGCTATGGCGGATCGGTCTCTGACGCGCTGTACAGCCTGGGCGTGCGCGACACCGTGTTCTCGGATCGCTTTACGGCGCTGCGCCAGGGCATGCAGCTCGTCGGGCGCGCGCTACCGATCAAGGTACACTCCCAGGTCGACTATGCCCTCACCCCGGGCCTGCAGAAAGAGATGGAGGCCAAGTGGGAGGCGGAAGGCGGGCACCCGCAGAAGCGCATGATGCGCGCTGTCGCGGAGGCCGAGCCGGGCGTGGTGCTGTGCTTTGACTGCGGCGGCGACATGCAGCCGGCGCACTTTGGGGAGATGAGCTGCCAGTTGGCCTACGCCCACGGCTGCCGCGGCATGCTGCTCGCCGGCAACTGCCGCGACACGCAGTACGTGCTCAAGATGCCCGACTTTCCAATGTTCAGCTTTGGCACGCGCCCCAACTGGTACGGGGGCTGGATCATCACCGAGGTGAACCAACCGATCTACCTACCCGGACACCTGACCCATTACGTGCGCGTCATGCCCGGCGATTTCATTTTTGGCGACAACGATGGAGTGCAGCTGATCCCCAAGGACCTGGTCGACGAGGTGCTGCTGCGCGTCGAAAAGACGTTCGAGCACGAGAACAAAGAGCGCGAGGCATTGGCGGCAGGAATGCCGATCGACGAAGTATACCGGGTCTTTGGCGTGCTGTAGCATTGGGACGCGATGAACAGGGCAGAGCCGTTCGCGCTGGATGAGGCGATCCGCGCCGAGGCAGACCAGATCCTGTGGGAGCGCGGCCTCCATCACCTGCTCGCGCAGTACGGCAAAGTTTATCCGGCAGGTAGCTATGCCCTGCGGCTGATGGTATGGCGCGACCTCGACCTGTATCTCGTCGCGCCCGGCATCCCGGTGGCAGCGTTCTTTCGCCTGGGTCGCCGGATCGCTGAGCTGCTCGACGCGCCCAAGATGCGCTACCGGGACGAGCGGGTCGGAAGGACGCCAGGGCTACCCCGTGACGGCCTGTATTGGGGTATCTACCTGGGTGACGAGCGCGCAGGCGCGTGGAAGATCGATCTGTGGGCGATCGACGAGGAGGAACACGATCGCCTACAAGCCTACCAGGACGCAATCGAGGACCGGTTGGGCGTGGAAGCGCGCTACCGTATCCTGCGCATCAAGTCGGCGGTCTGGACGCGGCCCGGCTATCGGCTGTACTACTCGAGCCAGGACATCTACCAGGCCGTTCTCGACTGTGGCGTTGCGGACGAGGACGCGTTCGGCGCGTACCTCCGCGAGCACAAGGGCTACGGTCTCGACGGAAGGAGAGAACTCGATGTGTGATACCATGGTCGCCCTGGGGAACGCCACTGCGGACGGGAGCGTGATCCTGGCCAAGAACAGCGATCGCTCGCCCAACGAGGCACAGTACCCCTTCTACGTGCCCCGCACGCAGCACAGCGAGGAGATCGTGCGCTGCACCCACATCGAGATCCCCCAGGTGCGTGAGACGTTTTCCGTATTGCTGTCGAGGCCGTTCTGGATCTGGGGCGGCGAAATGGGCGTCAACGAGCACGGCGTAGCGATCGGCAACGAGGCGGTGTGGACCAGGGAACCGCTGGCCCGGATCGGCCTGCTGGGCATGGACCTGATCCGCCTGGCGCTGGAACGCGCCGAGACGGCACGCCGTGCACTGGACGTGATCGTGGAGCTGCTGGCAGCGCACGGACAGGGCGGATCGTGCGACCTCTACCATCCAGGGACGAGCTATCACAACAGCTTTCTCATCGCCGACCCGGGCGAGGCGTGGGTGCTCGAAACCGCCGACCGCTACTGGGCGGCAAAAAAGGTCGAGCGGACATACAGTATCTCCAACGGCCTGACCATCGGCACGGATTTCGACCTGGCTTCGCCCGGCCTAGTGGAGCACGCGATCGAGCAGGGGTGGTGTAAGGGAGAGGCAGATTTTGACTTCGCGCGCTGCTATTCCGACTTTTTCTACACGCGGATTGCTACGGCGTGCAAGTCGCGCCAGCGTCGAACGGCTGCGCTCCTGCAGGAGGACGCCGGGCAAATTGTTCCCTCCAAAGCTTTCACGTACCTCCGCGATCACGGCGACGCGGCCAAGGACAGTAGGTGGGCTCCCAGTCAGGGTGGGACCACCGTCTGCATGCACGCAGCCAACAACCTGCGCCGCCGTGGCCAGTCCACCGCTTCGCTCGTCGCGCACTTGCGCCCCGACATGCCCACTTACTGGATGACGGGCACTTCGGCGCCGTGCACGGGCCTGTTCAAGCCGTTTTACGTGGCGCCTGTCCCACAGGGCATCGGCGAACCCACCGGCCGTGCCGACCCCGAGACCATGTGGTGGGCGCACGAGCGGCTGCACCGTAGCGTCCTCCTCGACTACCCGACGCGGCTAGCACGCTATCAAGAGGAGCGTGACGGGCTGGAGGCCTCGTTCGTGGCCGAGGAAGCGGCGCTCTACGAGCAGCACCGCGACGCCGCACCCGAGGCGCGCGCCTCGGCCCTGGCCGAGTTCTCGCGGCTGTGCCTGGACGAGGCCGCCGTCGCCACCCAGAGGTGGGAGGAGCGCGTCCGAGCCACGCCCATCGAGCACCAAACGGGCTTTCTCTACAGCCACTACTGGGGTAAACAGAAGCGCACGGCCGGGCTGTAAATCACTATGTACAGGCCGGGCAAGCGCCAACCATGAACGGAACGTTCGAAAGCAAGGAGCATCACATGAGTGAGAAGATTCTCGTCTGCGTCGCCTGGCCCTATGCCAATGGGCGCGTTCACCTGGGCCACATCGCCGGCGCATACCTGCCGCCCGACATCTTTGCCCGTTACCACCGCCTGATCGGCAACGACGTGTTGCACGTCACCGGCTCGGACACGCACGGCACGCCGATCACGATCCGCGCCCAGGAGGAGGGCATCTCGCCGGCAGAGGTGGTCGGGCGCTACCATACTGACCAAGTCGAGGCGTTCAAGCGGCTAGGCATCTCTTTCGACCTCTATACGCACACCGACACCGAGAACCACTGGGCCGTGACCACCGACATGTTTCTCGCCCTGCTCGAGCACGGCTATATCTACCGCGACACGCAGCGCGGGCTCTACTGTCCCCAGGACGAGATGTGGCTGCCCGACCGCTACGTGGTCGGCATCTGCCCGCACTGCGGCGCCGAGGGCGCGCGCGGTGACCAGTGCGATACCTGCGGTCGCACGATCGACGCCGTCGAGCTGATCCAGCCGCACTGCCAGATCTGCGGCACGGTGCCAGAGATCCGAGAGACCGAGCACTTTTTCCTCGACCTGGGCAAGGCCAACGGTCCCCTCCTGGAGTGGATGTCGGAGGGGAAGGGAGAGTGGCGGCCCAACGTCTACAACTTTACCATGCAGGTGCTCGAGAGCGGCGAGCTGCGCGGGCGGCCGATCACACGCGACATCAGTTGGGGCATCCCGGTGCCGGTCGAAGGTTTCGAGAACAAGCGGATCTATGTCTGGTTCGACGCCGTGATCGGCTACCTGGCCGCGAGTGTAGAGTGGGCCAAGCTGGTCGGCGCTCCCGAGGCATGGCGGGAGTGGTGGCAGGATGAGGACGCGCACAGCTACTATTTCATCGGCAAGGACAATATCACCTTCCACACCATCATCTGGCCGGCCATGCTCTATGGCTACGGCGGTCTGAACCTGCCCTACGACGTACCGGCGAACGAGTACCTGAACGTCGAGGGCCGCAAGCTTTCCAAGAGCCAGCACTGGGTGATCGAAGCGCTGGACTACCTGGAGCGCTACGACCCCGATCCGCTGCGCTACTACCTGACGATCAATGCCCCTGAGGCCAAGGACGTCAACTTTACCTGGGAGGATTTCGTCCGGCGCAACAACGACGAGCTGGTCGCGACGTGGGGGAACCTGGCCAACCGCATGCTCTCCTTTGCCTACAAGCGCTTTGGTCAGGTACCCGAGCCCGACACGCTCGACGAGACCGACCGCGCGCTGCTCGACCGCGTGGCAGGCGCTTTTGGCACAGTGGGCGATCTGATCGCCTCCTGCAAGTTCAAGGCCGCGCTAGGTGAAGTCATGGCTGTGGCGCACGAGGCCAACCGCTATCTCGACGAGAAGGCGCCCTGGTTCCAGATCCGCGAGGACCGGGAGGCTGCGGCGACGACGGTGTACGTGATCCTGAACGCAATCGACTCGCTCAAGACGCTGCTCACGCCCTTCTTGCCCTTTACCTGCCAGGCGCTGCACGGCTACCTGGGCTACGAGGGCAGCATCGTGGGCCGGATCTATACCGAGACGCTGGAAGAAGAGACGCGTTCGCACCTCGCGATCCGCTACGACGACTCGGAGCTAGAGGGCACGTGGGCACCCAGCCAGCTGCCACCCGGGCAGGCGCTGCGCGAGCCGGCGCCGCTCTTCAAAAAGCTGGATGAAAGCGTGATCGAAGAAGAGTACGCACAGCTGGGGTAGCCACCGACCACCGGGGTCCATCAGAGCTCTCTTGGATGCCTGTCCCTGCAGTTGACCCGGCGTCCGCTACAGGCTATAATCTGCGCATCAGTGAAGGGCGCGGTCACACGGTGGGCATCGATTTCGAGTGGGATCCAGACAAGGCCGTACAGAACTTGCGGAAACATAGCGTCACCTTTGAAGAGGCGGCGACGGTGTTCCGAGATGAACTCAGCATCAGCGTTCCAGACCCGGACCATTCGGTGGAGGAAGAGCGGTTCATCACCGTGGGTTTGTCGAGCCAGGATCGGCTGTTGATGGTCGCTCATACCGAGCGAGACGACACCATTCGGATCATCAGGGCCCGGGAGCTGACGCCGAGGGAAAAAAGACAATATGAAGAAGCAGGCTGGAATGAATGACGAGCTGAGGTCTGAATACGACTTGCCTGAACTGCTCAAGGGAGGGGTCCGAGGCAAGTATGCCAGTCGGTACAGAGAGGGCACAAACCTGGTTCTGCTGGCTCCTGATGTGGCCGCAGTGTTTCCCGATGCCGAAGCTGTGAATGAGGCTCTGCGATTGGTAATGCAGTTGGCCCAGATCCCACGGACAGACCGGCACGGTGTGACGGGGTCCTGAGGAAGACAGAATGAGGACCGTCTATCCAGTAGGAACCACTCTGTACAAGCCGGACGAGTGCTGGAACGGCTATACGCTTCTCTGGCGAGGCCGGACGCCCAAGCTCGTCGACATGAACGGGCGCACGGTGCATCAATGGCAATGCGATGCGGGCGGGATCGATCACGGCGTCAGCCGCGCGCGCCTGCTGCCCGATGGCAACGTGCTCGTGCAGCGCGGCGGGATGATGGACCGCGACGGCGCGATCCAGGAGTACGATTGGGGCGGCCACATGGTGTGGGACTATACGCACGCCTACAACCCGCGCGAGGCGTTCCTGGGCCTGCACCACGACGTGTTTCGCAAGGATAACGGCAACACGCTCATGATCTGCCGCGTCCCCGTGCCAGCGGCCCACATGAGCCGGGTCCGTGACGCCGAGTTCAAGGCCATGACGCTCTACGTGGACGCGATCCTGGAAGTGAACCGGGCGCGCGAGATCGTCTGGGAGTGGCACGCCTACGAGCACCTGGACCTCAACAACGAGCGCGTCTTTGCCGACCCGGCGTGGTGGGCCGGACCGTACAACAATGCGCCCTGCGACTGGACCCATTTCAACACCGTGCAGGCGTTGCCCGAGAACAGGTGGTATGACGGGGGCGATGGCCGCTTCCGGCCGGGGAACGTCCTTGTCAGCCCGCGTACGATGGACAGGATCTATATCATCGACCGTGAGACCAAGGAGGTCGTGTGGTCCTACCGCGGCGACTATCGCGGCGGCCTCTCAGGGCAGCACGAGCCGCACATGATCGAGCAGGGCCTGCCCGGCGCGGGCAACATCCTCATGTTCGACAATGGCGCCTCGCCTTTTCGCGACCTGGCACATTGCGGGCGCTCCTACGCGCTCGAGATCGACCCGACGACGAAAGAGGTCGTCTGGGTCTACGACGACGGGGAGCAGTTCCACGCCAACTTTACATCGAGCGCGCAGCGCCTGGGCAACGGCAACGCGCTGATCTGCGAGTCGGCTGGCAAGCGCGTCTTTGAGGTCACGCCAGCGTGCGAGATCGTGTGGGAGTACGTCGAAGGCTCGTCGCGCTCCTACCGCTACCCGTACGACTATTGCCCACAAACCGCGGCGCTGGGCACGCCGAGAGAGGTCTCGGTCACGCCACCAGAGCGTCTGACGATCGCTCCCGACGGTCCGCTGAACGGCTAGGGCACCGCTACGGCGCCAGACGCTTGATGTCCCGCGGGAATAGCGTCGTCTCGCGCAGGTTCCCCGCACCGATGATCGTCTGCAGCAGGCGCTCGGCGCCCATGCCGAACCCGCCGTGCGGCGGCATGCCGTAGCGGAACGCCTCCAGGTAGCCTTCGAACCCCTCCTCCGTGAGGCCCCACCGGTCGAGGTGCGCCAGCAACTGCTCGTAGCGGTGCACGCGCTGCCCACCGGTCACGATCTCGGTGCCGCGACAGAGCAGGTCGAAACTATGCGTGTGCGCCGGGTCGCCGGCCGCGGGCATGGTATAGAAGGGGCGCTTGCTCGCCGGATAGTGCGTGACAAAGAGCAGCTCGGAGCCGTATTCCTCTGCCGCCCACTCGCACAGCCAGCGCTCGTGCTGCGGCGCCAGGTCGTCCTCGCCCCGGCAGTCTTCTCCGTAGCGGTCATAGATGAGCTGCTGTCCCTCGCGAAAGCGGATCGACGGGATCTCGTCACCTACCGACGGCACGTCCGCCTCGAGCAGCTCTAGCTCCCGCGCATAGTGCGCGCGCAGGTCGGTGTAGATGGCGCGCACCACCCCGGTGAGCATGCGCATCACGTCCCTGTGATCCTCGATAAAGCCCATCTCGGCGTCGAGGCTGGTGTACTGGTTGATGTGCCGCGTCGTGTCGTGCGGTTCGGCGCGAAAGACCGGCCCCGTCTCAAAGACGCGCTCGAACACCCCGACCATGATCTGCTTGTAGAGCTGCGGGCTTTGGGCCAGGTAGGCCTTGCGCCCAAAGTACTCGACCGCAAAGACGTTGGCGCCGCCTTCGGTCGCAGTCCCAACCAGCTTGGGCGACTGGATCTCGGTAAAACCCTCGCTCGACAGGTGTCTGCGGAACGCGGCCAGGATCCCGCCGAACAGGCGAAAGGTAGCGCGCATGCGCGGGTGTCGCAGGCCCACCGGGGCATGATCGAGGAACACGTCCAGCCCGGCGCTGAGCACGGGCTTGTTCAGCTCGAAAGGCAGCGTCTCGGTCACCGGCACGATCACGCGCGCCTGGCAGTCGTGCAGCTCGCAGCCGCCCGGCGCCTGCGGCTCGGCCACGACCGTGCCTTCGACCTCGATCACCGACTCGGTGCCGGCGTCGTGCAGCGGCGCCAGGACGTCCGGATCGTCGATCACCGCTTGAAACAGGCCGTACCCGTCGCGCACGATCAGGAAATTGATGCCGCCCAGCCGGCGAAGGCGGTACAGCCAGCCCGCCAGGCGCACGCGCTGCCCCACGTGCTCGGGTGCCTCCGTGGTCCGAATCCGCTCCAGAGCTTCCATGACATCCTCCATGAATGGGATCAAAACACCCCCACCATCACAAGGATGAGGGGGTGCTCATGGTGCCACCTTGTTTCGCTGCCGCCTCACGGCGGACAGCCTTCAGGGGTCCCGAGCCTGCACAGCAGGCACCGCGAACCCACGCTCTATAACGGGAGCGCCCGGCAAGGCCTAGTCAGCGTTCGTCGTTGCCGTCATCATCGAGGGCAGGGCTCCTCCAACGCGGGAGGTACCGTTCGACCCTGCGGCTCGGGAGTGTCTTTCGAGAGGGCCTGTCGCTGCGTCGCAGCACCCGCAGCTCTCTGGAGGCAGGTGACCTGTCGAGCTTCTCCGTCATCGCCGATCTATATCAGATTGGCAGAATGATACACTGCCTGGAGCATGGTGTCAAACACGTGTCTCGTGCTGCAGGCGAGCGTCTACACGCTATCCTCCCGCCCGCGCGCGCAAAAGCAACCAAAGCGCGAGCCCAGCGATTGCAGGCGCTCCGCCCAAGCACGGCAGTGCGGGCCGGCCCGCAGGCGTCGGCGTGGGCGTTATGCCTGCGGCGGACATTGGCGTCGCCGTAGGCGCAGTCTCGGTCGGCGTGGGCGCTGCGGCGATGGCTGTGGCCGTCGGCAGCGGCTGGGTCGGCGTTGGCATAGCCGGAACCGGCGTCGCCGTAGCGGCAGCCGTCACCTCGGGGACCGGCGTAGCACGCGTCTCGCCGCTGCGCGGCGCCGCACCGATGTACGCGCGCCACAGGTCCTCCATGCCGTCCATGTCCACGCCAAAGACTTCGAGCATCGCGTCGTCGTAATGCGCGCCCTCGGCAAAGACACCGATCAACTGCTCGAGCTTGTCCGTGCCGTATTGCTCGATGATGAACGTCACCAGGCTGTAGCTCTCGGCATACGATAGCACTGCCTGATCCCGCGCGTCGGCAAAGGCGCTGTTGAGGGCGCGCAAAGAGACGAGCTCACCACTGTCGATCGCGTCGGCCAGGATCGCCCGCTCCTCGGCGGTAGCGCCCCCCTCGCTGCGCATGGCCAGCCCTTCGTGCAGCCAGCGCGGGATGTCGCCAAAGGGCGGCTTGGTCACCTGATCGAGCATGGCGTGGGTCAGCTCGTGCGGGATCACGCGGTCCATCCAGTCGCTCGATCCGAGCCCGATGGCGATCACCCCATACCCGGTAAAGTTCACCGCGCCCGTCCATTCGGCGCTCGCGTCCACCAGGACGGTCATCAGCTCTTCGTGTGAGTTATAGATCACGATCGAGGTGGGGTCCTTGGGATCGACGCCAAACTCGTCGCGCAAGCGCTCTGCGGCGTCCTCCGCCGCCCGATAGTGCGTCTGCCCAAAGGCCGCCGGCTGATCGTGCCAGTACAGGCGGACGAGGTCGCTCTCCAGGACATCCCACTCGTAGCGCGTGTCATCGTAGACAAAGGACACCGGCTCTGTCTTGAGTCGGCTTCCATCCGCCGTTTCGATCACCCACCAGTACTCGATGCCAACCATCGGCGGGAGATAGTTTGCTTGGTCGGCCATATCCACCACGTGCTCGACGTCGACCGTGGTGCCCGGCTCGAACTCGAGCTCCACCCGATTGGCCGAGGTCTGTCCAGCCGTGCGGTAAAAGAGCCGGACTCCTTCGATCGCCGATCCGCTCTCAGCGCGGAGGTGAAAGGTCATGGATTCCTTGAACACGTGCTCGTGCTCGTCTGCCAGGACCGTGATCGCGCCCTGAGCATAGACAGGCCGCCCCAGGCTGAAAGCGAGGCATAGGGCCAGTCCGATCCAGAGCACGTTTCTCATCCAGTGGGATACCGGTCGCATAGGTTGCCGTCCCTCTATGTGTGTTTGATGTGTAAAGATTATACCACAACCCGCATGCCGCGATCAATCCGGTGCGGCAGAAAACGACGTGCAGAAGGTCGCGGACTATGGTATAATCGCATCATTGATCATCAAGCGTGTGCGATAGAGGAGGACCGATGAGTGACAATGAGAGCCGCTACGCTGCCAACTGGGATACGTGGACGTTGATCCCGGCCGGTGCCGGATGGGCGTTCGCCGTGGGCATCATCGAGCAGAGCGGGCGGCGGCGCGTCCGCGTGGCCAAGGGCAAGATAAAGGTCGCCGGCCCCAACGAGCTGCCGATCACCCAGCAGCTCAAGTTCAACTTGAAGCCGGCAGATTGGAAGCCGCTGCGCGCGGCGATCGACCAGTACGTGGCGCAGCTCGCCTCCGAAGCGCAGGAGGCAGCCGGCGCAGAGGACGCGGCTGACGAGGATGAGGAATAAGCAGGCTTCTTTTTGCACGCGCACTCAGTTCGATCCCCGGTGCCCGTGAGCAGGTGTGCAGCTCGCGGCCCTCGAGTAGGAAGATTTTCGGAAGGTACACTTTGTTCTTTGATGAAGCACGGATCCACGTCAAATCAGGACGAGGCGGCAACGGCGCCGTCGCCTTTCGCCGCGAAAAGGGCGTGCCTTACGGCGGCCCGGCCGGCGGCAACGGAGGCAGAGGGGGCGACGCCTACCTGCGCGCGATCAAGCGCCGGAGCACGCTGATCGCGTTTCAGAACCAGGTCCATTTCTCCGCCGAGGATGGACATCACGGCAGCGGTAAGAACCAGCACGGACGGCGCGGCGAGGACGTGGTGGTCGAAGTCCCGCTCGGCACCGTCGTTCGCGACGCAGAGACGGGCCAAATCCTGGCCGACCTGGTAGAGGATACACAAGAGGTGCTGGTCGCGCGCGGGGGACGAGGGGGACGGGGCAACGCCGCCTTTGCCACGTCGACCAACCAGGCACCGCGCCTCTCTGAGCGCGGCGAGCCCAGCGAAGCACGCTGGCTCGAGCTGGAGCTCAAGCTCCTCGCCGACGTGGGGCTGGTTGGCATGCCCAATGCGGGCAAATCGACCTTGCTCGCGGCGGTCAGCGCAGCCCAGCCCAAGATCGCGCCCTACCCTTTTACCACGCTCCAGCCCAGCCTGGGCGTCGTCCAGCTCGATTACAGCACTTCGTTCGTCATGGCCGACCTGCCTGGCCTAATCGAGGGGGCCAGCCGGGGCGCGGGCCTGGGGCACCGCTTCCTGCGACACATCGAGCGGACGCGCCTTCTGGTCCACCTGATCGATGGGTCAGCCAGGGATCCGCTGGGCAACTATGATGCCATCAACCACGAGCTGGCGGCCTTTAGCGAGGCTCTAGCCGGCAAGCCGCAGATCGCCGTCGTCAACAAGATGGATCTTCCCGACGCAAGCGAGATGTGGCCCCTGATCGAGCAAGGGCTGGCCGAGCGCGGCGTACAGGCACGGCGCATCTCGGGTGCGACGGGCGAGGGCGTACAGGCGCTCCTGGGCGCCCTCGCCGAGCGCCTGTCCGAGATCCCGATCGAATCTTCGACCGAGGCCGAGCTGCAAGAGATCGCCGCCGAACCGGAACGAGACGAGCGCGCCTTTACAGTCGGCATCAGCCCCAGCGGATGGCACGTGCACGGCGTGGCGATCGAGCGCGCGGCCCACATGACCAATTGGGATCAGGAGGAAAGCCTGGCTCGCTTCCAACGCATCCTGGAGGCGATGGGGGTCACCATGGCCCTGCGCGAAGCCGGCGTGTCGGAAGGGGACACGGTCTTTATCGGCGACGTCGAGCTGCAGTGGGGCTGGCAGCCGGTCTAGCGAGCACTTTTGTTGGGAGAGCTGGAAAATCAAGACGCCCGGAAAGGGAACGAGCATGAAAACGCCCGTCATACACATGATCGGCAATGCGCACATCGACCCGGTGTGGATGTGGCGCATCGAGGAGGGGCGCGAGGAGGTTCTTGCCACCTATCGCTCGGCGATCGAGCGCATGCAGGAGACAGAGGGGTTCGTCTTTACCAGCGGCGGCGCAGCCACCTACCGCTGGGTGCAGGAGGATGACCCTGCCCTGTTTGCCGCCATCCAGCAGCGCGTGGCCGAGGGGCGTTGGGCACTGGTCAACGGCTGGTGGATCCAGCCGGACTGTAACATTCCCTGCGGCGAGTCCTTTGTCCGGCAGGGCCTGTACGGGCAGCGCGCCTTCGAGGCCATGTTCGGGCAGCGCGCCGTGAGCGGTTATAACGTCGACTCGTTCGGGCACGCCGGCAGCCTGCCGCAGATCCTGCGC
>CAZLMZ010000072.1:0-13667 GCA_964560475.1 uncultured Anaerolineae bacterium
TGTGCGGCATCGAGCCCGAGGTAGTGGTCTCGATCCGCACTGGACCTTACATCTACGATTATACCCAATTAGGTCCTTTTTGGCAACCGGGACCTGGCTAGGGCATCGCGGCAGCTATTCGTCGCTGGCTCGCTACGGCGACAAAGGCAGCGAGCAACGTCGCTGCCAGCCAATAGCCGTATACCGCATCCCAGCTTCCCCGGGCCAGGAGCTGCCCCGCGACGAGGGCGCTGATCCCGCCGCCAACGTAGGAGCTAAAGTCGAGGAAGCCAGCCACAGCGGCGGGCGCGCCAAAGCTGAGCGGCAGCGAGGTGAGGAGGAGCGCGTTGATGCCATAAGCAGCCATACCGCTGAGCCCGAGAAGCAGCACTGCCACCCACAGGTCCTTGTCGCCGGGCAGGAGGAGAAAGCCAGCCATCGCCGCGGCGAGGATCAGCGACAGGCCGGCGACGCCTGGCATCTCGTGCGACCGAAAGTAGCGGTCGGTGGCCCATCCCGCGAGCAGTGAGCCAGCCAGGCCGAGCAGTGGTACGGCGCTCGCCGCCAGCGCGGCGCCCTCTACCGGCATCTGCCAGGCATCGACCAACATCGTTGGTGCCCACAGCGTCAGTCCATCCTTGATCATGCTGCTCAGGATGCAGATCAAGGCTGCCCAGCGCAGCCTCGGCTGAGCCAACAGGGAGCCCAAGGTGTGAGCTATGCTTACAGACGGTGGGTCGACGCGCTCACTTGTGGCTGCGAACCCGGCTGCCTGTGGCGTAGGGCGGATGCCAACGACCCAGACCAGCGCCACGCCCCCAAAGACGGACGCTGGCAGCCAGAAGGCATAGCGCCAGCCGAACCTGCTGACCAGCCACCCGCCGGCTGCCCAGGCGGTGAGGTGACCGAGCACAAAACAGGGGCTAAAGAGGGCTGCGATCCGCCCGCGGCGCCGTGGGTCGAACCACGAATGGATCGTCTTGATGATCGGTCCCCAACCCATTGACTGTACCCAGCCGTTGAGCGCCCACAAGATGATCATGAGCGGCAGTGCGCTGGCCGACCCAAAGGCCACGTTGCATAGCGCCGAGACCAGCATCCCTACACCCACGAACCAGCGCGCGTTTGCGCGCTGGCCCAACACCCCGTTAACGAGCTGTCCCAGGGCATAGACCCACAGGAAGGCACTGCCTACGAGGCCGGCTGTTCTCGAGTCCCAGGATAGATCGGCACGGATGACGGGCAAGGCCACGGCAAGATTGACGCGGCACAGGTAAAAACTGGCATAGGCCAGCCAGGCGATGCCAAAGATGCGCCACTGCCATCGCCGGACGCGGCGATCGACGCTCAAGACACCGGCCGTGGACTCTACGGAGGGCCGGGCCAACGATCAGGCCTGTGCGGCCTGTTGTGCCGCGGCTTCCTCCTCGCCCTCCTCCTCGTCGATCGCCTGGTAGGAGAGCGAGTAAAGGCGATAGTACGCGCCCTGCTTGGCCAGCAGTTCCTCGTGCGTGCCGCGCTCGATCACTTCCCCGTGGTCCATGACCAGGATCTGGTCGGCACGCGTGATCGTCGACAAGCGGTGCGCGATGACGAACGAGGTGCGTCCCTCCAGCATGCGCTCCATTGCTTCCTGGATCAGGCGCTCCGTCTGCGTATCCACACTCGATGTGGCTTCGTCGAGGATCAGGATGCGCGGGTCGGCGATCAGAGCCCGCGCGAACGAGATGAGCTGGCGCTGCCCGGTGGAGAGCAGCGAACCACCCTCGTGCACCTCGGTGTCGTAACCTTCATCCAGCTTGGCAATGAACTCGTGCGCGCCGATCGCCTTGGCCGCTTCGATCACTTCTTCGTCGGTGGCGTCGAGACGCCCGTAGCGGATGTTGTCCTTGATCGTCCCCTTGAAGAGGAATGGCTCCTGGAAAACGGTGCCGATCTGCTGGTGTAGGGCGGATTGGCTTACATTGCGCAGGTCGTGCCCGTCGATGCGGATCGTGCCCTCGTCCACATCGTAGAAGCGGCTCAGGATCTTGATCATCGAGCTCTTGCCCGCTCCCGTCTCGCCGACAAAGGCCACCATCTCGCCCGGCTGGGCCTCCAGGTTGATGTCCTTGAGGACCATCGTGCCTGGCTCATACCCAAAGTGGACCCCTTCGAACTCGACGTGACCCTCGATCGGGGGCAGCTCGGCGGCATCGGGCTGGTCGACCAGGCTGGGTTTCGTGTCCAGCAGGTCAAAGATGCGCTCGCCGGAAGCCATCGCAGACTGCAACTGGTTATAGCGTCCTGCCAGGTCGCGGATGGGCCCGAAAAAGTTGCTGATGTAGAGGGTAAAGGCGACCAGCGTTCCAGGGCTGAGCTGCGCCTTGAGCACCTGCGAGCCACCGAACCAGATCACCAGCCCAACGGCAAGCGTCCCCAAAAAGTCAACCGACGGAAAAAAGATCGCGGATAGGCGCGCCGTCCGCAGGTTGGCCTCAAAATGATCCTTGTTCAGTTCCTGCGAGAAACGGTGGTAGTTGTGCTCTTCGCGCGAGAAGGACTGCACCACGCGTACGCCGTTGATGTTCTCCTGTAGGTCCGCGTTGACGAACGCGTTGGCGCGCCGGGCAGTTCGGTAGGCGTCGCGCGTGCGCCGCCGCCAGATCTCGGTGGCGACGATCATGACCGGCATGACCGCGAACGCGACCAGCGACAGCTTGGGATCCATGCCAAACATGATGATCACCGTGCCGACCAGGTTGATCACGTCGTTGATCAAAAAGATCATCGACCACGTCACCAGCTCACGTACGCGGTTCACGTCGGTGGTCATGCGCGACATCAGGCGACCCACCTCGTGCTCGCCGAAAAAGTCGATCGAGAGCTGCTGGAACTTTTCAAAGATCTGGTTGCGCATGGTGCGGATCACCAGGTTACCCACCCAGGACATGATGTTGATCCGGCCCATGACCGCCAGCGCGTTGAACGCGTTCAGCCCGGTGTAGACGATGACCATCTGTGCCAGGTAACCAGGCTTGGCTTGCGTGATCCCGACGTCGAGGATCTGCGAGATGATCCACGGCCTGGAGAGGTTCACCAGCGCTGTGACGGTCATAATCACCGCTGCCAGGACCACCCACGGCGCGTACGGTTTCAGATATGAGAACAGCCGTCCTGTGATCTGGGCGTCGTATTCCTTGTACCGGTAGTCCTCATCCAGAACGTCTGTCTTCGCTTTGGTTGTCATTGCTTCTCTCCCCGCGGTACGTGTCCGGACTCGCCCGGGCGATGCTTGTGACGGAGATGCCAGACATAGCGTTCGTCCTATGTCGACGCGCCTTCGAACAGCCCTGTGCTACCAGCGCGCGCACGGCGCGGTCGCCGTTTACGTTCGGTCAGTCCCCCCGTCTGCAGCAGCTCGCGGCGCAGTTGTTCCTGGTCGCGCAGCTGCAGGTCATAGATCTCCCTGTACAGGCCACCTTCGGCCAGCAGTTCCTCGTGCGTGCCACGCTGCACGATGTGTCCCTCGCCGAGGACCAGGATCTGGTCGGCGTCGATCAGGGTCTGCAGGCGCTGGGCGATGACGAACGTCGTCCGTCCTTGCATCAAGGTCTGCAGCGCCTGCTGGATCAGGTATTCGGTCTCTGTATCCACGCTCGAAGTCGAATCGTCCAGGATCAGGATGCGCGGGTCCATCAGCAACGCACGCGCGATGGCGACGCGCTGCCGCTGCCCGCCAGAGAGGGTCGTCCCGCGCTCTCCTACCCGCGTGTCATAGCCCTCCTCGAACTCGGTGATGAACCGGTGCGCGCGCGCTGCCTTGGCCACGGCAACGATCTCTTCTTCCGATGCATCCTGCCGCCCGTAGGCAATGTTCTCCCGGATTGAGGCGGAAAAGAGCAAGCTCTCCTGGAGTACGATCCCGATCTGCGAACGAAGGCTCTTCAGGTCGACCTCTCGCACGTCAATGCCGTCGACCAGGACGCGCCCACGATTCCCTGGAACGTCATAGAAGCGGGGGATCAGGTTCACGACTGTGGTCTTGCCCGAGCCTGTCTTGCCCAGCAGGGCGACCATCTGCCCTGGTTCGGCCTCCAGGCTGATGTCGCGCAGCACGTACTCGTCGGTGTTCGGGTAGCGGAACGACACGTTCTCAAAGGTCACCCGCCCCTCCAGCCGTCCTAGCTGGATCGCGTTCTCGGGGGATTGGATCTCGATCCGCTCGTCGAGCAGCTCAAAGATGCGCTCGGCTGAGGCCATAGCTTCGGAGAGCATGTTGACAAAGAAACCTACCCGGCGCGCCGGCATACCGAGCATCGACACGTACCCGTTAAAAGCGACTAACGTACCGATGGTCATCGTTCCGGCGAGCACGTCCTGGCCGCCGAACCACAGGATCAGTGCCGTGCTGGCAAAGACGATCATCGACATGGCCGGAAAGTTGATCGAGAACAAGCGCATGGTCGTCACGCGGCGGTCATATACCTCGTTGCTTCTCTCGTGGAATCGCTCGATCTCGTGCGGCTCGCGCGCAAAGCCCTTTACTACCTGCACGCCGAGTAGGTTCTCTTGCAGGACCGAGTTCATCTCGCCCCGCGCTTCCATGATCTGGCGGAACATGGTGCGCGCCAGGCGGCCAAAGCGGATGGCCAGGATATAGAGCAGGGGCAGTGGCGCGAGGGCGATCAGCGCCAGGCGCGCGTTCTGAAGGAACAGCACGGTCATGGTGGCGATCGTCATGACGACAATGTTCACCACCTCAAGCAAGCCGGTCGAAGCGAAATTCAGTACGCTGTTGACGTCGCCGGTGCAGCGCGTCATGAGCTGGCCGGTTTGTGCGGTGTCGTGAAAACCAAAAGACAGGTGCTCGATGTGCCTGTAGAGCCGATTCTTGAGGTCGTATGCGACACGAAAAGCCAACCATTGGCTAAAGTAGCGCTGTGAAAAGGAGAACACGGCCTTGCCCGCGCCGATGCCCAGCACGATCAGTCCGGCCGTAACCATAAAGCTGGGACGATCGCCCGTCACGCCGATGTCGATCACTTGTCGCAGCACCCACGGGATAGCCAGATCGAGTCCCATTCCGATCAGCAGTCCAACGTAGGCGAGCGCCAACTGTTTTCTATAAGGCTTGACCAGGCCCCAAATACGGAGTACGGTTCGCATGTCAATACCCTTTCCTGAACCTTCCCTGGCTTCGAGTTTGTGTCTGGTATCGCAGGTTGCTCATCGAGCGTACCGTAGCTGTGCCTTCGTATATTGGCATCTCGTGCGGCGCAGCCGCTGCCGGAACCTCTTGCCGGGGCGACCGCGGCGTGCGATTGGGCAGCTATCTGCATCGGTTGGAGTGGTAGAGGCTGGCCCGCTCGTGTGCCCCGCGTGGGCCGGTCGAGCGGATTGTGTTGGGGGTTCATCGGGGAAGAGACGATAGACAGACGCTTGATACCATCCAGGCTACATACAAGGCATGTTGTCCTGCAGCACGATGACGCACGCTGCTTCGCTCGTGGGCTCGCGCCCCAGAAACAGGCCCGGCGCCTCGAGCGAGGATCACAGTTTGTTCGGTGCGGCCCAAACCAGAGATTGTAATGTGCTACGTTCATTATACTGCTCTGGAGGAAAAAGTCAAAGGGCTTTGGGCTTTGGCCACTGGCGCTCTGCCATCGAGCCTTGACTCTGTCCTCGTTTCATGGCACAATCGCCGCAGTAGAGTCCGCTCGGTTCGAGGAAAGGCAGCCCGTGATCCGGCACCTATCGTACAGCCTAGATGACACGATTGCCGCTATTGCCACGCCCGTCGGCAGCGGTGGCATCGGGATCGTGCGCCTCAGCGGTCCCGAAGCGCGCTCGATCCTGGAACGGGTCTTTCGCCCCACCCGCCCCCTCCTTCCACTGCAGCTGACCTACGGCCATATCGTCGATCCGCAGGGGACGCAGGTGGTCGACGAGGTATTGGCTGCCTACATGCCTGCCCCGCGGACCTATACGCGGCAGGACGTCGTCGAGATCGACTGTCACGGCGGCCCCGTGCCGCTGCGCCGCGTGCTCGATCTCTGCCTGGCGCACGGGGCGCGTCCCGCCGGCCCTGGCGAGTTCACGCTGCGGGCCTTTCTCAACGGCCGCATCGACCTGGCGCAGGCCGAGGCAGTGGCCGACGTCGTGGCGGCCAAGACCGAGGCCGGGCTGCGCATGGCCGTGACCCAGCTCGACGGCAAGCTTTCCGACCGACTCCAGGCTATCCGGACGCGGCTGCTCGATGCCCTGGCATGGATCGAGGCGAGCATCGACTTTGAGCAGGATGAGGTGCCGGCTTACGAGATCGACGCCGACCTGGAGGCCGCACAGGAGGCACTTGTCCAGCTCCTGTGTGGTGCCGAACGAGGCGTCGTCTACCGGGAAGGGATCCGTACCGCGATCGTCGGTCAGCCCAATGTGGGCAAGAGCAGCCTGCTCAATGCGCTGCTGCGTGCCGACCGTGCGATCGTGACCCCGCTTCCGGGGACGACGCGCGATACGCTGGAAGAGACGCTGAACCTGCACGGCATACCGCTCGTCCTGGTCGACACGGCCGGGATTCGTGCCGATACGCGCGATATGGCGGAAGATATGGGCGTGGCACGGAGCCGTGCTGCTCTGGGACAGGCCGACCTGGCCTTGCTCGTGGTCGATGCCAATCGCCCTGTGGACGAGGGCGATCGAGAGATCGCGACGACGATCGTGGACAAGCCGGCGATCGTCGTCCTCAACAAGACCGATCTACCTGTATGTGCCGACGTGGACGGCCTGCTGCCCGGAGCGCCCACGGTCGACGTCTCGGCCTTGACCGGGGTAGGGATGGCCGATCTCGAGGGCGCGATCGAGGAGCTGGTCTTTGGCGGGCGCGTCGTCGCAGCAGAGGTGGCGCTGGTGGGCAGCTCGCGGCATCGCGACCTGTTGCGCCGTGCACAGGCGGGCGTCGAGGCCGCGATCGAGGCCCGCACGAATGGGCTGCCGCTAGACTTGAGCAGCATCGGCCTTCGTGAGGCCGTTCAGGCGCTTGGCGAGATCACCGGCGAGTCGGTGAGTGAGACGCTTTTAGAAACGATCTTTAGCCGTTTCTGTATTGGAAAGTAGTTCTTGATCTAACCTTGCGAAGGTTTCGCGCATTCTGATGCGCCGCCACCTTCGCAAGGTTAGGGAGCCGATTACCTTTTTCTTTCCACCGGAAAGATGGCGTCTTCGGCTCATCAATCGCCCTCGAAAAAGTGCAGCGAGGGCACTTTCTCCAGTGCGGTGCGCAGTTGTGGCTTGAGCCGGTCGTAGGCCCATATCAAGCGGGCATCGCTGCTCGCTAGATCGCCTACCCAGCGGCGGATCAGCCGCACGGCATTGACCCCGCCGCCCACGTCCTGTCCATCGCGTAGCAGGGCCTCTACCTCTGTCTGCACGAAACCGGGCGTGATCCGCGCTTGCAGCGAGGTCACGCGCTGTGTAAGTGTTTCCCCTTTCATCTCTACTCCATTTCTCCTTCGCGCAGCGCGCCAACCAGGCTCTCTTTGCTGGGGGCGAGCCCGACGAACTTGACCAGATCGTGCAGTCTGTTCTTATTCTGTGTGCTCGATCGCCTCGAGCCAGCCCGCGATCTCGTCCTTGCGCGGGACGCGGCCCGATGAAACCACTGTCTCATCGATCACCAGCGCCGGCGTACTCAAAATGTCGTATGCCATGATCTCGGCCGGGTCGGTTACCTTGGTAAAGGTGGCCTCGATGCCAAGCTCGTCGGCGACCTCGTGCGCCAGTGCCTCCAGTCGCTTGCAGTTGGGGCAGCCGCTGCCCAGAATCTTGATTTCCATTTCCATGCCTCCTCGTATTTCAGTATGCGATCCGCCTACGCAGCCTCGGCAGAGGCCGCGCGCCGTGTGCTGCGGCGGTTGATCCACGCCGATCCTGCTGCCAGTACCGCGATCCCTGCTACGACCAGGCCGACGATCAGCCAGGCGTTGGTGCCGTTTACCCACGCGCCAAACAACAGTCCCGAGAGGGTGCTAAAGACCGTGACCAACAAGACATAGACGGCCGTCTTGCCCTTGCCGATCACGCTGTTGGTGATCAGGATCGACTGCAAGCTGAGCTCGGGGTCGGCCAGCAGGTAGGCCAGCAGCGGCCCACGGTGCATGCCCAGCGAGAGAAAAGTCTGCGCGATCGGGACCTCGACCAGGGTCGGAAAGTACATAAAGACGCCGAACAACACGCCGGCCAAGTTGGCCCACAGCGTGTTGCGCCCGGCAATGGCCTGGATCCACGTGGCCGGCACGATGCTGCGCGCCATGCCGGCGGCAAACACGCCGACCACCAACAGGGGCACGATCTGCTTGACAAAGCGCCACATTTCCCACAGCCATTCCTGGCGCTCGTACTCGTCAAAGAACCGTGCAGCGCCCCACCATACCGCCGCCAGGAGGACGACCTCGGCGACGAGCTTGCCCGTCAGCCCGACGAGAAGGCCGCCGTCGACTGCCGACACCTTGAACGAGGCTACGATCAGGGTGAGGGTAATCAGCCCCAGGGATGCATAGGTCCAGGGGGTGAATCCATCGTAAATCTTGTTCAGGCCCAACCATGCGGTGACGCCGATCAGCACCAGCAGGCCGATCAGCAACACGCCCTGCACGCTGACCCCCTCGATCCCCAAGGAGGGATTCGGAGGGACGATGCCGTCCAGCCAGGCCTGAAGACGAGGCGCCCAGGAGCCCGGCAGGGCAAATGTAGTATAGCTCTGCGTCAGAAGCCCGATCTGCAGCGTTCCCGCGATCAGCACCCCCAGCAGCAGGCCAAAAAAGATCCACGTCTGTACCGGTACGTGTGCCTTGGCCCGAAACGCCGCGGAACTATCGCTCGCCTGCTCGCGTGCAGCATCTTGCTTGCGGTAGAGCCAGGCTACGATCAGGCCAATGCCGACCCCAAAGACGATCGAGAGCAGGATCCGTGCCAGGGCAATGTCCATGCCGATCTGTACGCCGGTGAACGAGATAGCGAGGATGTTGATCGCCGGCCCGACAAACAGGAACGTGATCGCTGGCCCCAGGCCGGCGCCTTTGCTATAGATGCTGGCAAAGAGCGGCATGATCGTACACGAGCAGACGGCGAGCACGAACCCACCCAACGCTGCCGCCGAGTACGAGATCCATTTGGGCGCGTCGCGGCCCAGGTAGCGCGTGATCGCCTCTTTGGGGATCAGCGCAGACAGTGCACCGGCGATGAAAAAAGCAGGTAACAGGCAGAGCAGCACGTGTGCCGCGAGGTACGCGGCCAGGCTGCCCATTCCTGTCTGCAGTAAGGTAACGAGATAGCTCAGGACTGTCATTTAGCCCCTCCAGTTAGTATATGCCTTCTCGGATATATATGCAAATACGCATATCATTCGCCCAAAAAAAGGCCCTTGCGGAGCAAGGGCTCTGTCCGCGGCTGCAGCGCTCAGCCGTCATTCTCGTCCTCGACTGAGGCCGCGGGCATCAGCATACACAGCACGCCTCTGCCGATGCCTGACAACAAGGGCAGGGGCACTCGGGATCGACTGGACGGTCGACGTCGATCGGGCCGAGGGCCACCTCCAGCAGCTCACGGGCCGTCGGACTGGTCAGGCTATAGAACACGTTCACGCCATCCTTGTGATCGTCGACCACGCCGGCGTCCTTGAGCACGCGCAACTGCTGCGAGACGTAGGCCTGTGGCCGTCCCAGGTGGTGCTGCAGGTGGCAGACACACGCGTCCCCATAGCGCAGCTCATCTAGGATCCGCAGTCGGTTCTCTAGCGACAGCAGGTGGAACAGTTCAGCTTTATCCTCATAGTTGGGCACGACATTCCTCACAACATATATATCTTACAGTGCATATATTCTACTACCAGAACCGTTCCTTGTCAAGCCCCAATTCGCGTTTCAATGAAACATCCCCTTGACTCGCTCGACTGGCGAATCAAGGGGATGGTAGTCGGGGCGCGCGGATTTGAACCGCGGACCACTTGAACCCCATTCAAGTGCGCTTCCGGACTGCGCTACGCCCCGCAACAGTGTGGGCATTATAGCTGAATCGCCATGGCTTGTCAAATATGTCGATCGGGCTAGCTTGTCACAACGCGACAAACAGACTACAATGGCATGCACTGCCATGACAGCACAATCCATGGGCGCGACGGATCCGTATGTGGCGGTAGGAGGGTCCCCGGCATGAAGGCTCACTCGTGTCTCAGCATCGCATTTCCAATCCTCGCGGTCTGTGCCCTTGTGACCATACATTTCCAGGCGGAAATGGCGTTCGCGCAATCCAGTCCGTCCATTGACGACGTCGAGCTGGCACGACGATTCTCGCCTGTGCTCTATTTCCATCCCGCCGAGATGTTTCGCCCACAGACGGTAGACGTTCTGATCAACACGGCCCGGCTGCGCTTGCAGCGCCGCAACTGGTTCGACATCAACGTACTGACACAGGTTACGCCCGTTGAGCTGTCACCCTACCGGGATCCCGGCTATGCCCTCGATGTCTGGTACGGGGACGACGGGGCTTCCGAGTTCAGCAACTACTCTGCGCACCGTGCCTACTATCGTTCCACGCTGAGCCCGGAGGCCGCGGGGCCTCCCGTCACCACCTACGCGCACGTCGTCCGGGACGAGGATCTAGGTCACATCACGATCCAGTATTGGCTGTTCTATTACTATAACGATGCATTCAACAAGCACGAGGGCGATTGGGAGATGGCCGAAGTGGGACTGGATGCGACCGGCGAACCCGAGTGGCTGGTGCTGAGCCAGCACCACGGGGGAACGCGCCGTCCGTGGAGTGCGGTGCAGGTCGAAGAGGAAACGCATCCGGCGGTCTATGTCGCATTGGGCTCGCACGCCAACTACTTTTGGGGGAACGAGACTTATGCGCAAGGTACGACGATCGGAAACGTGAGGCTGCAGATCATGGACCGTACCGGCGCGCACGGCCGAACGATGCCGCAGGTGATCCTGATCCCCGATCGCGCCCAGATAGAGGCCGATCCCGCGTCGTGGAACGGGCTCTCCTGGCTGCTCTACGGTGGGCGCTGGGGCGAACCTGCGCCACAGGGTGACTTTAGTGGGCCGTACGGCCCGGCCTACAAGGGCGAGCAGTGGGAGCGACCGTATGCGTGGGGCATGGCCCAGCCGCTCGACGTCAGCGCCTGGTATGCCAACCGGTTGAGGGTCGCCGTTACGGGCGAAGCAGCAGGTGAGGCGCGGATCATACTCAAGGCTGCTGAGGGGCAGGCCCTGTCGCCACTAGAGGCCTCGGCTGACGTGGCCATCCTGCACGCCGATCCTCCTCCTGGTACGACCATCGTGGCAGAGATCCAAGTTCCGCCTGACAGGACAGCCACAATCTCCGCCGTGTGGCCTGACGCGGGAGCCTCTCAAGTAACGCGCTACACCTTCCAGGATGTGCTGCCGACTGCCTCGGGCCACGTGTCTCTCACGCTCCAGGCAGGTGAGACGCCATTGTTGAGCATCGAGAGCGTCGCCGAGAGGCTCGAACCCACTGCAATCGAGACGGAGGAGGTCACCTGGGACGTCGCCGACCCGGTCTGGTTGGCGGGAATGCTCCCGGCTTCCGACGTGGTCAGGGGTGTGGTGATCAGCCTGTTGGCGGGTTTGCTGCCCACGTTGCTGTACGTGGGACTGCTCTATTGGGCCGACCGGTACGAGAAGGAGCCCGGGGCGATGCTCGCTGCCGCATTCGTGTGGGGGGCCATCCCGGCAGTACTGGTCGCCGGCATCGTGCGCCTGTTCTTCCGGCTCCCAGCCGGATTGGTGGGTCCTCAGGCGATCGAGGCCGTGCGGGCTGGAGCGGTCGCGCCGCTGGTCGAGGAGGCGATCAAGGCTGCCGTGATCCTCCTGATCGCGACGCGCTATCGCCTCGAGTTCGATGGTCTGCTCGATGGTGTCGTCTATGGCGCGATGGTTGGCTTTGGCTTTGCCATGACCGGCAATACCTTGAGCTACCTGGGGGCATTTGCGCTGCGGGGGTTTGCGGGACTGAGCAGCACGATCTTTGCTCAAGGCATGCTCTATGGCCTGGATCACGCCCTCTATGCTGCGATCTTTGGGGCCGGACTGGGTTGGGCCAGGCTGGCACAGGTCCGCCGACGCTGGTTGGTCCCAGTCGCCGCCTTTGTGCTCGCAGTACTGGTTCATGCGGGACACAACCTCCTCCTCCGTCATGCGGTAGGCGTGAGCCCGCTGACGGCCATCACCACCTGGGCTGGGGCACTGGCGGTCGTCGCGGTCATGATCTGGTCAGTGAGGCGACAACAGCGGTGGATGGCCCTCGAACTGGCCGGTGAGTTGCCAGCGGATGCCTATCGCGCGCTCACGAGCCTGGGGGGGCGAGGTCGTGCGCAGTGGCGAGCGCTGCAACACGACGGCTTGAGCGGGTGGCGACGCATACGGCAGATGCATCAACAGTGTGCCGAGTTGGCGCTCAAAAAGGTGCAGTACAAGCGGCGACCCGGCGAACCGGGATTGTCGGAGGAGATCGATCGGCTGCGCAAGGCATTGACGGCAGCCGATCATTGAGGACCTGCAGCGCAGCTTGGCCCATTCAGTAGCCGTGAATCGCAGGGGGGTGCCGCGCGCTCAAACTTGACGGCAGGCGCCAAGGACGCTACACTATGTCTTATTGTGTGGCGTCGGAACGGAAGGGAGGTGCGCCATGCTCGCTACCCGGAGACTGGTGGTCGTGCTTGGAGCTGCGATCGTCGTCGTCATCGTGAGCGTGACCATGGTCTTGGCCCGAGTGACTCGCGAGACTGCGTCCAGTGCACCCCTGCTGCAGTTAACCGCTACCGCATTCATATACGAGCCTATCGTCCTCAAAGGTTATGCACCACCCACCCCGGCGCCGACAGACACTGCAGCGCCGACGGCGACGCCCACGTCCACGCCGACCCCCATCTCGGACCAGGTCAGGTTGTACTTGTGCTACTCTGTGGCGATAGCGGAGACGTGCCAGGGGCCCAGTGTGGCCTACACGCTTGGGCCTGGCACAATCACTGCGTGGGAGTGGCAGAGCGACGTATTGTCTATGGATATCGGCGGCACGACATACGAGTTCTCGATCGCTGCCAGCAGTACAGGCAACACTGTCTTTGAGGTCGAGCTTCGCCTGCTTGGCGTCGAGGAGCTACTTCTCGCGTCTACCAGCTTTACAGCGAACTCGTCGACTGCGGAGCGTTACACTCGGATCGTGGAGGGAATCGATCCCGCGGTAAGGATCGGTCAAGATCGGCTGAAGGTGACGATCACCAACGTCTCTAGCGCCCCCGGAGTCATATACTTTGGTGATCCCGCCTCGGCAGGAGCGGGTGGTTCCTACTTTGAGTTCCCTCGCGCCCAGTAGAGAGCGGGGCGCTCGATCCTTCCCACCTTCTCCTACCCTAGATTCGCTCGTTTGCCTCGATCACAGCGGCTTCAGGTCGTCGGTCAGTGCCCGATCGCTGAACATCACGTCTGGGTTGAGTATCCCCTCCGGGTCAAAGATCTCCTTCACCCGACGCATATGGCGCATCATATCCTCCCCCCATTCACGCGCCAGGTAGGGCGTGCGTAGGCGCCCCATGCCATGCTCGGCCGTGATCGTACCTCCATAGCCGAGTACCGCCTCGTATACCCGATCGGCCACTTCTTCCAGCAACGCCGGAAGGTTGGGTG
>CAZLMZ010000073.1:0-7365 GCA_964560475.1 uncultured Anaerolineae bacterium
AGGATTTCGCCGGGGTGGCGCTGCCGGGCGGGAGGACGCTGCGCCGGACGCACCGCATCGCCGGCTGGCACCGTGCCGAGCAGTATAATGACATCGAGATGATCTACTATGTCGAGCACCCCGGGCATACCGAGCGGCTGGTGCAGGCCTTTCCCTTTCGCTACTTTTTCCGCTATGAGGTGGAGCACCTCCTGGCGCGCTGCGGCTTTGCTGTGGCAGCGCTGTTCGGGAGCTTTGACCGGCGGCCGTTGGGGGACGACTCACCAGAGATGATCTTTGTGGCGGCCAAGAGCCCCAATACGACGGGCATGCCCTGAGCTGCCCATACGACAGCAGCACATTCATACCACGAGAGGACAAGAGGAAAAGCATGCGCGTTCAGCCTATCAAGACGCACCTGATCACTGCCCAGGACCACGACCTGCTTGCCATTCTGGATCGCCATCTCACCTCTTTGGAGGAAGGCTCGATCCTGGCTATCACTTCCAAGATCGTCTCGATCTGCCAGGGGCGGATGGTCCCGGTAGGGGAAGCGGACAAGCAGGAGCTGATCGAGCGCGAGGCGGACTATTGGCTGCCGCCCGAGATCAACCGCTACGGCGTCAGCCTGACGATCGTGGATCACGTCTTGATCCCGATGGCAGGCGTGGACGAGTCGAACGCGGCGGGCTACTATATCCTTTGGCCGCGCGACCCGCAGCGTGAGGCCAACGAGGTGCGGGCGTACCTGAGCGAGCGCTTTGCGCTGACAGATGTCGGCGTGATCATCACCGACAGCAAGACCACGCCGCTGCGCTGGGGCGTGACCGGCGTTGCGATCGCGCACAGCGGCTTTCTGGCAGTGCGCGACCTGATCGGCCATCTCGACCTCTTTGGGCGGCCGCTGCACATGACAAAGGTCGACGTGGCGGATGCGCTTGCCGCTGCTGCGGTGTTGGTCATGGGCGAGGCGGACGAGGGAACGCCCCTGTCCGTGATCGATGACCTGCCGTTCGTGACCTTTCAAGCGCGCGACCCAACACCTGAGGAGCTGGAGGCGCGCTGGATCGACATGGAGGCCGACCTGTATGCGCCGCTGCTGCAGTTGGCGGGCTGGCGCAGGGGGCGGGGCGGCCGGGACTCGGCCACATAGTCGTGGCCGCCCACGCTGCGAAGACGCCACGATGAAGCGATTGTCAACTCATCGTTGTTCGATCTCCTTCGGCCGATAGTTGCCGTCTTGTCACGAGGAGGCGATCTCGATGGACAGCTACAGTCTGTGGAGCGGTCTGTCTGAGCCTTGGTGCGCTTGTGTCGAGGAGGCTTGGGCCGCGTACTGTGGAGGCTCGGTGCCGATCGGCGCCGCGATCACGGATTGCACCGGCCGGATCGTCGCGCGAGGACGTAACTGCATGTACGAGGCCGATGTCGAAGGCTACCCGCTCTCCGGCAACCGTATGGCACATGCCGAAATGAATGCCCTGCTCGGGTTGGCGGGGCAGGAGGTCGACCATCGGGCCTGCACGCTCTATACCACGCTCGAGCCGTGTCCCATGTGTATCGGCGCGGCCCGCATGCACGCTGTAGGCGAGATATACTATGCAGCTCGCGATCCGGTCGCCGGGAGCGCGGCTTTCTCCACGATGACCCCATTCATGCAGCGCTGGCCGATCGCCGTTACTGGGCCACAGGACGAGGTGCTGGAGGCAGTGCTGCTGGCGCTGCACACCGAATTCAGTCTGTGCCACGGTTGGCACTGGGCGGAGGTGACAGGGCAGGAGCCGGCGTGCACTGCCGGAGTCCAGCTCGGTCGCCGGCTCTTTGAGTCGGGTGGCCTCGCTCAGCGGGCTACTGCCGGCGTGCAGGTGCCCGAACTGCTCGACTGGCTGACCCAGCAATTACCACGATCATCGCGCAGCGAGGGGGGTGCGACGTGATACACGTCGCCTACAAGAGCTGCGTACGTTGTAGCCGCAGGTTTCCAACCTGCGGAACTGAGCGTGTGGTCCTCTGTCAGCGAAAGGCCGATCCTTGAGCGTGCAGGACTGGCTCCAAGTCGTCGCTGCGGTGTACCGCTCCGGCGCTGAGGCCTGGGCGGGCGGTGGCCTGACGATACGGCGCGTGCCTGGGGGCAGGAATAACGCCCTCTACCACGTCGTGTCCGGCGAGGAGCAGTACGCCTGCAAGCTGTGCGTCGTCGACGAACGCCATCGTGCCGAACGCGAGTACGGCGCGCTCCGCCTGTTGCAGGAGGCTGCAGTGGATCTCGCGCCGGATCCTGTTCTGCTCGATACGAGCACCAGCATCCTCCCCTTCCCAGTGGTCGTCTATCGCTGGCTGCTCGGCGTGCCACTCGAACCGCCGTTGATGCCGGGGCAGTTGGCGGCCCTGCTACAGAGCGTCCAGCGCATGCACGCGATCCGGTGGGACGTATCGCTGGCACACACGCTTCCTGACGCTGTCTTTCACTGGTTCGATTTTCGTCCCTACCTCGCCGAGCTGCGTGGCTTTCTGTCTGAATACGGGGGCTGGCTTGTAGAACACGATCCCGATGGGCAAGCGTTGGAGCACCGCCTGGCACGGCTGGTGGCGCGCTGCGCAGACGCGCTGACCTCGAGCGGGGCGTCGCCCGATCGGGACAGCTTTCCACTGTGCCTCTGTCGCGTCGATCATAACCTGGCGAACACCGTGTGGGAGGGGAGCGGTCCCTTGCGCTGGGTGGACTGGGAGTACGCCGGCTGGGGCGATCCGGCCCTCGACCTGGCGGACCTGCGCTGGCACGTGGCGTTGGAGGGGCTGAGCCAGGCCCAGCATACCTGGCTGCGCAAGGCCTATCGCCGCCCGGAGGACGATGCCGGCTTTGACCAGCGGCTGGCGGCATGGGATCAACTCCTGGCCGCACGCTGGCCTTTTCTCCTCCTACGCACCCTATGGAGCGCGTACGACGGCCTGGATCGGGTGCGCCTGACGCATCCCGACACCGATCCGGAGCAGGCACGCGCCCACTTTGTCCGGACATTGGAGCGTGCCGAGACGTATATGCTATAGTACAATTCTATTTTTCAACTTGCGAAGGCTTCCTTTACCTTCGCAAGGCTGAGGGCCCGCTCTAGGTTGACAATAGAACAGTTGTTCGCTATCATGGGGGCGCGAGCTGCGTCCACGGGTAGGCGGCGTCGAGCGACGAGCAGGGCCATTTGTGCCCAACAGGGGGTTCACCATGTCGAGATCTTGGTATGACACGAGCTACCGAAAATTGTTCTTTGATTTTCACAGCCCCGGCACGGCGGTAGGGCTGGCCTCTGCCTTTGACGCCGAGCGCTGGGCAGCGCGGGTACAGGAGGCCAACGCGCAGGCTGTCTCTGTCTTTACCAAGGGCGGATACGGGTATTCGTTCTACCGCAAGGGCTCGATCCGCTACATCCACCCGCACCTGCCGCCCGGGCTCGACATGCTGGAGGAGCAGATCACCGCGCTGCACGAGCGTGGGATCCGGGCCATCGGCTACTATCACACCTTCAACAGCGAGCCGGTGGCCCGAGACCACCCGGACTGGGTGGAGCGCGACGCGGATGGGCAGCCGCGGGACAGGAGCATCTGCATGCTTGGCCCACTGGCTGAGGAGTGGATGCTGCCGCACATTGCCGAGATCGTGTCCCTGTACGACGTGGACGCCATGTTCTTTGACGGCACCTATGCGCACAGTGTGTGCCACTGCCCTGCTTGCCAGGAGCGCTACGCCGAGGTCAGTGGTGGGCTGTCGCTTCCGAAGGATGAGACGGATCCTCAGTGGCGGCACTATGTAGCCTGGGCGCTGCAGGCCTATCGAGAGCTGCGCCGGTCGATCTGCGACGTGATCCACGAGCGCCGCCCGGAGGCGGTCGTCTCTTTCAACTGGGCCTACACGCAGCGCCAGCCGGAGGTGGTCCCCGAGGGTGTGGGCGCACTGACGGCGGACATTCTGCCGGACGATCAGTCCTTCAACGGCAGCTACCTGTCCCGCTACTGGGCCACGTTGGGACGCCCGTTCGACATCATGAACTCGGCCTTTCTACAGTGGTGGGGCGACTGGGGCTGCAAACCGGCGACCGCCATGCAGCAGGAGGTGGCCACAGCGATCGCCAACGGCGGCCTGACCTGGATCGGCTACCAGATGACGCATACCTTCGACGTCGCCCCGGCCGTGATGGGAGAACTGGGCAAGACGCTGGCCTTTGTCAAGGAACGCGAGCCCCTGCTCGCTGCTGCCCGGCCTATCCTCAACGTGGGCGTCCTGCATGGAACCAGCACGAACCTGGCGAGCACGCCGCCCAGCATGCGCCCGGATGGCAGCGTGCCGCGTGGCGTGCACCGCCTGCTGACCGAGAGCATGATCCCCTACCATTTCCTGCACGAGGAAGCGCTGCTCGAGCGCCTGGACGAGCTCAAGGCAGTGATCCTGCCTGACCAACGCTTCGTGCCGGCGCCGCTCGTAGATGCCCTGGCTGGCTGGGTGGAGGGCGGCGGCGTACTGCTCGCCACCGCGCGGACGGGCACGCTCGACCAGGACTACCGGGAGACGGGACGCTTTGCCCTGGAAGGGCTCCTGGGCGTGCGCTACGATGGCCTCTATGACCAGCCACACGCCTACGTCAAGCTGACCGACGAGCGGCTCAAGCCGGGCACCCTCGACATGCCCCACCTCGTCGAAGCAGTGAGTGTCCTGGCCCGGCCGGTAGCGGGCGACGTGCAAGAGCTGGCCCGCCTGATCAAGATCTACTTGCGCAGCGACGGGCAGTTCCTGCTGCGCTGGTCGCCAGCCGGCGAGGACTCGGGCTATCCGGCGATCACGGTGCGGCGCGTGGGCAAAGGCTGGGCCGCCTACCTGGCCAGCGAGGTGTTTCACGGGTATCAGGTCAAGAACCAGTGGAACCTCAAGCACGTCGTCGCCAACTTGTTCCACATGCTGATCGAGGAGCCGCTAGTGCGGGTGGATGCGCCGGCATGGCTGGAGGTCGTGCTGATGGCACAGCCAGCCGGCTCAGGCGGGACTGCGGTGGACCGCACGCTGGTCCACCTGGTGAACCATCATGGGAACCGGCCTGTCGATGGCAATAACGTCTGCGTCGAGCAGGTGCTGCCGGTGCGCGCTGTCACCGTGCGTTTCCGGCGCGCGACGCGACCGGCGGCAGTGACGTTGGAGCCGGGAGGCCAGGTTCCGGGGTGGAGATACGTGGACGGCGTGGTCGAGGTCCGCGTCCCGGAGGTTGCCATCCATACGGCGATTGCCATTGCCTGAGGATCGTGCGCGATGACGGGATACCGTGGCATGCCAGAATGGCGACAGGGAGGATGTCATAGGTAGCAAGCTGGTCGTCGTCGAGTCACCTGCCAAGGCCAAGACGATTGGCGGCATTCTGGGCCGCGGGTACCGCGTCCGCGCCTCGATGGGCCACATCCGCGACCTACCGCGCAAGGCGCTGGGGGTCGACGTCGAGAACGGGTTTCGCCCGCGCTATGTGACCGCGCCGCGCAAGAAAAAGACGATCGATGCGCTCAAGGCGGCGGCGCAGGACGCGGACGCGCTCTACCTGGCGACCGACCTAGATCGCGAGGGGGAGGCCATTGCCTGGCACGTGCTGCAGGTGGTGCGTCGCTCTCTGCCCAAGGGCACGCCCGTTCGCCGCGTTACCTTTCACGAGATCACCGCGGAAGCCGTGGCGCGCGCCTTTGCCCATGCGGGTGCGCTCAACGACGCGCTGGTCGAGGCGCAGCAGACGCGGCGGATCCTCGATCGCCTGGTCGGTTACTCGATCAGCCCGCTGCTGTGGCGGCGCATCCGCGGCGTGAAGGGCCTCTCGGCGGGGCGGGTGCAGACCGCGGCACTGCGCCTGGTGGTCGACCGCGAGCGCGAGATCGAAGCTTTCGTCCCGGTCGAGTATTGGAGCATCGAGGCCCTGCTCGCACAGCAGATCGATGAACCGATCCCCTTTCGCGCCCAACTGTGGCGCATCTATGACGAGAAAGGCGTGCCGCAAGAGCCCGACCTGAAAAGCCGCGACGACGCGCAGGCGATCGTGGACGCGCTGGAGGGGGCGATCTACTGGGTGGACCGGGTAGAGGTGGGCCAGCGCTCACGTTCGCCGTGGCCCCCGTTCACGACCAGCACGATGCAGCAGGCGGCGTCCAAGGCCCTCGGTTACCCGCCGAGCCTGACCATGCGCATCGCCCAGCAGCTCTACGAAGGGATCCAGATCGGCGAGGAGGGCACGGTCGGGCTGATCACCTACATGCGCACCGATTCGACCTATGTCGCGCCAGAGGCACAGCAGGCGGCGCGCGAGGTGATCGCACGCTATTGGGGCGAAGCGTATCTCCCTGCGCGCCCGCCCACCTACCGTACCCGCGTCAAGTCGGCGCAGGAGGCGCACGAGGCGATCCGGCCCACCGGCCCTGAACGCACGCCCAAGCAACTGCATGCTCTCTTGGACGACAAGCAGGCGGCGCTGTACGAGCTGATCTGGCGCCGCTTTATCGCCAGCCAGATGAAGCCAGCCCTGTATGAGGTGACCACGGCCTACATCCCGACCGCGGCCGAAAGCCGCGCAGAGCCGCACCCCTACCTGTTTCGCGCGCAGGGGCGCAAGTGCCTGTTTCCGGGCTTCCTCAAGGTGTACGAGGAACTGCTGGACGAGGGCGAAGAGGGGGAGGGGGAGGCGGCGCTGCCCGCCCTAACCGCCGGCGAAGGGCTCGACCTGCTGGAGCTGATCCCCGAGCAGCACTGGACCAAGCCCCCGCCGCGCTATACGGAATCCTCGCTGATCAAGGAGCTGGAGCGGCGCGGGATCGGCCGTCCCTCTACCTATGCCGCGATGGTCTCGCTGATCAGGAGCCGTGGATACGTCGAGCGCCAGAGAAAGGTCCTGGTGCCGACGGAGCTCGGGTTCACCGTGTGCGACATGCTGGTCGCAGCGTTTCCCGAGCTGTTCGAGTATGGCTTTACCGCGGCGATGGAGGACCAGCTCGACGAGATCGCCAATGGGCGGGCGGAACGCGTGCCGACGCTGGAGCGGTTCTGGGCCGCGCTCGAGCCCGCGCTCGAACGTGCGCCAGAGACAATGCCCAAGGTCTCGATCGCCAAGAAAGAGCCCGAGCCGACGGGCAAGACCTGTCCTGAATGTGGTGGGCAGCTCGTGCGGCGCAAGGGCAAGTATGGCTATTTCACCGGCTGTGCCAACTATCCCAAGTGCGAGTATATCGAGCGCAAGCAAAAGGCGCAAGCCTCGCCTGCCGGCGCGATCTGTCCCCAGTGCGGTGGCGCGTTGGTCCGTCGCAAGAGCAAGTACGGCTCCTTTCTCGGCTGCAGCAATTTCCCCACCTGTCGCTACACGGCCAAGATCGCCTCCG
>CAZLMZ010000073.1:7465-13641 GCA_964560475.1 uncultured Anaerolineae bacterium
GTCAGGTCGCGCACCAGGGCGACATCGACGCCCCAGCGGACCATCTGTACGATGGCAAAGGAGCGGCGCAGGACGCACATGTTGGTGTGCACGCCCGCGATCAGCAGGCGGGCGATCCCTCGCTGCTGCAATAGACTGTAGACCTCGATCCCGTCGTCGGTGAGCACGTCGCGGTTGTGGTCGATCTCGATCCCGGGGTGCTGCCGCGTCCACGCCTCGTGCCAGGGGGTCTCGCCCGTGTCAGATCCGCCGTCCGAGTCGTCGATCGGCAGGGGCGGGTCGTCGTGGGGGAGGGGAGGGGGCGGCTGAACGCGCGGCAGATCGAGCGCTCGCTGCCGAGCTGGCGTACCGGCGTAGAAATCGACCACGTCTGATGGGGCGTGGATGATCTGCACGCCCATCTCACGGGCCGCGCGGACGACATCGTTGAGCCGCGGCACGAGGGCGTCGACGCGCTCGCTGGCGCCGCGGCTCCAGTGCGCGTCCCACACGTCGCACAGCAAGAGAGCAAGCTGGCTGGCGGGTAGATGCTGTTCGGTCTCGATGGCCTGCCACTGATTGTGCCCGCCCGCGTCCTGGGTCAGGGCCTGGCGGCGCAGGTGCAGGTGTAGTGTTGGCTCTTTCACGGATGTGCCTCCTATGGCAGATCGGGGACCCGATCTCGGGCACCTACTACGGTGCCTTGAGAGATCGGGTCCCTTGGGCTCATGCAAAGAGCGACTTTGCCAGGGCAATGTCCTCGCGGATCAGGCGGTCGACCGCGTCGCCGTCGCTGTACTCGGCGGTGAGACAGATCGGGCCCTGGTAGCCGCGCCGCTGCAGCTCGGTGGCGACGCGAGGCCAGGAGGCGAGGCCATAGCGCCCGCCGGTCCAATAGTGCCGCCACTCGGCGACCTCGGCCTCGGGGCCAACGGTGCGCTGCCAGATCGCGTTCTTTAGGTTGACCATCCCGAGGTGGGGCCAGACAATCTCCAGCGCCAGCTCGGGGTCCTCGCCGTTGAGCGCATTGTGGGCGGCGTCCCACACGGCACACACGTGCCGGGGATCGTACCGCTCCAAAAAGTGGCGCAGGCCCATGGCGTTGCAGACGTAGCGATCGCAGTGGTTCTGCACGCCGATGCGCACCCCCGATCGCTCAAGCGAGGGCAGGAGGGCGTCGAACGTGCGCTGTGCTTCGGCGACGCTCGCCATATAGCCCTCCGGGCCGATTCGGACCATGGTGCGGATGATCGGTACGCCCGCCTCGGCGCAGGCAGCGATCGTGGCCTCGTCGGTCGGCCCGGCGACGCTCTCGATCTGGATCCCTTCCTGTGCCAGTTGGCGCGCGGCCTGTGGCAGTTCGGCCACGCGCTCTGGCTCGATCGGGTAGCCGGGGCGCACGGGCAGCTCGATGCCATCGAACCCGAGCGCGCGCGCGTAGGCGCCGAGCTCGGGGATGGGCATGCGCCACGGCTTGGTAAAGACAGAGAAGCGGATCGCGCTGTTTGTCATCGTCGCCTCACACGTCCGCGTTGGGATAGTCGATCGCCCAGTCACCGTCGGCGCCGAGGGTGTCCTCGTGCCACAGGCAGCGCATCGCTTCCGCCGCCCCATGCGCCTCCAGGTGCGCGAGAAGCATTTCGTGTAGTTCAGCCAGCACCTGTGGATGATCCCGCGCTACATCCGTCGTGGCCAACGGGTCGGCGCGCAGGTCATAGAGCTCGCACCTGCCGCGCGCCCCGACCGGGGCATAGCCCCACTGCTGCGTGACCAGGAAGGGCGTCGTTGCCTCGCGCGGCGGCGCGCCGCCCTCGGGACGCACGTGGCAGCCGCTGACCGCGTACTCGCGGCCCCGGCCCGCGCCATCGAGCACGGCCTGGGCAAAGGAACGCCCCTGGAACGGCTGCGGCGGTGCCATGTCGACCCCTGCCAGGTTGCACAGCGTCGGCAGGAGATCGATCGGCTGGGCGATCAGGTCAAGCTGCGCCCCGCGCGGGATGCCGCTGCCGGCGACGAGGAACGGCACATGCCCGATCTCGGGGTAGATCGGCCAGTAACGCCGGTCGCGTTCGCTGATGTTCGATTTGCCAGTGCGCGCGTGCTCGCCGATCGAGGTGCCGTGGTCGCTGGTGACGACGACGATCGTGTCGTCCCACAACTGCAGGTCGTCGATCTTTTGCAGGACCCGGCCCAGCCAGCGGTCGACGACCTCGGCCTCCGCGGCATAGTGCGCCCACAGGTTGTGCAGCTCGGCCGCGGTGTAGTCGCTCGATGGGCCATAGTTGGGATGCCACATCGGCTGTCCCTCGTAGCCCGGATCGTAGCGGCGCACCAGGTATTCGGGTGCGTCCCACGGTTCGTGCGGGTCGAAAAAGTCGACCCACAGGAAAAAGGGGCCAGCGTCGCTGTTCTCTTCGAGCCAGCGGATGGCGGTATTGCCCGTCTTGAAGGGGAAGGTGTCGCCCTCGTAGCGCGGATCGCGGTTGTGCCAGCGGTGCAGGTCGACCAGCGGATGGCCGCGAAAAGTGGGGCGGGTGCGCGTCTTGTCCATCGGCATGGCGACCTCGATCGGGTCGTTGAGGTGCAGGAGCGCCTTGTCTCCCTCTTGGCCGCGATGTTGGAACGCGGCGTCGAAAGCGTGCTGAAAGCGGGCGTTGAACAGGTGCGGGCAGTCGCAGATCAGTTGCGTGACATAGCTCTGCTCGCGCAGCAAGGAGGCCACGTGGTTGGGGCTGCTGAGGTCGATCGCCTGCCAGCCATAGTGCGGCCAGCCGAGCACGCCAGTGGCGACGTCAGTACGATGCGGGATGGTGGGGAAACTGCCGGTATAGAAACCGGTGACCTCGGTGGCCCGATCGGCCAGGAAGCGGTCGAGGGCCGGGGTACGCACCTGGCGCGGCGCGCGGTCGCCCAGATTGTCGAAACGAAACGTGTCGGTGATCAGAAGGACAATGTTCTTCACTTGCCGTCTCCTTGCATTTGCGGGTACGGGCTAGGGCAGGATGGGGTAGGTCGTCCCGCCGGTCAGGTCATCTTGCGCAGGGCGAGGGCCACGGCCGCTGCCCAGGGCAGGAGCTTGAAGGCGCCGGCGTCGAGCGCACGCTCGACCTCCTGCCGGCTGAGGGTCAGCAGTTCCTGTTCCTCCAGATCGTCGGCGTCTGGTTCGCGCACCCGGCGCGCGCCGCGCGCGAGGTACAGGTGGGCAGTGCCCAGGCCGCGGTTGCCGTCGACCGGGTAGCTGCCCAGGGATACCCAGTCGGGGGCCTCGTATCCCGTCTCTTCGAGCAGCTCGCGCTGCGCGGCGACGAGCGGCTCTTCCCCCGGTTCGAGATAGCCGCCCACGGGGGCGAGCGACGTACCTTCGATCGCGTATTTGGTCTGGCGGAAGCAGAGAAAGGTCCCCTCCTCTGTGAACGCGGGGATGTTCACATAGTCGGGCGCAATGGCCCACGGCCAGTCATCGATCACCCGTCCATCTGGCAACTGGACGGCACGTGCTTCGACCGACAGGAACTTGCCGCAGTCGAGCACTGTGCGGCGAGACAATGTCTTCCAGGTCTGCATAGGTCCTCTCGGAGGGCTAGTGGCGGGCGAGCACATCAGAGATGAACTGCTGCCAGGCGGGTGGTAGGGCGGCCGGATCGACGGTCGCCATGGCGCGCTCGACGGCCCAGCCCTGGCGGGCGATCCGGTCGAGCGCAATAAAGACGGTCACGCGCACGTTGGCCGCACAGTGCACGAACAGGTCCTGACCCTCGAACGCGGACATCGTCCGGGAAAAGCGTGCCAGATCCTCGGGTGTGGGGTGCTCCCAGACGACGGGGAGATGCACGTACGTCATGCCCAGCGACTCGACGGTGCCTCGCTCGTCGGGCAGCGCATAGTCGGCGTCGTGCAGGCCGAGGTTGATCACGGTCGAGCAGCCTGCAGCGGCAACCGCGGCGAGCTGCTCGACCGTAGGTTGGCCAGCAGTGGCGATCCGTTCTTCCGCACGCCGGTAATTGTAGATGTCGTGCAGGTCGCTATCGTCCACGAGATGGCCTTCCCGTGAGGGTCGGCGCTGCGTCAATCGGCCCAGCGCTTGCGCGGGATCACGATCCACAGCACCATGTAAGGGATAATGCCGGGCAACCCTCCCGGCAGGGCCAGAATGATGAAAGCCAGGCGGAACCAGAAGACGCTGATCCCGGTGAACTCGGCCAGGCCCCCGCACACACCGGCGATGATGCCGTTCTGTCTTCGTAGTTTGTTTCCATTCGCCACGTCCGTACTCCTTTATCATCTGCAAGCGGCATTTCGTGGCGCGCCCGGCCACGCACTGCGGCGGTACGCGCCCTCACCTACTCTACGAAGGCTTGGGCTCATCCGTTGCACGTGGTGCCGTTTCAGGACAGTGTCTCTAGCGTTTCGTCGGCCGGGATACCTCCCCTTTCGTACTTGCTCCGGCGGCCTTGCTTGTCCTCGTTGGCGATCTCGCGTGCGATCTCGGCGACGCGCTCGGCGTGCTGGCGCGGGACGACGATCACGCCGTCGCCATCGGCGACGACTACGTCGCCCGGATAGACCCGCACGCCCCCGCAGGCGATCGGCACGTTCTCAGCGTCCCACTCGAGGCGGCCGGGGCGGATGCCGCGCGCGATGCGCGCCGTATAGACCGGGACCCGCTCCACGATCAGCTCGTCGGTGTCACGGCAGCCGCCGTTGCTGACCACGCCGCGCGCACCGGCGACGATCCATCCCAGGGCGTTGTTCGAGCCGATAAAGCCGACGTCGCCCACCTCGGCAGCGTCGATGACGATGATCTCCCCGTCGTGGATCGGCTCCTTTGGCCCAGGTGCTAGCTCACGGTACCATTTGCTCTTCCATGCCATGTACTCATCAAGCGGCATAGGGCGGGGTACAACGCGGCTAGTAGGCACAAAGCGCACGGTGTGGGCGACGCCATAGATACGATGCGCAAAGGACTCGGTATCGCGCCACAAGGGGCGGATGTGCCAGTCCATGGTGCACGTGTCGATCAGGCCAACAGCATCCAGCCCGTCGCACACGTCTGTCACGCGCAGTCCTTCGTAGGTCGCGAGCAGCTCGGCTGTGTCGGTCATTCGTGCTCCTCTGTGTGGCCCGCAGCTAGCGCGCGGAGAAGGTAAAGGTGGTCGTCGTGTGATAAACCTCGCCTGGACGGAGCACGGTAGAGGGAAAAGCGGGTTGGTTCGGCGAGTCGGGATAGTGCTGGGTCTCCAGGCAGAACCCGCCGCGTCGCACATAGACCTGGCCATCCTTGCCCTCTATCTTGGGCGGCATCATGTTGCCAGAGTAGAACTGGACCCCCGGCTCAGTGGTATGAACTTCCATCGTGCGGCCGCTCATGGGCTCGTAGGCACGTGCGGCGAGGCGCATGTTTCCCGGCGTGCCGTTGATCACCCAGTTGTGGTCATAGCCGCCGCCGTGGCGCAACTGCTCGTTGTCGGCATCGATGCGGGCGCCGATCGGCGTGAGCTGGCGAAAGTCGAACGGCGTGCCACTCACGTCGCGCAGTTCACCGGTTGGGATCAGCGACTCGTCGACCGGGGTAAAGCGGTCGGCGTTGATCAGCAGCTCGTGGCCCAGAATATCGCCTGAACCGGCACCGGCAAGATTGAAGTAGGAGTGGTTGGTCAAATTAACTACGGTGGGCTTGTCGGTCGTCGCCGTGTACTCGATCCCGAGCGCCCCTCGCACGCCGAGCGTGTAGAGAACCGTCGTGGAGAGGGTGCCGGGATAGTTTTCCTCCCCATCGGGGCTGACGTAGGAGAGCGAGACGCCCACCAGGCCCTCTTTCTTCACCGGCTCGGCGGCCCACACGCGCTTGTCGAAACCCACCCTCCCACCGTGCAGGTGATGCTGTCCACGCATCGTGGCGAGCTCGTACTCGACCCCGTCCAGGGCGAAGCGGCCGTGCGCGATGCGGTTGCCATAGCGGCCGACCAGGGCGCCAAAGAAGGGGTTGTGCTCGACGTACTCTTGCAGCGTATCAAAGCCGAGCACCACGTCGGTGGGTGTGCGGTCGCGGTCGGGTGCGGTCAGCGAGACGATGATGCCACCATAGTTGGTGATCTGCACCTCCACGCCCTTGTCGTTGCTGAGCGTGTACAGGTCGATAGACGTGCCGTCTGGCATCTGGCCAAAGGGTTGCTGCTCGATGTTCACGTGTGCCTCCT
>CAZLMZ010000074.1:0-2287 GCA_964560475.1 uncultured Anaerolineae bacterium
GCGGACCTGATCCGCTGGCAGATCCGGCGGGTGCGGCATCTGATGCGTGGCATCGAGGTTCCGCTCTATATCACGGTCGGCAACCACGACGTCGCCTTTGAGCATGTGCGGCCCTACTGGTACGAGAAGATGGGCGGTGGGTGGCAGAAGGGCACAGACGACGTGAGCCTGGACTGGCAGGGGTACCATCTCGTGCTGATGGACTGCTTTGGCCATTATGACCCGCAGAACTGCCTGCTGGAGAGCAGCTTCACCGAGGAGCAGTTGCAGTGGCTGCAGCAGGATCTGCTTTCCGCATCGAGAAGTCATGCACGCTTGGTGTTTGCTCATTACGACTATCAGCAGCAGTTGCCGCCGTTGATGCCTGTCCTGGGGATCGATGCGCTGTTCTACGGTCACTCTCAGGCGCTCTATCCAGAGGCGTTCTGCCAAAACGGCGTATGGGACGGACATCTGGGCGCTTCCGAGGCATTTCATCTCGTTGGGGTCACTTCTCAAGGAATACAGGGTGAGGCCACGACCTGGGCCGAACTCGCAGGCGCCTGATCGCGGGATTCCCGTGGCGTACCGACCAAGCTACGAAGCGCGGGCAGCCCTGCAGGGCGCACAGGGCCATCGTATTGGGCTCCTGAGGCTTGGGTGGAGAATCCTCGAGCGCCACCGGGCGGCATGCGCCCTGGCGGGCATCTTCGAGGATGCCGCCCTACGCTCACGAGCGTGCCCGACGGGGCTGCGCAGGCAATTCCGGCTGAGTCCATGCCCAGATCCAGTTGCCTCAAGGGCCACGGCTGTTGCATTGTCCCTTGACGGAACCGTAGGCCGGCATCCCCATGCCGGCCGGGCTCACTTGACATGCAATCGCTTTTCTCGCACAATGCAGCGCATCCGCCCGTATGCACCCCTGGCGACTCTGCAACAGCCCCGCTCAAGGGCTCGCGCGAGTTGACAGGCCTTCTTGCCCGTGTTACACTCGGCTAATGTCGGGCCACAGTCGAGTCCGTTTTCAGCAAGCTATACCTTCAGGGGAGTATCATGCCAAATACGACACAATCCACGATGCCGCAGACCGCCTTTGGGCCGTACACGGTCTCACGCCTGATCCTGGGTGCGAACCCGATCAACGGGGGCTCACATCTTTCCCGCTTTGTGAACCGGCAGATGAAGCGCTACTTTACCGCAGAGCGGATTCAGAAACTGCTCGGGCACTGCCAGGATCTGGGGATCAACACCTGGCAATCTGGGCCGGGAAGCAACCTGGATGCGTACCGGGCGTACCGGGCGGCCGGTGGCGAGATGCACTATATTTCGCTGGCGCGCCACGATCCGGACCATCCCGACCTGCTGCAGCAGTTGGCGGCTGCCGGGGCGATCGGCATTGCTCACCACGGCGAAGTGACCGATGTGCTGTGGAAGCAGGGCGAGATCGCGCAGGTACACGAGTACTGCAGGGCGATCCGCGATGCGGGCGTCATGGTTGGCATCTCGACCCACATCCCGGAGGTCGTCGATCACGTCGTCGGCGAGGGATGGGACGTCGATTTCTTTATGTGCTGCGTCTACGAGCGGCATCGCAGTGCGGAGGAACTGAGAGCTCTGCTGGGGCACGTGCCGCTCCCGCCCCGGGAGGTCTACCTGGAGGACGACCCGCCGCGTATGTTCCGCGCCATGCGCCAGGCACCCCAGCCCTGCCTGGCGTTCAAGATCCTCGCTGCCGGGCGCCTGTGCGATCGCCAGGAATGGGTGGAGGCGGCGTTCGAGTCCACGTTCCGCCAGATCAAGCCCAAAGACGCAGTGATCGTCGGTATGTACCCCGAATATGAGGATCAGGCGGCGATCAATGCCGAGTACGTGCGACGCTTCAACTCGCTAAGCGGTGCTGCCCAGGAGGATGAACCTGTGGCTGCTGCCGTACCAGGCGGCTAGGCAACGACACACATGCCAGGGCCGTGCTTCACTTTGAAGCACGGCCCTGGGGTCTGTAGGCGCCTGGCCTCGCAAAGGTCTAGCTGCGCGTTGTCTCCTCAGGCACCAGGCGCAGCGCATTGGCGGCGTAAACCTTGACCAGCACCTCCTTGGGCAGATCGAGGCCCTCGAGGAATTCCTGGAGCTGGTTGCTAAAGCCATCGCGCGCATAGAGCAGCCGATCCTGGAACTCGATCAGGAATTCGGATGCGAACGATGGGTCACGGCGTAGGGCATTGAGTCCCGATCCAGCAGACAGGTCGGCGTAGAGGTTGGGATAGTCACGCAGCATCTGCACGACCTTGCCGCCGGGCGCGACCGGGCC
>CAZLMZ010000074.1:2387-13537 GCA_964560475.1 uncultured Anaerolineae bacterium
GGTTGGGATAGTCACGCAGCATCTGCACGACCTTGCCGCCGGGCGCGACCGGGCCCGGCGGATAGGAGACCTCGTACGCCTGGTCATCGCCCGAGATGTGCGCCCAAAAGCCCGGCGCGTGCCCGATAAAAGTCGTGCCTGGGCAGGCGCGGACTGCGCGCTCAAAGGCCTCGATGCCGCCTCCGTACCACCAGTTCGGGCGTGGATAGCGCCGCCCGGTGTCGAACTCGTAGTCGATGTGCACCGTCACCGGCAGGCCCTGCTCGCCACAAAAGCGGAATATGCGCAGGGCATCCGGGTTATCGTACATCATGCGCAGCTTGAGCTCGCCATAGAGACGCACGCCGTGCACGTCGATCGCTGCCTGCAGGCGGTCGATCGCATCTGGACGCCGGGGATCGGGGGCGTAGCCGAGCACGAACTTGTCCGGGCGTTCTCGCTTGTAGCGCAGGCAGTCGTGGAACGGGATCGGCCCCTCGCTGCCGGCGAGGCCGACCCGGTGATAGCTCGGGTCGAACTCGCCCACCGGGCACTCCCAGCTCAACAGCCACGTCCTGTCGATATCGTACTGGGCCATGTTCTCCAGGAAGCGACCCAGGTCGTGCTTGTGCCAGTCAGGGTGATTGTGGGCATCGATGATCATGCTCTCTCCTTGATGATAGGTATGCTCGATAGCGCTTACGGCGCAGCCTGGACCCAGATTGGGCTCGACCATGCGCGCTGACCGTTGCGCTGCTCGACGCGGACGCGATAGTGTGTCTCTCGCGCGAGCGGCTCATCGTCGACGAACGCCAAAGAGGCGGTGTAGCCTGCTTCGGGGATAGCACGATGGATCTTGGCCTTGCAGGCCATCTGGTAGTACACGTCTCCGCGGCGGGCCTGCTCGGGCCGGATGCCCGTCGTCGCCTCGATTCGCTCGATACAGGCATCGCGGTACCACAGCAGGCGGCTCTGTGCTGCAAACGCTCGGACCGGGCCGCAAGCTTCCATGCCGTTGAGGCGCAACACCAGCTCGGCCTCCGGCTCGGCCTCAAACTCGAACAGCGTCGCGCCCTGAAAGGGGCGCCCCACGTACGCCTGCCGGCTCACCAGCCTGAAATGGGCACTGTCTCCTTTGAGCTGCGGGACCCCTTGATTGCGCGCTACCCAGCACGGTTCCCACCCGATTATGCGCCCGCCCTGAACGGTGAGCGATCCGTCCCAGTGCTGGTCGGGCAGCGGGATCTCGCCCGGGCGCGGTCCCCAGCCGGCCTCGATCCGAAGCTTGAAGCGCGTACGCCGTTCCGGCACCTGCCAGGTGCCCTGGTGGCAGTGGGTGGCGATCACCTGCCCGTTACGCAGCAGTTCGATCCGGTCGATGGCGTCGGAACCACGCACGTGGATCTCGATCTCTCGCTTTGATGTGGGGGGCAGGATGCTGCCCATCGGCACTCCATTGCAGAGAAAGGCGAGCAGGATGCGGTCCCCGGTCACGCCATAGACACGCCTGGCTCGAAATGCCTCCCATAGGCCGTTGCGCGTCAGGTCACGTGCCAGACAGGCCATCAATCCCTGCCCCCAATGGCCGGGCATGTTGGTCCAGTTGTCGGTGGAGCAGATCGCGCCGAGGTGCAACCCCTGGTCGAGAGCCTTCTGGTAGGTGCTGCCATCGACGCCCGGCCCCATGTGCGAGTTGTGCCGCAGGCCGATCCACTCCTCATCTGTCTCGGAACAACCGTGGATCGAGTAGATCTCGGAGAAAGGGCTGATCGTGTCGTCGCAGGCGCTCCAGTGGGGAGCGCGCTGTCCAGGCAAGTAAGCTGTGTGGTGAGGGATGGCGAGCGCCTCCATCGCACGCAGTCGTGTGTACAGCTCGGGCAGCGTCTCGACGGTGAGGATCGGATACCCCTCGTGGCGGCAGATGACATTGTGATCGCCCCACCGCCCGTTGCCCTGCCACTCGTAGCCCGGAAGGGCGACGAATTCGCCGGGCCGGTTCCACGCCGCCGTTGCCTGCTGGAACTCGGTCCACTCGCGCGACATTGCCTCAGAGTCCTTCCATCCCTCCAGATGGACCCCGTGCCAACTCCCGGCGGCCAGATCCTGTTCAGAAAGATGCCCGCCATCCAGGCTGCCGAGCGGCAGCCCTGCATCGCCCGTAAACGGGGCAAGGGCAAAGGCGGGCGTGTAATAGGCACCCGTGTAAAAGTCGAGATACGTGCTCGCCCAGCGCAGGATCTCATCCAGCGGCGGGTCCTGGACATAGTGCTGGTAGGTATTGTGATGGGTATCGCCCCAGTAGACGGTGTAGGGTTGCTCCACGCCGCGTGCCCTCCGGAGGAAGGTAATGATCGACATCCGCCAGTGTACCACGAGCAGGGCATACCGGCAACTCTGCGAGGCGACCGTATGTATGGTGCTCACCCGCGCTTGACGCACACCAGACGGTGGCTATAATGAGCTTGATATGACCGCTATAGATTGGAGGCCAAGTGGGCTATGTGCTGTTTGACCTGGAGACGGAGCCTATTCAGGGCTCGTTGAACCTGGATCGCCACGTGCCAGCGATCACGGTTGCCGCGACGCTGACCCACGAGGGTGCGCTCGACCTGTGGCACGATCAAGACCAGGCCGGCAAAGCGACCGGACGTATGTTGGGCCGCGACGGTGCCCAGGAACTGGTTCACTTTCTACAGCGGCACGCCGCACAGGGCGTGGTGCCGGTGACCTGGAACGGCAGCGGGTTCGACTTTCGTGTCCTGGCCAAGGCCTCGGGCCTGACTGCCGAGTGTGCTGAACTAGCCTGGCAGCACGTCGACATGATGTTCTGGCTGCATTGCCAGAAGGGCTTTAGCGTGGGGCTGGATCGCGCAGCACGGACGGTGGGCATGGGCAAGCTCGACGGGCTCAGCGGGGCAGATGCGCCGCGCCTGTGGGCGGCAGGCGACTATGATCGCGTCATGGCCTATGTGTCCCAGGATGTGCGCATGCTGGGTGCCGTGTACGAGGGAGCAGTGCAAGCAGGCGCGCTGCGCTGGATCAATACGCGGGGCTACGAGTCGCGTGCCGAAGGCAAGCTTTGCACCGTACGCGAAGCCTATCGGCTGCCGATGCCCGATACGTCGTGGATGCGCCGGCCTCCGTGGTCGAGGGAGCGCTTTGTGGGATGGATGCTTGGAAGTGAAGGGGCTACCTGATGAGCAACGTGAACGCTCCAGGCGCCAGGCCTGGAGCGTTCACGTCTATGTGTGCAGCCAGCTACAGTGTGCTGACTTCTGTTGACTCGGCACCTTCTTTGGCCCGTGCGACGAGTTCGACGGTCAAACGGTCAAAGAAGCTGTTGGATGGCAGGGCACCATTGCCATAGTTCATCTCGGTGACCAGCACGTCCAGGCGCAACGTTGCGGTTTCGAGGACCATTGGCTTGTTGGCTTCGGCAAGCACGGCCTCCCCCTTGGGTGCCAGGCTGGCACGAAGGTCAGGGTCGCTGAAGGCGTGCTCGCTCATCAAAACCTGGGTCACAGTGCGGATATCGTTCTTGTCGAACAACCAGACCTCGAAGGCGGTCACTTTGTCGGGATCGCCCGCCCCAATCGTTTCAGAGATGCCGACGCCGCATTCACCGAGGAACTCGCCGGCGGCGGTCTCGATACTAAATGACTCGTCATAGGTGTCGTTGCCCAGCGAGTAGCTGGTCACAAAGTGTCCTAGAGCAGGCAGCGCTGGCGCCGCAGCCTCGGGCTGCAACGTAGCCAGCCATTCAGGGGGATCCTCTTCCACCTGCCCCACAGGCGCGACGGCGACCCGCCTGCGCATACGCATGATGAGCAGGGCAGCAATCGCCAGAACCAGCACGACCAGCACGACGACGGCCAGGCGAGCGATCAGGGCGCCCGCGCCGCCACCCGTCACTTCAGGTTCCACGGCGGGCGTTGCCTGAGGTGCTGCGACTTCGCCAGACTGCGCTTCGGCCACGCCAAGCTGGGTCGTAAGCGAATCGACGTACATCTGGACCTCGGGGCTGGCTTCGATATAGACGCGTTCCAGGGCTGCCTGTTGCCGCTCGGGGTCCCACTCGCCTAGCTGGGTGCGCGCTTTTTCCAGGTTACCGTGCCTGGCGTACGACTCGGCGACCAGCTCCCAGTAGTAGGCTCCATAGTCAGCGCGTAGATCCGTCGGGGCGGCATTGGTCCACTCTGCCGGATAGATCTGGTAGGCAAAGACCAGACCCACGATCAGGCCGACACCCAGGCCGAACACGACCCCAACGGCTAGGCCAACGAAGAGCCTCCGTGTACTGCTGTCCTGATTCATCTTGCCCCCTCTTTTCTTGCAGCGTGCTGCACTCTGACTTCGTCGGCGGAGCTCACATTATGGAAACTATTACCCTAATTGTACCACAAGGATCAAGAGAATGCAAAACCGCATTGATATATTGTCATCGAGATCTGTTATGCCCGGATCATGCACGCTCTGCCCGGTACGGGAGCATCACCGGATCGGCCACTCTACAGCATCAGGCAGCGGATCTCCTTTGCCGAGCACGCGAATGGACACGAACTGGTCCGGCGGCCAATAGATATACATACCGGTCCGCAGCGTATAGGGCCCCGGACCCGCAGTAGATGCCACGGGGATGTCGAACCAACTGAGCAGCGTATCGCCTAGCTGCCATCGCTGAACCGGATAGCCGGGACCGTCGTTTTGGCCGACACGCTGCCCGCTGGCGGCGAGCAGGTGATTGGCAAAGCGGTATCCCTGGGGCGGGGGGTCTGGTGGCAGCGCCGTCACGCGCCAAAAGAGCGCCAGCCGTGCGGTCTGCCCTGGCGCAGCAGGCGAATGGACACCGTACCCCAGGAGCTGGACTCCGTTCTCCAGTGTCACAGGCGCGCCGGAAGGCACGGTGGAGGGACGAGGTACGTATCCGTGTGCCAACCGGTAGAAGCGATAGGCGCCTTTGCCCTCGCGCAGCCAGACCGTCTCGCCAGGAAGCGGATCGGCACAAGTGGGCAGTGCATCGGCAGCGCGGCTCTCGCCGGGCGCAACGACAAGGAGCGTGTCTCCCTGCGACTCGGGAAAGAGAAGGGAGGAGTTATCGTCCACAAAGCGCAGGTCGGCTGTTTTCCCGAGCATGAATTTCAGCACGGCCGGGCACTCGTCCAGCGCTGGATCATCGCCGGGGCAGTAAACGATGGCCCGATCGCCGCCCCACGTGGAGGCGTGGCTCCGGACAGTAGCCGAGATGCGGCGCAGGATCGCCACCGGTGTGCCGGCACCGCCGGGCGTGTCGTGGTGCTCTACAAAGGCAAAGATCGAGACGGAGAGATAGGCCTGCCAGACCACGAGAACCGCTCCAAGAAAGCCAACGGTGCCATAGGCCAGCCGGTACAGTTGCCGCCGTGAACGCACGGCACGGAGCAGGTCGTTTACCCCGATGCCCAGTACTAGGTATGGCGCCGGGTAGAGGGGTATGAGATAGTGCGGAAAGACCGGGGTCCGGGAGCGGAGCAAGACAGCGGTCGGCCCGATGAGCCACAGCAGCAGCGTACTGTCGCGCAGGACCTGCCGCCAGTCGTGACGATGCCGCCACGTACGAACGACGAGGTAGGCTGCGCAGACAAGGACCAGCGCCTCTTCGGCCCGGTCGGGCCAGTAGCGTAGGTTCACGATCGTGTCCAGGAATTCGCGGAATCGCTCCGGCCCGGCGAGCGCATGTATCTCGCGCCCACCGACATTCAACAGGGCATAGCGCACCGCATTCCAATCAACGGTAGTGGGCCCAGATAGCGCCTGGACAAGCGCACGCACGTTGCCCCATCCGTGCAGGGCATCGAAGGCCAGGTAGGGGGCATAGAGGAGAACGCTTCCTCCCAGGCCGACGAGAAAGGGCCACCCCCACCAGGCGAGACGCCTGTGCGTGGGCCGGAGCAGCAGCGTGAGAACGCAGGCAATGCCGAGTACGGGTAGTAATGCCAGCGTGGCAAAGTGGATCTGCGTCAGCCCTGCCAGCGCCACGATGGCGCCGCTCAAAAGCCAGCGTCGATCGCCAATGCTCCAGCCCAGGAGCAGCGCAAAGAGCAGGATCACAAAGGGTGGCAGCAGGTCCTGTGCCCACACCTTGCGGCTGTAGAACACGGCCCAGGGGCTGGCTGCGAGGAGCGCCGAAGCCACTACGCCGACGCCTGTGCCCCAGTAGCGACGGCCCAGGGCATAGGCCCCCCATACGCCCACCAGGTTGACGAGGACAACAAAGGCGGTCACGAGCAAGGGATCGCGGGTCAAGAGCACCGGCAGGGCGATCAGGTACACGGCCAGGGGAGGATTGTCGACGCCGGCCGACGAGCCCATGCCGCGCAACGGCGGCACGCCGGTATCGACGAACTCGGCAGCCAGGTTGGCGACCCGGGCCTCATCGTACTTGAACTCGGTTGCGTCGAGGTTCCACAGCCGCAATACAGCGGCAAGGATGAGGATTGCGATCGGCAAGATAGCGTGCCGTGTCCGCTCTGTCAATGTGTCCTGTCCACCTTGTGTCCTGGTCTGTATACCCAGACGATCCCACAACGGGCTGGGTGGCCGACGCAGGCCGCCCAGCCGCCTCATTCTACCATCAGGTTGCCTGGAGGCCAAAGGAGGATCAAAACAGGGGCATGGCATCTTGGCCATGCCCCTGACGGCCGGACGGGTGCCGATGCGATCGTCTACGACAAAAGCCGCTTGACCTGCGAGAGCAGCTCGTCTGGCGCGATCGGCTTGGTCATGAACGCGTTGATGTGCACGTATTCATCGGTCGGAAAGAGCGCCGCGTAATCCGTATTGGCGATCGATGTCACCATCAGGATCGGGATATCTTGGTGCTTGGGATCGTCCTGTAGCTCCTGTGTGACGCTCAGGCCATCGAGGATGCTGGACATGATCACGTCTAGCACCACCAAATCGGGCTTGTCGGCACGGATGGCCTGCAGGGCTTCACTGCCGTTGGATGCGCTGTCTATCTCGTATCCCTGTTGCTCGAGGACGATGCGTGTCATCTCCACAAAGTCGGGATCGTCGTCTACGATCAGGATCCTGCTCATAGCTGTCTCCTTCTGCTTAGTCCGCCGCCATCGGCAGATCGTGATCCAGATAGTGCTCGTACTCGTGCCGGAAGTGCTTGAGGGTCGACAGCACAGGATTGACGGCTGCATCTCCCATCGGGCAGAAGGTATTGCCGATCATGTTCGAGCAGATCTCTTCGAGCAGCTCGATATCTCCCGCTTGGCCTTGCCCGGCAACGATCCGTTCCAGGGTGTTCGAGAGGTTCCTGGTACCCACCCGGCACGGCGTGCACTTGCCACACGACTCGTGGACAAAGAAGCGCATGAGCCGCCGTGCCACATCGACCATGTCAGTGCCTTCCTCCATGACGATGATCGCGCCAGTACCCAGCATAGAGCCCGCTTGAGCGACAGACTCAAAGTCCATCGGCACGTCTATTTGCGCGGCGGTCAACACCGGTGTCGATGCACCGCCCGGGATCACGGCCTTTAGCGGCTTGCTTCCTCTCATTCCGCCCGCGTGTTCGTAGATGATTTCGCGCAAGGGCGTGCCCAGCGGGAGTTCATAGTTGCCGCGATTCCGTACGTGGCCGCTGATGCAGAACAACTTGGGGCCGGTGCTGTTCTCGGTCCCAATGGACTTGAACCAGTCGGCACCACGATTGACGATGTGGGGGACGTTGGCAAGTGTCTCGACGTTGTGCACCAGGGTCGGTTGGCCCCACAGGCCGATCGAAGCAGGATAAGGCGGCTTGATGCGCGGTTCGCCGCGTTTGCCTTCCAGCGAGTTGATCAGCGCCGTCTCTTCGCCGCAGATGTAGGCTCCGGCGCCACGGTGTACAGAGAGGTCGATATCAAAACCGCTGCCCAGGATGTCCTTGCCGAGGAAGCCGTGCCGGTAGGCCTCATCGATCGCCTTGATCCAGCGCTTGACCCCCAGGAAGAACTCACCCCGGATATACACATAGGCACGGTGCGCATTGACCGCATATGCGGCAATGATCGCGCCCTCGATGATGGAATGGGGATCGTGTTCGACGATTAAGCGGTCCTTGTAGGTGCCTGGCTCTCCTTCGTCTGTGTTGATGCAGACATACTTGGTCTGGTCGCCCTTGGGCATGAACCCCCACTTGAGGCCAGCCGGAAAGCCCGCACCACCGCGCCCGCGCAATCCTGATGCCCTGACCTCCTGGGTCAGTGCGTCCCGGTCCGTCTTGAGCGCCTTCTGGAGTGCGGTATATCCCCCTGTGCTCAAGTAAACGTCGATCTTTTCCGAGTTGGGTATGCCGATGTTGCGTGTCAAGATCGGTTCAAATGCTGTGCTCATGCTTCCTCCCTCTCGACCAGTTGGTCGAGCAGCCGGTCCACCTTGTCAAAGTTCAGGTCGTCATACAGTTCGTCGTTGACACGCAGGGCGGGCGAGGTCCCGCAGGATGCCAGGCATTGAACGACCTCCAGGCTGAACATGCCATCTGGCGAGATCTCGCCAGGCTGGATATCGAGCTTCTCCTCCAGGTAGTCAACCAGTTTTTCTGCGCCATCGCACAGTGCACAGGAGATGCCCTCGCAGACCTGGATGTGGTACTTGCCCTTCTCTTGTGTACGAAGCAGCGAGTAAAAGCTCGCCGTCGAGTACACCTGAGAGATGGGCAGCTCGAGACGTTCGGCGACTCGTGCGAGTGCCTCCTGGCTGAGGTATCCATACTGCTCCTGAGCAATATAGAGTGCAGTGAGCACCATGGACTGATTAGCTGGATCGCGGAACCGCGTTGCTTCGGACATCGAACCTCCTCTTCTCAGAATAGTGGGGGCAGCGCGGGGCGCAGGCTGCTACTCAACCCAGCCTGCACGCGCTCTCGCTGCTCAAGCAGTTTCCTATGACGGACAACAACTTCTCAGGTGACACAGGTTTGGTCAAGAAGCCATCGCTCGCGGGGCGTGCTCCTTCGGGAAAGAGCTCGGCGTCGTGCGTGCGCGCGATGGCCGTGATGACGACGACCGGAAGCGTTCTCAGCACCGGATCCGCACGAATTGCCTGGGCAACGCTAACGCCCTCCAGGCTGTAGGACATCATCACATCGGTGATGATCAGGTCTGGCTCGCACGACCGGATCAACTGCAGGCCATCCGCAGCATCGGTTGCCGTCAGCACCTCGTACGACGCGGACTCGAGCACGATCCGCGCATACTCGAGAAAATCGACATCGTCGTCGATGAGGACGATCCGCTTGTGCCCGCTCATGGCCTTCCCTCCCGGTATCCATCGAGGGCGCACAGGCCGCCGCCAGTACGGCTTCTACCGCTTCGCCCGCACGCGGCCCTCGGTCAGCCAACCAGACGTTGGACAGTGTCTACCAGCTTGTCCGGGTTGATTGGCTTGGTGATCCACGCGCTGATGGGCACGTATTGGTCGGTTGGAAACTTGTCGGCGTTGGGTGAATCCGGAATAGACGAAATCATGACGATTGGGATGGTCTTGAGCTCTGGGTCCTCGGACATCTTGTAGCTGACGTTGACACCATCGAGCACGGTCGACATCATCACGTCGAGCAAGAGAACATCCGGGCGTGCTACACGCATCTTTTGCAGCGCCTCGTCACCGCTTGTGACAAAGCTCACTTCGTAACCATGTTGCTTGAGCACCATGCTGGTAATCTCGACGAAATCAGGGTCGTCGTCTACGATCAGAACCTTGGTCATTTCGCTCTCCTTTGCTTCTTTCTCTGGAGCAGGCGCTCGATTTCCTGTAGTAGCTTGTCCGGTGCGATTGGCTTGCAGAGAAAGCTGTCTACAGGCACGTATTCGTCCGTCGGAAAAGACTCGGCATATTCTGAGCTAGCGATCGATGAGACCATCAGCACGGGTGTGTCCTGCAGGTCGCGGTCAGCTCGGATCGTCCACGAGGCGTTGAGTCCCTCTAGCAAGCTTTCCATCATGACGTCGAGGATGACAACGTCAGGGTGGTAGCGGCGCATCGCCTGCAGCCCGCTCTCCCCGTCTGGGGCACTGAGCACACCGTATCCCTTTCGCTCGAGAACGATGCGCGTGGCCTCGATGAAATCGGGATCATCGTCCACGAGCAGGACGGCGGGTGGCTCGGGGTGGGGCACCCGCCAGTGATAGTGGGCTTTGACATCTTGCAGCACGTGAACCGTAGTCGTCTTGACGACGCTGTCTAGTGGTGCAACCTGCGTCGCCAGGAACCTGAGCAGAGCTTCGTTGTCGGCAAAGACCGCATCGATGATCAGGTCATATTCCCCGGTCGTATACGTCATGGACCGTACGTTGGGGAGTGATGCGAGGCGGTTTACTGTTGCGTCTGCACTCGAGAGCTCGATCTGGAGAAAGATCATCGTATGCACCGGTAACCCGACTGCGTCCAGCCGGGGAACGGCGACGACGTTGATGACTCGGTCTTGCAGCAGGTGGTCCAGCCGCTTGCGCACCGTGCTCTCTGCTACGCCGAGGTCACGGGCGATATCCACGTTCGATCGTCGGCCATCCTGCTGCAATGCCCTGATGATATCTAGATCGAGATCATCCAGCCGTGGGGGCATCACCTCTCCTTTTCGCACTCGATTATAGCACGGGATACGAAATTCGTCAAGTAGTGTCCCATATGGGACGAAAAACGTAAGCTGTGGGCGCAATGATGCGGAGATCGCGAGGGCAACGCTCTAGCGGGGCGGCAGTCAGCGTCTCAAGAAGAGGCCATACTCTCGGTAGCGGTCTCGGGTCCGGAAGCGCTCTCGTCCTTGTGCTCGTAGAAGCAGAGCAACGTACTGCCGTATTTGCGCTGGTCGAGCAGCGTATAGTGCTCTAGCGCGAGTGGCTCGTATTCCTTGGGGAAGATTTGGACGACGATCACGCCTCTCCTGGTCAACAATGGGTGCCGGTCCAGCGCCAGGAGTGTCTCAGACCAGAGCCCGCGGTATTGCGGGGGAGCAACGTAGATGATGTCGAACTGCTCCTGGCAGCGAGCGATCAGGTCAAACACGTCTACGTGAAGCACGTCAGCCCACTCGGTGAGATGGGTATGCTCCAGGTTCTCCTCGATCACGCGGACCGCTTTGCCGGCGCGCTCGACAAATACTGCTCGCTCAGCCCCTCGACTGAGTGCCTCGATCCCTACGC
>CAZLMZ010000075.1:0-10253 GCA_964560475.1 uncultured Anaerolineae bacterium
CAGCGCCGGACGCAGACGCAACTGGCGCAACCGACGCCCACAGGGCGACAGGAGGAAACAATGGCGGACAAGGACAAGGACAAGGGCAAGGGCAAAAGCAAGGGCAAGGGCAAGGGCAAAGGCAAGAAGGACAAATAGGTCTTTTTTGCGATAGCCGATGATCGAGTGGGGGAGCCTGCAACAGGCTCCCCCATTTTGTGTCTGCGTGCTCAATCTTCAAGCCGCCACACCTCGAGCCGCGTGAATGGGTTCTCGGTGCCTACAAAGAGCCCCATGGGCGTCGACGCGAGCGTGCGAATGCCGTGGTTGTCGGGATCGCCCAGGCCGTCCAGAAAGACAGGCTCCCAATGCACGCCGTCGGCAGTGCGATAGAGATCGCCCCCCATCGGCGATCCCCATCCTTGCGGGCGAACGGCCAGGTAGTCGAGCAGCGGCCGGAACCGCGGGGCAACGCTGCGTGCAGATTCTCCCAGTAGGGCAACGGTGCGCGACAGATCAAAGGTGCCCAGGTAGAGGTTGCCCTCGTGCTCCTCCATGTACCAGCAGTAGGAGTTCATGTACCAGCCGAACCCAGCGCGGTGCTCTGAGACGGGATTTGTGCGTCGCCTCCCGACCACCGACTCCCACTCGTCGTCCTGGTTGATACGCACCACGTTGCACCCGCGTGGACCGTGCCGGGTGACCGGGTTGAAACCCATCGGGATCCCTGTGCCAACGTACAGTTGGCCCTGAAAGATGCGCATGCTCATCGCCGCTTCCATGCGCTCTTGCCCCGCACCGCCGACGATCACTGCTTGTGGAGAAGCCTCAGGATCGTCGATGCAGCGCAGCTTCCACACCTCGTAGCCGTGCGCGCCATTGTAGGTTCCGGCATACAGACATCCGCCATAGCTGGCCAGGGACACGATCCCGACATTGTCCGGGTCCCCAAAACCGTCCGTGATCACGGGGATAAACGTCGCGCCATCTGTGGCCCAGATCTGGCCCGTGCCACCGGGTGCAATGTCCCCCGAGGGGGTCAGCGAGATATACAGCAGCCCATCTTCATGAGCTGCCAGGCCACGGATCGATCCGAGCGGAGGGTCGCCGGTGGAGGGAAAGACAAAGACTTGCTTCCAGCTGCCGGGGTCGCCACTCGCCGTACGCCACAGCGAAGGCGAGTGTTCGGCCATCGTGCCCGCATAAAGGTAAGTGCGCCCGTCGGCCTGAGATTGGTAGATGGCCATCGAGCGAAAGCCCTCGGTCAGGTAGGGTGCAGACTCGTGGGCAGCCAGGTCGAGCACCGGCTCCCAGGACATCGACCCTTGCTCGGGCCGGTAGCGCCAGATCTGCGGCGGCTGCACGGGACGTGGTTCTGTCGACTGGACGGCGCGAGGACGATAGAGGATCGCCATGGCCAGCCCGACGATGTTGTTGTCCGTACCTACGTAGAGATAGCCATCGGTCGCGCCGTCGGCCTGGAAATAGCGCATGGACCAGGCCGAATCGGCCAGGCGCAGACGTCCAGTGAGGCCGAATCCTGGCTCGGCCACGCGCTCAAAGCTGAGTTGCGCGCCGACCCGGCTGGTATAGCGGGGCATCCGTTGGGGCCAACGTGGGGCCACGATGACGGCCACGATCAAGAGCACCACGACGATTGCAGCTGTGCGGGTGAGCACCTTGGATAATCTGCGCATGGCATCCGTATTATACGCCAAAGGCATTTCCGCCTCAAGCGAAAGCGCCTTTGTGACAAAACTCTCACACCAGCCACGGTTTTACACGGGTTTCGTAGGGTTTTGCCACACGTTTTGCACGCCAGCACGCTATACTGTGGGTGAGGCAAACTGCGACAGCCCGTGCGCGACGGGCCTTGCGGCCGCGCACTGTAGATGGGCAGCAAGCTCGCTGCGCTCCGGCTGGCCAGAGACAACGACAAACAAGCAAATGATGAGCGACCGCACCGGGCCAGATAGGGCCCTCGTCCTGCTCTTCGGAGCAGTGTAAAAGGGAGGATCGACATGGCGCTACGGAATCTGTTAGGAGCCCCCAACGTGGAATACATGGCCGCCAAGTCCGATGTCAACGGCCTAATCAAGGCGCTATCGTACAAAAAGGATGCTAACGTACGCCGGGCGGCAGCGCGCACCCTGGGAGACCTAGGCGCTGCTCGAGCGACCCCCGCACTGATTACGGCACTCCAGGACCCGGTCCGCGAGGTCCGGACCGCCGCTCTCGTCTCATTGGGCCAGATCAACGAACCAGAGGCAATTGCCGCCATCCTCTCCGTACTCAAGAGCGAGGATCCACTGCTCCGGCAGAGCGCCGCAGCCGCGCTCGGCGAAGCAGGCAGCACGAACGGCGTGGGCCCGCTGATCGAGGCCCTGCAAGACCCGGACGCAGGGGTCCGGCAGACCGCAGCCGAATCATTGGGCCGGATCGGTGACCCCCAGGCCATCGCGCCGCTGACAGTGGTGCTGCAGGACACAGATGAGCTCGCACGGCGCAACGCCGTCGAGGCGCTGGGCCGGCTCGGCGGCTCGGCAGTCGTCGAATCGCTGGCTGCAGCGCTAAAGGATCAGAGCAAAGAAGTCCGCCGTGCTGCTGCCAGGATGCTGGACAAGATCGCCGACCCCCGTGCCACGGAACCGCTGATCGAGGTGCTGGGGGACGAGCAAAAACGGGTGCGCCAGGCAGCCGCCGAGGCGCTCGGCAAGATCGGCGATCCGCGCGCCGTCGAGCCGCTGACGGCCCTGGTCCACGATCCCGACAGCGACGTGTGCAGAAGCGCTGTGGAGGCGCTGGGCAAGCTCGGCGCAGGCGCCCTCGATTCGCTGATCATGGCGCTCCAGGCCGAGAGCGAGCAGGTGCGCAGCAAAGTGATCGAGTGCCTGGCCAAGATGGACGATCCACGCGTGGTCCCTGCACTAGTCAATGCCCTGCGGGACGAGAAACAAGGCATCCGCGCGGGTGCAGCCAGGGCGCTGGGGGCGATCGGCGATGGTCGCGCCACGGATCCGCTCATCGCTGTGCTGCAGGATCCGGCCTATTTCGTGCGCGTTTCGGCGATCGAGGCCCTGGGCAAGATCGGGGATCCGCGTGCCAAGAACGCCATCGCCCCGTTCCGCGAGGACCGGGACGCACGAATCCGGTCCGCGACGATAGACGCACTGCGGCAGATCGGCCGAGCCGAGGCATCATAGGCGGAAACAGCAGCTCGGCTGCACGGCAGAGGGGGCGCAACAACTCACTACCCGACCGAAACCTTGCGAGGGCTCTGCGCATTCTGATGCGAACCCCTCGCAAGGTTTTGCATTCGCCCTGGCGGATGGTATAATCCGGTCGGAAGGAGGCGCTCCCGATGAACTTGATCCTCGTCTGCATTGACACGCTGCGCTACGACCACCTCGGCTGTAACGGTAATAACTGGATCCAAACACCCAACCTCGACGCCTTTGCGCGCGAGGCAGCGGTCTTTGACCACGCCTACACGGGCAGCTTTCCAACCATCCCGCACCGCACAGACACGTTCAAAGGTCGCTTTGGCGAGCCGCTGCATCCGTGGCTGCCGCTAGGCTTTGACCCGGATACGCTGCCCGCCCTGCTGGGACGTGCCGGATGGGCTACCTACCTGGCCTTTGACACACCCCATCTGATCAATGGCGGGCACGGGTTCGACTATCCCTTTCACGGTTGGCACTTTGAGCGGGGCAACGAGGTCGACCAGCACATCATCGACGACCTGGGCCCTGACCGCCCGGACAAGTATGCGGCACACTATACCCCAATGGTGCGACGCATGACCTACCCGCAGTACGTGCGCAACAACCGTGACCGCCGCCTGGAAGCGCAGTGGCCTTCACCGCGCGTGTTCAAAGCCGCTGGGGATTTCCTGGAGCTGAACCGCCATCGCGAGCGATACTTTCTCTGGGTGGACTCGTTCGACCCGCACGAGCCGTGGGACCCGCCCGAACACTATGTCGCGCTGTACGATGACCCCGACCTCGACCGCGACTGCTCGATGATGGGGTGGGAGCCATTGGACACACTGAGCGAGGCCGAGCTAGGCCACCTGCGCGCGCACTATGCCGGCGAGGTGACCATGGTCGACCGGCACTTGGGAATGATGCTCGATCGCCTCGCGGCCAGCGGGCGCGAGGCAGACACGGCGGTGATTATCACGTGCGATCATGGAACCAACCTTGGGGCGCACGGGCGGCTGAGCAAGGGCGGGCCAATCTACGACCAGGTTGGGCACCAGGTACTCATGGTGCGGGGCCCTGGCGTGCAACCCGGACGCCGCGCGGCGCTCGTCCAACCAGCCGACATGATGCCGACGATCCTGGACTGGTTTGGCTTGCCGGTGCCAGAGACGTGCCAAGGATCCTCTTTCAAGGCCGTGCTCGACGATGCGACGGTGGCACATCGCACGGTCGCCGTCTCTGGCGCTGCGATCGACGTGGCCGAAGCGGAGAGCGCCTATCTCACCGTTCAGGACGAGCGATGGTGCCTGATTGACCGTCCCGACCCAGCAGCACGCGAGCTCTACGACAAGCAGGTTGACCCGGAGGAAGAGCACAACGTGGCCGCCAGCTTCCCACAGGAGGCGGCACGCCTGCACGAGGCCCTACTGGCCTTTCTGCGCCGCCACGAGGCGCACACCGCCCTGGTGCGCTGGTTCGCGGAAGGGATCAAGGGAAACACGAGCGACTATCACCACTGCGCACCGTACCTCGAGTCTTACCGGCCCTACTTTCAGCTTGCGCTGAACGAGGAACTGCACGAGCCTTAAGCGGCAGACCCTATTCACAGATTCCGCAGATTCTCGCTTACTAGAGTGACGCTAGAGGGAACGCGGAGATCTGAATTCACGAGGAGCTTTTCCATGTTGTTTGCCAGAACCCCCGTCTTTGACCGATTGTACGAATCGATCCGAGCTATGCCTGTGATCGACTGCCACGAGCACCTCACCGGCCCCGAGGCGCGGCCGCCGTACAAGGAGCCGATCGCAGCGCTGATCCACGGCTATGTGTTCAGCGACCTGCAGTCGGCAGCGTACGGCGTCGCCGATCGCGACCTGAACCGCCTGGCCGACCAGGAGGTACCTACCGAGGAAAAGTGGCCCCTGTTCCAGCAGGTGTGGCGCGCCACCGAGCATACCGCCTACGCCCGCGTGACCAAGCTGGTGCTCAAGAACGTCTATGGCGTGGATGAGCTGACCCGCGAGGCGCTGGACCGCGTCGCCGAGCAGTTGGCAGGCCAGGACGAGGCAGCCTACTTTCGCGCGATCGACGAGGCCGGGATCGAGGCCATGCTGGTCGACGTGCTCGGCTGGCTGCCCCACGGCCTGGGCAGTTACCTGGACGGCAGCAAGACGTTCCCGGAAAAGTGGCGGCTGATGATCTCGTTGCCCGGCGTGCATCCCACCTGGCTAAACTGGGAGACGATCGAGCGCGTCGGATCGCTGGCCGACCGGCACGTCACCTCGCTGGAGGAGTACCTGGAAGCGGTCTATATCGTGCTCGGGCAGTGCATCGCGCGCGGGGCGGTCGGAATCAAGGATCAGTCTGCCTACAGCCGCATCGTGTCCTACGACCTGGTGCCGCGCGCCGAGGCCGAGCGGCTGTTCAACGTCGTGCTGGCCGACCCGCGCAACAGCCTCGGTTGGCCGGACAGCAAGCCGCTGAACGATTATCTCTTTCACCAGTACATGCGCTTTGCGCGCGAGCTGGACCTGCCGGTACAGCTACACACCGGGCACATGGCCGGGATCCGCAACCGCGTGGACAAGACCAACGCCGCATACCTGGCCTCGGTGATCGAGCTGCACCGAGAGGTGCGTTTCGACCTCTTTCACGGCAACTGGCCTTACATGGGCGACCTACTCTTCCTGGGCAAGAACTATCCGAACGTCGCCCTCGACCTGTGTTGGCTGCACATCATCGACCCGGACTATGCGAGCGAACTGCTGGAACGGTCGGTGCTGACCATGCCGCACAGCAAGATACACGGCTTTGGCGGCGACTATGGCGACGTACCCGAGTACGTGGCCGGGCATCTCCAGATCGCGCGCGAGAACATTGCCGGGACGCTGGCGCACCTGGTGGAGCGCGGATGGCTGGAGGAGGAAGAGGCGCTGAGCCTGGCAAAGGACTGGCTGTTCAACAACCCGAACCGCTTTTTCAGGTTGGGGTTCGACCCGATCTAGCACGCTGAGAGCAGCTATTCAGCGAACGGCTTGTTTGGGCGAGCGTACTTTGCGCAGCCGAACGAGTTCTATCGCATTCGGTAGAGAGCTCCATAGAAAAGCGCCCGACGCCATCCAAGTAGACCCCCGAGGTCGCGCATCAGAATGCGCTGCATTCTGATGCGCAAGACCTCGCGGGGCCGGCGGTCCCTAGATCGGAGGCGGGATGTGTAGGCGGCTGGTGCTGGTTCTCTTGCTCGCCTTGATCTCCGGATGTCAGGACACTATGCAGCAGGCTGGGTCGCAACGAGCTATCGATCTACCCTCTTTCGAGGCGGGCACTATAGAAGAAGGCGCGACCATGCTGCCACCCCCTAGGACCACAAGCGATGTCTCCCTGGAAGAGACGCTGGCCCGGCGGCGCTCTGTGCGCGCCTACACCCCGCAAGCCTTGAGCTGGGAAGAGATCGGCCAGTTGCTGTGGGCGGCGCAGGGCATCACGAGCGATTGGGGCGCACGCACTGCACCCTCTGCCGGAGCGCTCTACCCGCTCGAAACCTATGCCGTGACGCGCGATGGGCTCTACCACTACCTGCCAGATGGGCACCAGGTTGTGCACTTGCCCGCCCTGGGTCTACACCAGGCGTTGTGGGAGGCCGGGCTCAAGCAGGACTGCATCCGAGAAGCGCCGGTCGTTTTCGTGATCGCTGCCGTGTACGCGCGCACGGCAGCGAAATATGGGGCGCGTGCGGAGCGCTACGTGCACATGGAAGCCGGGCACGCAGCAGAGAACCTGCTCCTGCAGGCCGTAGCGCTCGACTTGGGCGGAGTGGTCGTCGGCGCCTTTGACGACGACCGGGTACAGGCAGCCCTCGGCCTGCCAGAGGACCACGCACCGCTCTACCTGATCCCGGTAGGGCGCCCGGCGGAATAACATGCTTCCGGCTGAATGGAGCGTTCCCACCGGGCTGTTCCTCGTCAGCCCTCCTCCAGGCCGAGAACGGCGGCGTAAAAGTGCTCGACGTATTCCTTGACCATGCGCCGGGTACAGAAAGCGGGCGCGACGCTCTTGATAGCGGCCTTCATGACATGGCAAAAGTCGTGCGGGATCTCGTCGTCAGAGCGCTCATAGTACAAGGGAAGGATCTCTTGCTCTAGTAGGCGGTACAGCGCCTCTGCGTCGGCCGGTGTGCGGTCGCCCTCGATCTCTTCTCCCCCAAAGGCCCAACCGTTGTCCCCCTTGTATCCCTCGATCCACCAGCCATCCAGGACAGAGAGGTTGGGGACGCCGTTGACGCTCGCCTTCATGCCGCTGGTCCCACTGGCCTCGAGGGGCGGCAGGGGCGTGTTGAGCCAGATGTCCACCCCGTGCACCAGGTATTCGGCCAACTGCTCGTCATAGTTCTCGACAAAGGCGATCCGTCCACCAAACTCGGGCTGCTGGGCGATGCGAAAGATCCGCTGGATCAGGCGCTTGCCGTCCTGGTCAGCAGGGTGGGCCTTGCCGGCAAAGACGATCTGCACGGGATGCCACGGATCACAGAGCAGCTTCTTGAGGCGCTCCTCGTCGTAGAGGATCAGATCGGCGCGCTTGTAAGAAGTAAAGCGGCGCGCAAAACCGAGGGTCAGGACCTCGGGATCGAGCAGCGCACCAAAGGCGATCACGCTTCCGGGAGCCACGCGGTCGCCTTGCCACCGGCCTCGTGCTCGCTCGTTGATCTGGTCGGTGAGAGACACCTTGAGCCGCTGGTGCACATCCCACAGCTCCTGATCGGGCACGTCGTCGATCGCCTGCCACGTACCCGCCTGATCTTGGTCATCGCGCCATCCCGGATCGAGGTGGCGATCGAGCAGAGGCTGCATATAGATGGGCTCGATCCAGCCGCCCAGGTGGACGCCATTGGTGATGGCCACGATGGGCACATCTTCCACCTTCTTGTCCGGCCACACGCTGGACCACATTTGGCGGGCCACCTCGCCATGACGCTGGCTGACGGCGTTGCAGTATTGCGCCATGCGCAGCGCAAAGACAGTCATGTTGAACCCCGAGCCAGGGTCGCGCGGGTTGACGCCCATCTGCATGAACGCCTCGCGGTCGAGGCCCAGCCGGTCATAGTACTCGCAAAAGTACTGCTGCATCAGCGCGAAGGAATAGACATCCGTGCCGGCCGCCACCGGGGTATGGGTGGTAAAGACGGAACTGGCCCGTACCTCTTGAGCGGCAGTCTCGAAATCGGTCCCTTCTTCGACGCGGGCGCGGATGCGCTCCAAGATGGCCAGCCCTGGGTGCCCCTCGTTGATGTGGAGCGCCGCCGGCCGGATGCCCAGTGCTTCCAACACACGCATCCCACCCATGCCCAAGACGATCTCTTGCCTCAGCCGTTGCTCAGGGTCGGAGGTATATAGCCGATGCGTGATGGCCCGCTCCCATGGAGGGTTGGACTCTAGGTCGGCGTCCAACAAGTAGAGCGGGGTCCGGCCCACCGCCACTTTCCACACGCGCACGTACAGCGGAGGGTCGAGAAGCGGCACCTGGACGGTGAGCAGCTCGCCGTCCTCATCCCGCACCGGGGTGATGGGGTCGTAGGTGCGGTCGAGCGTCATTTCGATATCTTTCTGCCAGCCATCTTCCTGGATCTGCTGCCAGATATAGCCCTGCGAGTAAATGATGCCGACCGCTACCACGGGGACCGCCAGGTCGCTGCATTCCTTGAGATAGTCCCCGGCGAGGATGCCCAGGCCGCCAGCATAGACCGGCAGCGAGACGTGCAAGCCGTATTCGGCAGAGAAATAGGCCAGCGGGGACGTAGAGACACCACATTCGCGGCAGAACCATCTGTCCTGAGAAGTCATTTCTGTCTCGAACTGGGCCATCACCTCGTCGTAAGGGCCAAGGAACTCGTTGTCCTGGGCCGCAGCAGACAGGAGGTCGGGCGGGGCCAGGGACAACATGCGGATCGGGTTGTGCTGGCTCTCGCGCCAGAGCTGTAGATCGAGCGAGCGAAAGAGCTCGCGTGCCGCGGAATGCCAGCTCCACCACAGATTGTAGGCCAACTCTCCCAGGCCGCGGATGCGCTCCGGAAGCTCGGGTAGTGGGTTCGCCTGACTCATGATGTGCCTCCTGCGAATAGTTGAATTGCTCGCTTGATGAAATCCTCGTCCAGCGATCCCAACGCTGAGGGCGTCTCCAGGATGCGGTGCGGCACGCGCAGTTGCGACAGGTCGAACCCTTCCCGTACCTTGAAATCGTGCTTGCGCTGCAGCGCTTCGGTCCCCAGTCGAGCCAGGTCGCTGCTGGACCAGTTTGAGCCGGCCACTGCCAGTGCCTGCTGGACGATCGCGGGCGTATAGACCCCGCGAGCGAAATAGCAGATCACCAGGCTCGACAGGACCTGGCGCCAGCGCTCCTCCTCCAGCAGTGCCTTGGCCACGCCCTCTGGCGTCAGGGCCTCGCCCTTCTCCTGTGCCTTCTCATCCAGGCTATAGCCGGCGCTGTCCAGATGGCTGTGGCGAGCGCCCGTCAGGTAGGTCAGGTAGCAACCCGGCCCCGTATGGTAGCCGGGCATCTCGTTGCCGCCAAAGCTGAGAGCAAAGTCGGTCCCACCGTACACAGAAGCAGCGTGCGCCACTCCCCGGGCCAATGCCCGGTAGAAATCGTTCGGCTGGTTTACAATGCGCTGCACCGCCTGGATATAGACCGGATAGTCCCCCCAACTCAGCGCTAGCCCATCGGTCTCCTCCGTGGAGATCAGCTTTTTTTCCAGCATCTCGGTTGCCCAGGCCAGGACCACGCCCGTGCTCATGGCGTCCAGGCCCTGGACCTCCACCTCATCCATCAACTGCAGCATCCCAGATACATCCGAGCCCCCGAGCATACTGCCCATGGCATAGATCGGCTCATAGTCGTAGCCCAGCATCGAGGTCTTGAAAAAGTAGGGCTCCTTGGGATGTGGCAGGCGCAATGCAGCGAGGTGGATGCAGGCCACGGGGCAATGGGCACAGGCAACGCGCCGCCCGAGATACTGCTCTGCGAGCTGCTCCCCAGAGATGGCCTCGGCCTGATCGAAATGGGCCTCCTGGAGGTTGC
>CAZLMZ010000075.1:10353-13453 GCA_964560475.1 uncultured Anaerolineae bacterium
AGCTGCTCCCCAGAGATGGCCTCGGCCTGATCGAAATGGGCCTCCTGGAGGTTGCGCGTCGGGAGGGCGCTGATCGCGTTCAGGGGGAGGACGTTCATCGGCGTGCCCAAGTCGTGGTATTTTTGCATACGGGACGACTCGGTGGCTGTCTGGAACAGGTCATCATAGACCTTGCGGTAGGACCGGCGATCGTTGACTGGTAGCGTGCAGCACCCAGAGATAACGAGCGCCTTGAGTTGCTTGGCTCCAAGGACAGCGCCGAGCCCGAGCCGGCCAAAGTGACGGTACGTTTCGGTGATGACGGAAGCATAGGTCACGCCTCGTTCTCCAGCCCTACCGATGCGCATGATCGTGCGTAGGCCCGAGCTGGACTCACGCTCTCGTAGAACATCACCCACCGTATAGCTGCTTCGCACCCCCCACAAGGCCGAGGCATCGCGAAAGTGGATCGCATCTCCGTCGATCACCAGGTAGACCGGGGTGGGGCTGGCCCCCTGGAGGACGATGGCCCCATAGCCCGCCATACGGATGGCGACGGCGCTCCGCCCCCCGGCATGGCTCTCTCCCAGGTTGCCGGTGTGGGGAGATTTGAACATGGCCACCGTCTTGGAGGCCATAGGGAAAAGGCCGACCAGCGGTCCTACGGCCAAGATGACCGGATTATCGGGTCCAAGAGGATCTGCGCCCTGGGGGCACTCTTCTGCCAAGAGCCGGATCGCCACGCCCGCCCCACCTAGGCTCTCCTCGAACAGATCGAGCCGCTCCTCGACCCGGAAACTCCGGTGAGAGAGATCGACGTACAGTACCCGGCATAGCGGGTCATTCTTTAGCATGAGCGGCCTCCTCGATCTGCTCGTGTCTCAAAACCTCGTAGGGACAGTAGGAAGCGCAATAGCCACAATGAACGCAGATCTGCGGCTTGTCCTGGTGCGGATCCCAGAGGATCGCCCCAAAGGGGCAGGCCTCGCGGCAGTTACCGCAACCAAGACATAGATCGGCATCCAGGCGCACTCCGCCGCCATCGCGAGGGCGAAGGGCGCCCGTAGGACAGACGCGAGCACACGGTGGGTCGGGACACGCCCGGCAGACGACGACGACAAATCCGTGCCGCATGCCACCTGCCGAGTGAACCCGGATGCAGGACCCTGCAAGCCCGCCCTGTCCCGACCGCCGGGCACAGGCGAACATGCAGGACTGGCAACCGACGCAGCGGTCGATATCGACGACAGACAGCCTCTTGGTCATCGCTCTACTCCATCGTGCTACTCGGCCCTTTCTCGTGGAGAAGGACCAAAGTCAATGATCTCCATATGGTTCGTCCCTCCCCGCGGAGCAGGGAGCCCATGGGTGAGGATGGCCAAGCCCTTTGCCATGTCGTGTTCTGCCAACCAGTCTCGGGCATAGGCCGCCCAACTCGGCGGGTTGTCCGGTACATGCACAGGGTAGACCCCGTAGGAGAACTGCAGCTCCTGGCACGTCGCCTCGTTGCGGCTGGGAGCGACGATCCACATCGGCGGGCGGAAGCGGCTCATACAGCGCGCCGTCGCGCCGCTGTCCGTCGGCGCGATCACGACCGTGGGCGTGAGGCGCTCGACGACGCTGTGGACGCTGAGGGCGATCAGATCCTCCACGCTCGGGTCCTGGGCCGCCACCGCAGCGACGAACGATCTCTGGAGCGGGTGCTGGCCCCGATATGCTTCCGTTGCCACAGCGATGCGCCCCATAACAGCTACAGCTTCCTCCGGACAGATCCCCATCGCCGACTCTTCAGAAAGCATGACACAGTCCGTGCCGTCGAGGATGGCGTTGGCCACATCCGCAACCTCGGCGCGCGTCGGGCGCTTGTTCTCGACCATGCTCTCAAGCATCTGCGTCGCCGTGATGACCGGCTTGCCCATCAGGTTTGCGCGGTGGATGAGGCGCTTTTGCGTCACGGCGATCTCTGCGATCGGGGTCTCGACCCCCAGGTCGCCGCGGGCAACCATGATCCCATCCGTTGCGTCCAGGATGGCATCTATATGTTCGAGCGCCTGGCGGCGTTCGATCTTGGCAACGATAAAGGGCACGCGACCGGCAGCGGCAGCGGCCTCGCGCACGGCCTCGATGTCCTCTGGGCCCTGGACGAAGGATTGGCTCACCGCATCCACACCTTGCTGCAGCGCGAACCGGAGAATCTCGTGGTCGCGGTCGGTGAACGCCTCGATGCCGAGGTCGATGGCGGGCAAGTTGACGCCTTTGTGGGAGCGAAGCTCACCTCCTACCAGGACCTCACAGTGTACACGGTGGCCCTCCACCGTTTTCACGGCCAACTGGATGAGCCCGTCGTTGACAAAGATCACATCGCCCGGCTTGACCACCTGGGGCAGGTTTGGCAAGCTCACCGAGACACAGTGGGCGTCGCCCTCGATCTCCTCGGTCTGGAGGATGAAAGGCTGTCCACGCACCAATTCCACCGGCTCCTGGGCCAGGTCGCCGATGCGTATCTTGGGACCGGGCAGGTCGGCTAGAATGGCCACTCGTCGCCCTAAAGCGGCCGCCGCCTCGCGGACGTTGCCGATCACCCGCTTATGGCTCTCGAAATCGCCGTGAGCAAAGTTGAGCCGCGCCACGTCCATACCATTGGCGATCATGCTCTCGAGCGTCTCGCGAGATTCGGAGGCGGGGCCGATGGTGCAGACGATCTTGGTTTTCTTGTCTGGCAGTGTCATCGTTCCACCTTATGCGTAGGTCCTGACCTGAATTGGCTGCTTCCCGCTTCAGTCATCCGTCGCTATCCCGTAGCGCTCTAGCGCCCGTGAGGGTGCAGCGGCGCCTGGATGCGATCCAGGAAGCTCCGGTGATGTTTGCCACTCAACCTGAGGAGATGATAGGCCTGCAATTTGACCCAGTCCCCGATGAACGCCCAGACCAGGGCATATCCCCACACGATCCCCACGTACTTCCAGGGGATGGCGACCACGATGAACCCAAAGCCGACGATCAGCGCTGCCACCGTCTGGGTACCGAGTATCGCTGCCACCAGTATCGGTGCCGGATAGGGCTTGGAAAAGACCGCGTGGCGGTTGCGCGCCACGAACAAGGTCAGGTGCCCAGCTACGGC
>CAZLMZ010000076.1:0-1492 GCA_964560475.1 uncultured Anaerolineae bacterium
CAGGTGACCGCGATCGACGACATTGTCTCCAGCGTCCAGGCCTCGCGCAAATACCGCCACGTCTGCACGGCCACGATCCGCCGGATCGCGGCCGAGGAAGCGGCCAAGCGCGATACGTCCAAAGCCGCGATCAAGGCCACCAAATCCCGGCTACACCAGGCCTACGGCGCCTACGAGGCCCAGCTCGATTACGACCGGGCGTACCAGGATCTGCACGCCGCGTACGTCTCCGGCGACGCGCAGGAGATCCGTGCCGTCGCGCACCGCCTGCTCGCGCGCCATGCCTCTACGCGCGAACGGCTGCCTGTCCTCCACCGCTTTTACGACGCCATCTTTGCGCACATGGGCTTCCCGCACGCGCTGCTCGACCTCGCCTGTGGCCTCAATCCGCTTTCCCTGCCGTGGATGCACCTCGACTCGGGCACAGCCTACCATGCCTACGACATTGATGCCGAGCGCATTGCCTTCCTCGACCAGTTCTTCGCGCTCACCGACGTGGAGGGGCGTGCCTACTGCCAGGACCTGATCTGCGACCCGCCGCAGCAGCAGGCTGATGTGGCGCTCTTGCTCAAGACGGCCACCTGCCTGGAACGCCAGCGCCAGGGCAGCACGTTGGCGCTGATCGACTGCCTGAATGTGGCGTACGTCGTCGTCACCTTCCCGGTCAAGAGCCTTGGGCGCCGGGAAAAGGGCATGGCCGAGCAGTACGAGCGCACCTTCACGGATATGCTCTCCACCCGGCCCTGGTCGGTCACGCAGCTCGACCTGCCGGGAGAGTTAGCGTTCGTCGTGGACAAGCGATGACGCACACCCTGTATGTGGTGGGCACGCCGATCGGCAACCTGGAGGACGTCACACCGCGCTCGCTGCGCGTCTTGGCACAGGTCGGCGTCATCGCGTCCGAGAACCCGGGACGTACGCGCCGGCTCCTCGACCGCCATGGCATCGACACGCCGATGATCCATTTCACCGATGCGTACGACCGCCGCAAAGAGGCCCGCCTCGCTGCCGTGTTCGACGCGCTGGCGCGCGGCGACGTGGCCCTGGTGTCCGAGGCGGGCATGCCGCTGCTCGCCGATCCCGGCTACGAGTTGGTCCAGGCTGCCTTGGCGCGCGGCGTCGAGGTCGTGTCCGTGCCTGGGCCGACGGCATTGGCCGCCGCGCTGGGCGTGTCCGGGCTGCACCCCGCGCCCTTTGTCTTTCTAGGCTTTGCGCCGCGCAAGTCGGCTGCGCGCCGTGCCCTGTTCGCCGAGTACGTGGGCGATGCACGGACGCTGGTGCTCTACGAGTCGCCTAACCGCCTGCGCGACACGCTGCGCGATGCGCGTGCCGCGCTCGGCGACCGGCGGGTCGCCGTCGCCTGTGAGCTGACCAAGCTCTACGAGCAGGTCTGGCGCGGCACCCTCGGCGGGGCACTGCTCCACTTCCAGAAAGAAGAACCGCGCGGCGAATACGTGATCGTGATCGACGGCGGTGAGGCCAGGCTGCCCCC
>CAZLMZ010000076.1:1592-6764 GCA_964560475.1 uncultured Anaerolineae bacterium
GGAAGGATCGACCTGCCGGCGTTCTTTCCTGATGCCACGCGGGCCGTGGTCCGCACGCTCGACGCGCAGGACCTCGAGGCGTGCGGCGTGCAGGGCCTGATCGTGAACACCTTTCACCTGGCCTACGCGCCCGGGATCGGCCTGCTCAAGAGCCAGGGCGGCGTCCACCCCTTCATGAGCTGGAAACGGCCGATCATCTCCGACTCGGGCGGGTTCCAGGCAATGTCCATGGTCCGCGAGAACGCGCGCTATGGGCGGATCAGCGATCGGGGCATCACCTTCACCAACGTCGACGTGCAGGGCGGCAAAAAGCTCAAGCTGACCCCTGAAAAGTGCGTCCAGATGCAGTTCGACCTGCGCACCGACATCGTGATGTGCCTCGACGACTGCCCGAGCCCAGACGCGGGCCCGGAAGAGGTGACCGCGTCGGTACAACGGACCGTCTCCTGGGCGCGGCGCTGCAAGGACGAGTTCGAGCGCCAGTGCGAGATCCGCGAGGCGGGGGAGCGGCACCCGCTGCTGTTCGGCATCATCCAGGGTGGCTACAATAAGCGCATGCGCTGGGAGTGTGCCGAGGCGCTGATCGAGATCGGTTTCGACGGCTATGGCTTTGGCGGCTGGCCCCTCGACCAGGAAGGCGAACTGGCCGAATCGACGCTCGAATACACGGCGCGCCTCATGCCGGATGGCCTGCCCAAATACGCGCTTGGGGTTGGCAATCCCGATGCCGTGATCCGCTGTGCGGGCTGGGGGTACGATCTCTTTGACTGCGTCCTGCCGACGCGGGATGCGCGCCACCGGCGCCTGTATGTTTTCGAGCCGGACCAGGATCCCTTTGCCTATTCGTTCCTCTACATCGGCGACGACCGCTTCAAGCGCGACGGGCGGCCCGTCTCCGAGCTGTGCGACTGCCTGTGCTGCGCGCGCTATTCGCGCAGCTACCTGCACCACCTGTTCGAGATCGGTGACGCGCTCGCCCAGCGGTTGGCGACGATCCACAATCTGCGCTTCTACGTGCAGCTGATGGAAAGGTTGCGCCAGCTCTCGTAGCGCACGTGTGTGCCACGTGCGGACCTTTGCGGTGCCTGGCGTCACTTGAGACACGTGATCTACAAGCTGATGGGAAAGTTGCGTCAGGCATAGGCCTGAAAGGGAGTGCGATGCGGGAGCAAGCCATAGAGTGGTCCGCCCGCGATCGAGAACGACGCGACCTGGCACGGGCTCTGCACCAGCAGCTCGAGCCCGCCTTGCTGCTGCTCGTAGAACAGGCACGCACCTATCAGGCCGTGCTGCCCTCCACCGCGCCGCAGGCGACGAACGCCCTGAATGTGCTGGCGTCCATGGCAGCGGGCGCACTGGCGCACCTGCAAGAGATCGTTGTCGACCTGGAGGCACGGGAGCTGCGAGACCTGGGCCTGATCCCCGCGCTGGAGATCTTGTCCCTGCGCACCGAGCGGCGCTACGGGCTCTCCGTCCGGCTCGATCTGCCCGGCCGGGCCGATCCGGCGGTGAGGCATCTGGTCGCCGAGAAGGCGCACGCTGCGTACCGGATCGCACAGGAGGCGATGCACAATGCGGGACGGCACGCTGGGGCGAGCCAGCTGGAGGTCAGCCTGCGGCTTAGGGAGGGTAATCTGCTGCTCGTGATCGCGGATGACGGCCGTGGGTTCTGCCTACCGGAATGCACAGAGGCCGAGGGGGAGGGCCTGCGCGAGATGGCTGCTCGCGCGGCTTCCGTGGGCGGCACGCTGGAGGTCAGCTCTGTGCTCGCTGTGGGCACGCAGGTGCGCGCGACGCTGCCGCTGGCCGGCCTAGCCTCGGCGACACGGGAGAGCGCGCCGCCGGGCAGGCGCCTGCCGGAGCCGCTCACCCCGCGCGAGCGAGAGGTGCTTTCCTACGTGGCCAAGGGGATGACAAACAAGCAGATCGCTGCTTCGCTCGGTATCTCGGACCGTACGGTGCAGTTTCACCTGGGCAACGTCTTGCATAAGCTCGATGTGGCCTCGCGCACCGAGGCTGCGGTCATTGCCCTGGCGGAGGGCCTGATCTAGCCTGCTGGGCAGGCGCTCAACGGCTCTCGAACGTCCCCTCAGGAAAGTACACGCCCGCAGCCTCGAGGGCGTGCGCAAACGATGGCGCGGCCCCCGTCGCCACGAATCTCCCCAGGCACCGGCCGTCCTCGCCCATACCGGTCCGCTGCCACGAGAACAGTTCGGTGAGCACGATGCTGTCGCCCTTGAGCCCCTGCACTTCGACCACCGAGACGATCTTGCGCGTGCCATCCTCCACCTGGTTTTGCTGCACGATCAGGTCGAGCCCGCTCGCCATCTTGGCCCGGACGGCAGGCAGGGTGAGGGTGGGCTCGGCAATGGTGGCCATCGTCTCGACCCGCGTCAATGCATCTCGTGGGCTCCTGGCGTGGATGGGAGCGATCAGCCCCTCGTGACCGAGGTTGGCCAGCTCCAGCATATCTAGCGCCTCAGGGCCCTGGAGCTCCCCGATGGCGATCCGGTCAGGCCGCATGCAGGTCGCGACGTGGAGCAGTTCGCGCAGATCGATCGGCTCCATGCCGCTTGCGTGCCCCGCCTCTGCCTCGAGGTACACGACCCGAGGATGGTCGATGCGCAGTTCGTGCCGCCGCTCGACGGCGATCAGCCGGTCCTGTGCCGGTATCAGGCCGAGCAGCAGGTTGGTCAGCGTCGTCTTGCCACTGCTCGTGCCGCCGGAGACGAGGATCGAGAGCTGGACTTGCATGGCCACGCGGAAAAAGCCCAGTACCTGCTCGCTGAGGCAACCCCATTCGAGGAGCTGATCGAAGGTGAGTGGCACGCGCGGGAATTTCCGGATGGTGACGCTGGGCCCATCGACCGCCACCGGCGGGATCACGACCGCGATCCTGTCGCCACTCGCCAGCCGTGCCGTGGCCCACGGGCGTCCAGCACCGACGGGCTCCCAGCCTTGCCCGACCAGCAAGCTGTTGGCCCATTCGATGACCTGTTTGTCGTGGGCGAAACGAATCTCTGTGTCCTGCAGGGCCCCGTTTCGCTCTACGTACACGCTCTTGGCCCCATCGACGAGGATCTCTGACACGTCGTCGTCCTCCAGGAGCGCTTTCATTGCCTCGACTATCGCGTCCATGTGTCCTCCCTGGTGTTTTCTGTCATGATACCTGAGCGGCAGGATGGGCACAACCGCCGAGTCGCCAGGTCGATCCCTCGCCATTTCGCCAGGTAAGGACTTGACGCTGTACAGCCAGCGTTGGTATACTTGCAGTGACAGAGAGGAGGAGGCGATGACCCTGCTACCACCAGACTATGACGAACAGGTATATGCCGCACTCTTGGGCAAGGTGATCGGCGTCCAGTATGGGGCGCCGATCGAGGGCTGGACGGCGGACCGGATCTGGCAGACCTACGGCGAGCTGACCGGCTATGTCCAGCATTATCACTATTTCCGTCCCGACGACGACCTCTCGGGGCCGCTGGTCTTTATCCGCGCGCTGCGCGATTTCACCCCCACCGAGGAGCTCACGCCGCAAGAGATCGGCAACACCTGGCTGAACTACCTGGGCGACGGGCACTGCACGCTGTGGTGGGGCGGCTATGGCGTCAGCACCGAGCATACTGCCTACCTGAACCTGGCGAACGGCATCCCTGCGCCGCGTTCCGGCTCGATTGAGCAGAACGGCGCCGTCGTTGCCGAGCAGATCGGGGGGCAGATCTTTATCGACACCTGGGGGCTGGTCTGTCCCGGCGACCCCGAAAAGGCGGCCCGCTACGCACGCAAGGCGGCCTCGGTCTCGCACGACGGCAACGGTATCTATGGCGGCATGTTCGTGGCTGGCATCGAGGCGGCGGCGTTCGTGGAAAAAGAGACGAGGCGCCTGCTCGAGATCGGCCTCTCGTTGATCCCTCCCGACTCGCTGTACGCCCAGGTCGTGCGTGACGTGGTCGGGTGGAGCAAGCGCTACGGCGACTGGCGCGATTGCTTCCGGCGCATCGAGGAACGCTACGGCTATGACAAATACGGCGGTGGCTGTCACATTATCCCTAACGCGGCGGTGGTCGTCATGGCCCTCGCCTACAGCGGCAACGACTTTACCCGGGCCCTGCACGTGGCCAACATGGCCGGCTGGGACACCGACTGCAACGTCGGCAACGTGGGCTGCATCATGGGCCTGGTCGCCGGCCTGGCCGGCATCCACAATGCCGGGACCGATTGGTTTTCTGACGTCAACGATCACGTGCTCGCTTCCCTGATCCTGGGCTCAGAGTGCATACTCGACGTCCCCAACGCGGCGCTGATGGTCAGCAACCTGGGGCGCGCCGTGGCGGGCGTGGAGGAGCGCCAGTCCTACAAGGGGGGGGCGCTGTATCACTGGTCCTTCCCCGGCTCAACGCACTGCTGGGAGTTTGAGCGCTCCCCCGGCACGGCTGCCGTGCGCGAGACAGAGAACGCGACCTACGGCCCCGGCACGGGTGGGCGCCACACGGCGCAGGGCCGGCGCGGCCTCAAGGTGATCATGCACCACCTGTGCGGCGAGAACGAGGGTGTGGTCTATCGCAAGACCTTTTTCACCGGCGACGATATCACGCGGAGCGGGTACGACATTGGCACCTCTCCGATCCTCTATCCCGGGCAGACGGTCCGCGTAACACTCTATCTCTCGCTCGGCGAGGGCGTGACCGCTCGCCTTTTCGTGCGCGAGCACAGGAGCGGTGAGCGCCATGACGGCCCTGAGGTGGCGCTCCCTGCCGGCGAGATGACCGAGCTCGTGTTCCCCATCGAGCTGCCGGAAGCGGGCCTGATCGATCGCGTCGGGATCGCCTTTTCGGCCAAAGACCCGGCCACGGCGGTAGCCTATCTCGACCGCGTAGACTGGTCGGGCGCGCCGTCGTGTGCCTTTGACCTGGCGGGGCCCGAACCGATGCTCGGCTGGGGCTACCTGCGTGGGCGCTGGTTTGGCCGCGCAGGCGGGCTGAACGGTAGCCACTATGGGAAGGACGCCGAGGCGTACACCGGCTCGCAGGCGTGGCGGGACTATCGCTACGAGGTGCAGCTCTGCCCGCACTGTGGCCAGCGGCATCGCATCCTCTTTCGCGTCCAGGGCGCGCAGCGCTCCTACGCGTTCGGCCTGGCACCGGGAGGCAAGGTCGCATTCGAAAAGAAGGG
>CAZLMZ010000076.1:6864-8818 GCA_964560475.1 uncultured Anaerolineae bacterium
TCTGCGCCGTTCCCGTGGGAGCTGCAGCGCACCTATGCGCTGGCGGTCGAGGTCGAGGGCAGCCGGATGAGCGGTTTCGTCGATGGCGAGCAGGTGCTGCAGTGGGAAGATACGGACAGCCCGTGGGAGGCGGGCTGCGTGGGTCTCGGCCTGGTGAACGGGCGGACGGTCTTTACCCGGGCCATGCTGCGCCCGATCGAGTGAGGCGTCCGGCGCCCGTGTTGGCTCGTACCGGCATAGGCACGATCTCGGCTTACATCAAGGAAATACGCTAGGAAGGCTGTACGATGAAACGGACGGACGGCGACAAGGACGGCGGTGAAAACAAGCCATTGACCTGGCGGGAGCGGCTGGCCCGCTGGCGGGACCGGACCCTCTCCAGCGAACCGGAGGAGGAACAGGATCGGTGGGTCGATGAAGTGATGGCCGATCTGGAGGTGCCGCTCTCCCCCAATGCGCTGGCCTCAGCCAAGCAGGCTTACCTGGAGCGCCTGTATGGCACATTGGCTGTTTCTCACACCTATGGCCTCGAGGATCTGGGGCGTGAGCTGCAGGCACAGGGGGAGCGCCTCGATCTGGTCGCCCTCTATCAGTCCCTCAACACCACGGTCGAGGTACCGTGCGAGGAACAGGAGCGGGAGACAGAGGGCCGGGCGCTACTGCCCTCCCTGCCACGTACCCGCCCGCTCACCCTGCTTGAGGCCGTGAGCCAGGCAGACAAGGCACTCGTGCGCGGCGCACATGGGACGGGCAAGTCGACCTTTTTGCGCTACCTGGCGCTCTGTATGTCTGAGCCCTCATTGCCGGGCGAACCGCCTGCTGTGCAGCGCCTGGCGCCCGCCTGGCAGCACGGGCAGTTGTTCCCGCTGTGGGTCGACCTCCGCGCCTACAGCGAATGGTCCGAGAGCAGCGATGCGGCCACGGATCTGTGCACCTACATCGCGGCGCAGGTGGGGATCGAGGCCGACCAGCTCTGCTGGCAGATCCTCGGCCCCGGCGGTGTCCTGCTGCTGCTCGACGGGTTGGAGCACGCGCCCGATGCCGCGGCAGCGTTCCTGGGTGGCCTGGCCGACCTCGGCCAGGCCGTGGCGGCCCGCCAACCGATCCGTGTGATCGTCACGGCCCAGCCGTACGTGGTACACGGCGAGTTAGGCAATGGCGCCCTGGCCGGGTACAGCCAGATCGACCTGGCCCCCTGGCGGCAGCAGCAGATGGACGGCTATGCGCGGGCGTGGTACGCGGAGCTGCTGCGCAAGGAATGGATCGACGAGGAAGCGGCGCGCGACCTGCCCGGCCAGCTCGCCCTGGCCCTCCGCCGCGAGGAGGTGCGGCGCCTGGGGCAGCGCCCATCGCTCATGGCAGTCATTGCCTTGCTGCACACCATGTACCAGCGGCTGCCCGCCGAACCGGCTGTCTTTTACCACCGGCTGGTCGACCTGGCGATCTCGATCTGGAGCGAGGGCCGTCCCGACGGCTCTGCCGACACGTGGGTCCGACGCGACCTGCGACACGTCGTCGACACGGAGGCGTTGCGCGCGGTCATTGCCCAGATCACCTACCACGGTCAGGCGCGCCTGGAGGGCGCGTTCGACCGGGTACGCTTCTCAGAGAGCGACCTCCGTGCTGCGCTGTTGACCGTCTGCCGCGATGGGCGTTGGGAGACGGCGAACGAACTGGTGACGCGCATCCTGGCACGGCCCTCCTTGCTCGACGAGGAGGCTCCGGGCGTGTACCTGTTCGTCGAGCGCGACCTGCAGACCTACGTCGCTTCCCGGCACCTGACGGCCGAGCGCGATCTGCCGCAGTTGGCAGTCGAGTTGGTCGAGTCCGACTTTTACCGGTGGCGCGACGTGGTCCGCTTTGTGGCGGCGCGCCTGGCGCGCCTGGAGGAGGACCCGGCAGCCGCGTTTGCCGTGATCGAGGCCCTGGCCGAGCAGGCCGCGCCGGCCGACGA
>CAZLMZ010000076.1:8918-13425 GCA_964560475.1 uncultured Anaerolineae bacterium
GGGGGCGCGTTCCGCTACATGCACGAGCAGGCCCGCTGCTCGGCCTCCGACCGGGCGCATCCCGGCCTGAGCTGGCCCTACATTGGCTTCCGGCTGGTCATCGGGCCGCCGGTTGAGGAGGAAACATAGCCTACCGGTCTATCTGCCGGATCCGCCAGGCGACGAGCAGGTACACCAGCAAGGCTGCGCCCAGCACCGCGCCCAGGTCGGCCGCCAGCCATCCGGCTGGCGCGCTCTCGGCAAAGGAGAGGCGCAAGGCGTGCGCCATAGCGACGGTCGGGACCCAGCGCAGCACGGCCAGCAGGGACGCTGGCAGGCTGGCCATGTCGGCCAGGTAGGTCGCCACGACCAGGACGCCCATCAACAGCGCGCCGACGGCGCTCATCTGCTGTGGCAGGCCGAACAGCACGCCGAGCAGCAGTCCCAGGGCGACGGCCAGAGCGGTACCACAGAGAAGGGACAGCAGCGCCGCTCCCCAGTGCACGACGTACAGGGAGTTCAGGGCCATCGCCGCGCCTCCGCCCGCCAGGCAGTACACCGCGCCAGCCAGCGCCTTGCCGGCGACCACCTGCCCGATGCTGGCCGGGGAGACGAGCAGTGCTTGCAGCGTCTCCGTCTCTTTTTCCTCGGCGAATAGATAGGGCACAAAGGCCATGCCGACGACGACCACGACCATGACGATCAGCCCGGCGGCCAGGCTCGTAAACCCGCCTCCGTTCGGGGCGGGATAGATCCGCTGCCTGGCCACGGCGATCTCGACCGGCCGGCCCGCGATCTCGCCCAGGGCCCCCTCCACGGCGCGTTCGATCTCTGTCACGTCCTCCTGGCTGGCCCACTGGACGACAGTGGCCTCGATCGGCGGTGGTTGTCCCGCCTCGATCGCCTGATCCAGGCCCGCCGGAAGGTGGAGGCCCAGGACGACGACACTGGCTGTGCTGACCACATCCTTCATCTCCTGCAGCGAGCGCGCCTTGGATAAGCGCAGTTCGTCCCGCTTGAGTAGAGCCGCGACCAGGCGCGACTGCCCTTCGTCATAGACCACCACCGCGTAGGTGCTGTTCTGTCCTGCCAGGAAGGGCAGGGCGCGGCCGGACAGTATCAGCAGCAGCACGCCGATGGCGATGCCTTGCAGCGTCTTGTTGTGGACTGCGTCGACCACGTCTTTGGCCGCGATGGCCCAGATGATCCTCGCCCCTTCTCGTCCGTTCCACGTGCGTGTGCCCAAGGTCGTCGCTCCCTCGTGAACGTCTTTACCGAGCCGCCGTCCTAGGTTTTGTCCACCATCTTTCGGATCCGCCATCCTACGGCCAGGTAGAGCAGCACTGCGCTGGCCAGCACGGGGCTCAGGTTCGCCGCAAACGTGCCCCACGGCACGTGGTTCCCAAACGACAGGCGCAGCGTGCGCGCCAGGGCGACGGTCGGCAGCCAGCGCAGGGCCGCGCTGATCCCTTGTGGCAACAGGTCGCTCTCGATCTCCAAGAACACCGGCGCCAACAGCAGGTTGAGCAGCAAGAAACTCCACAGCATGAGCTGCTGCTTGACCTCAAAGATGCTGCCCAGCAGCAGGCCCAGGGCCACGGACAGGGCCGTACCACACGCCGCAGCCAGGATCGCCAGACCCCAGTGGGCGACGATCGCTCCGTTGATGACGAACACGCTGCCCGCGACCACCAGGCAGTAAAACGCCCCGGCCAGCGCCTTGCCGGCCACCACCTGTCCGATGCTGGCCGGCGAAACGAGTAGTGCCTGCAGCGTCTGCGTCTGTTTTTCCTCCAGCATCAGGTGTGTGACGGTCAGGATGCCGGTCAGGGTCAGTGCCAACACGAAGGTGAGCGAGGTCAGGAAACCCAGCCCGCCCCACTCGAGCCGGGGATAGACGACATTGCCCTCGGTACGGATGTGCACCGGCTGCCCGGCCCATGTGCCCAGCTCGACCTCGTAGAAAGCGCGCAGTTTCTCGACCTGGCGCCGGCTAGCCCAGTGCGGCACATAGCCGTCTACCGTGGGCGACTGGCCTGCGGCCAGCGTCTGGTCGAGGTCCGGCGGTAGGACGATGCCCATGCGCGCCCGATCGGCACGTCCCACGAACGCTTGCACCTGCTCTGCCGACGTGGCCAAGTAGGTGCGGAAGGCTAGGCTGTCTTCGAGCTGCGCGGTACGGCTCGAGTGCCCCTGATCATAGACCATCAGGCCAGGCAGTACGTCCTCGCCCTCCAGTACGGGTAGGAACCGGTAAAAGATCACTACGAGCATGATCGTGATCAGATTGGCCAGGATGGTCTTGTTCTTGAGGGCATCGCTGATGTCTTTACTGGCGATGGCCCACGTGATCTGGGCAAAGTTCTTTAGCTTTATAGGCGCGTTCATGCTCTTGACTCTCTTTTTCGCTCGTTGCGGTTTGGTTTGGCCGCTCTATTCACGCCGTGGACCAGGGACCTTGCCCGGAGGGCACCTGCGCGGCTCCAGATGAGTACATACCAACGCCTTCCAGGGCTCGTCCCGTGAGCTTGACAAAGACGTCTTCCAGGGCGTCTGCTGCGCCGTGGGTCGCCTTCAGTCGGGCCGGGGTATCCAGGGCGACGATGCGCCCGTGGTCGATGAATGCGACGCGATTGCATAGTCGGTCCGCTTCCTCGATATAGTGGGTCGTTAGGAAAACGGTCGCCCCCTGGCGGGCCAGCCCGGCGATAAAGGCGCGGATCTCGCGCGCCACGTGCGCATCCAGCCCGCGCGTCGGCTCGTCGAGGAACAACACGCGAGGCTCGTGCAGCAGCGCCCGTGCGATCAGCAGGCGCTGTCGCATCCCGTTCGAGTACTCCTCGACCCTGTGCCCTGCCCGCTCCAGCAGTCCGACCTGGGCCAGCACTTTCTCCACGCGTCCCTTCTGTACGCCGTACAATCGGGCGTAAAAGCACAGGTTGTCGAGCGCTGAAAAGCGCTCGTACAGGTTTTGCTGTTCGAACACGACGCCGATCTGCGGCTTGAGGGCTTGGCGCTGTGCCACCACGTCGCAGCCGGCCACTTGGGCCTGCCCCGATGTGGGGCGGAGCTGTCCGGTGAGCATGCGGATCGTCGTCGTCTTGCCTGCGCCGTTGGGTCCCAGGAAGCCAAAGAGCTCTCCCGGCTCGACCGCAAAGGTAATGTCGTCCACGGCCCGCGTGCGCCCGTAGGTGCGGGTCAGGTTCTGGACCTCGATCGCTTTCATCGCTACGCTCCTGGCTCTCGTTCGCGGCCCCCGTTCCTGCCTCCAGTCTAGCCGATCTCGGCTCCCCCTGCAATAGAATAGGGCCAAACGGCGCCCGGGGACGCTGAATGCAGCCGTGGGCGAGGTGAATGGAGCGCTGTTCGAGCCGGTTGGAGGCGCGCTAGTAGCCGAGCAGATCGCGAAGATCGTTGGCTGCCGCCTTGCTGAGCGGGATCTCGGTCTCGGCCTCGTCGTCCAGGATGAGCGTGTAGCTGTTGCGGGTATACGGGATTACTTCTTTGACGTGCTGGAGGTTGACCAGGTAGCCGCGATGGGAGCGAAAAAAGCCGCTCCGCGCCAGGCGTTCCTCCAGCTCGGTCAAGGTAAACTGGGTGGGCAGGCGCTCGTGCGCCGTCTGGATGTAGGTGCGGCTTTCCTGGACCAGGGCGTAGAGGATGTCGCCGGGGTTGACCAGAGCCACCCTGGCCTCGAGCCGTACCGGGATCTTGAGCCGCGCAAACTGCTGTTCCGCCGCCGGTTGGCGCAGATCGACGATGCGCCCTCTCTCCAGGACGTGGACCGCGTCGCACAGCGCCAGGTGCGCATCGTCGGGGGCCAGGATCAATACGGTCCTCTCTGCTTCGGCCAGCTCACGCACCAGGCGGCTCAACAGCCCGATCGATGCCTGGTCGCACCGGGCAAAGGGGTCGGCCAACAGGAGCACCTGCGGCTCGTGCAAGGTGGCGCGTCCAAAAGCCAGGCGCCGGGCGAGGCCGGAGGGCAGCTTTTCCACGCGGACCTCGGCGTGGTCGGCCAATCCTACCTCGGCCAGCACCTGCTCGACGCGCGAGGATGGCAGGCCGTACAACTGGGCGTGGAAGGAGAGATTGGCGCGCACAGAGCGCTGCTTGTAGAGCGCGTCCTCGGCAAAGAGCACCCCCGTCCGGCGGCTGAACGAGGATCGGTCGGCCGCCGGATCGATGCCGGCCACCCGCACATGCCCGGCGGTGGGTTGTGCCCTGCCGGTGAGCAATTCGAGCAGCATCTCCGTACCGCTGCCCGCCGCCCCGACCACGGCCGCCACCTCGCCCGGATCGACCGTCAACGAAGGAATGTCCAGGATCACGTTCTGACCGACCACCTTCTGCAAGCCCTGGAGCTCGATCATGTTGCGCCTTTCGTCCCTTCCCGTGCAGTGCTGCGTGCTGCCACGGCGATCCGCAAGTGCCCTCTATCTTATCACAGCCGGTGGGCCCGTGCAATAGGATCTTTGGGAACAGGCAATCCTCTTTGTGGATCGCGCGAGATCACTTGCTCGCCGGG
>CAZLMZ010000077.1:0-13369 GCA_964560475.1 uncultured Anaerolineae bacterium
CGCGCATGCCGATCTCGTCGCCCGGCTCCATCGCGTGCACGGCCCGGGTAAAGGCACCGATCTTGTTGATCGTGAACCGGACAAAGCTGCCCTCCCAGGCCGCAGAGGCAACGCCGAAGGAGGCTTCCCCCTTGCCAAAGACAGAGAGCTGGCAGAACTGTCCCGGCTGGTAGGCGTCGAAAAAGCGCGCCCGGTCCTCGTCCTGCGTAAACAGCAGCTCGAAGGTTTTGAGGCCCTGGTCACTCGTTTCGACGGCCGTGCGCGCGATGTACATCGGCGTAGGCTGGTATGGATTCTGCATATCGGCTCTCCCCTCTACTCCTCTGCCCACGAACGCGCATCGCGGATCACCTGGCGAATGTCCAGGTCGACCGGGCAGTTGCGCACGCAGCGCCCGCAGCCGGTGCACCCGATCTCGCCGTGGTTCTCGATAAAGTAGGCGTACTTGTGCATGATTCGCTGCCGCGTCCGCTCGACGTTCGTCGGGCGCGGGTTATAGCCCGAGGCTTCCTGTGAATAGATGCGGAACATGCAACTGTCCCAGTTGCGCACGCGCTCGCGGCGCTGCACCTCGTCCACGATGTCAAAGCAGTGGCAAGTCGGGCAGAGGAAGGTGCATACCCCGCAGCCCAGGCACGACTGCTGCACCTCGTACCAGAAGCTCGAGTTGAACAGTCCATACAGGACGTCGCGGATGCCTTCCGTCTCGAAGGGGATCTCCATGCTGGACGCCGCCGCCTCCTGCAACTGGTGCGCGGCCTCTACCTGTGCCTGGGTGGCTACTGGCATCCCTTCCAGGAGTGTTTCTCCCTCGTCCGTCTGCACTTCGGCCAGGTACGCGTCGCCGAGATCGGTCAGCATCACGTCCACGCCACGGGCATCAAAGGGCCCCGATCCGACCGCGCTGCAGAAGCAGGTGGCACCGGGCTTGGTACACCCTAGGCCGACGAGTGCCGTCCGCTCGCGCTTCCGGACCCAAGAGGGGTCGGGGCTGTCCGTGCCAAAGACACCGTCGAGCAGTTGTGTGGCGCGCGCGTCGCAGGCACGCACGCCCAGGATCACCCGCGGGGCGGTCGGCAAGGGGACCTGCTCTAGTGCAGTGCCTTGAGCGTAGAACATCGGCTCCGATTGTGAGATAAAGAGCGATTTCGGCGGGTAGCGCGTGTTGCCTCTCAGGTACAGCGCTGCCTGCGTCCCCCTGCCGAGGCGCTGGAACTCGGGTATCCCTCCGTTGTGTACCGGAGCATAGACGACGGCCTGTCTCTGCCATGCCTCGATCAACGTGGGCAGGCCCTTCTTGGTCACGATCTTGTGCATGCTCTCCTGCCTCCTCATGCCTACCGCACGAACCGGTCTGCGTCGTCCAGCGTGAACGCGGCAAAGGGCGGCGTGGCGTCATCACTCATCCCAGGCTCGAACCCGTACTGCTGCGCCATGTCATAGTTGAGCTTGTCGGTCAGGTAGGTCATCTTGATCTCCATAGGACAGGCACGCTCGCACGCGCCGCAGCTCACGCAGCGCCCTGCCTGGTGGAAGGCGCGAATGACGTGCCAAGCATGCGTGCCGCCGGCGGTTACCATCGACTCGCACCATCGCGGGTTGTTGTGATCGACAAAGCACTCGGTGCAGTAGCAGGTTGGGCACGCTTCCCGGCATGCATAGCAGCGAATGCAGCGCTCGGCTTCCTGGGCGAAACGGGCGAAACGCTCGGCCGGTGGCAGCGACTCGAACGCATCCACCGCCGCCCACCTATCGACAGAAGCGCCGTTATCCGGCAAATCGGCCAGTAGCAGGTCGGCATCGGTAGGCTGCGGATGGGCGCAGCGCAGACAGGCGTCGTCCAGCACCTCGGCCCGCGCGTAGCGCTGCTCGCCATCGTCGAGGGCGACGATGACCTCCTCCCCCTCTTCCCATACCTCTACCGTCTCCAGGTCGAGCTCGCCCTGCCGTTCGATCTTGTGCCGATCGATGATCCCGGCACAGGGAACGCCGATCACATAGAGCCCCTCCCGATCGTGCTGGTGCTCCGACACGAGGACGTGCACGGCCCTGCTCTCACAGCCCCGGCAGATGATCCCGATGCGTTCCGTGTCCGGGCGCCGCGTCAAGTAGCTGGCCAGGTTGTTCTGGCAAAAGCTGTTGTGCACCAGTTCCGCAGCCTGTTCCGGTTCCGTGATAAAGGCTGGCTGCGCTCGCAGCGGCACGGTGCCTGTCTTGAAGCCGATCACGACGTCCACGCGGCCCTCTTGTAGGAGGCGTGCCGCGTGCTCACGGATGGCCTGGGTCAGCTCGCCCATGGACGTTCTCCCTGTGGCTGCAACGGTACGCGTGTGACCAATCGCGATGCCTGGCCGAGGGAAGCGAGGGCCTCCTCCAGCGCGGCGATCTCTTGCAGGACGCGCCCGCGCTCCGCCGGGTCGATCCAGGCGAACCGCACGCGCTCCTCCTCCACGCCCAGGTAGGACAGGAACGCTCGGAACGCGTCCAGTTGGCGCCGCGCGCCGAGGTTCCCCGCCTTGAAGTGGCATTTCTCCGGGACACAGCCGCAGATCAGCACGCCGTCGACGCCGCCCTGGATGGCGTTCAGCACGAAAAGCGGGCTGATCCGCCCCGAGCAGGGGACCTGGACGTGCTTGACGTGCGGCGGTAGTTGGCTCGATATTGCCTCCCGCTCTGTCTCCGAGTAGACGCTGTACTGGCACTGGAACACCAGTATGCGGGGGGGCCACAGATCGCTCATGCTCTCACCTCTCTAGTCGGCACGCCCTGTCCCCCGGCTGCAGGTGTGGTGACGCCGCAGCGGCCAGGGAAAAACCGGGCACTGCCCTCGAATGTGTGGGGACGTGCCTCGCCTGCCGTCAGCGCGTGACGTGGCTGGGGACGCGCTCGACTCGCTCGATCACTTCTGGCTGGACGACCGGCTGGGGCGCTGTCTCCTCGATCCAGTCCCAGACCTGGCTCATCACCAGTTCGTTCGTGAATGCGCCCGGCACCTCGATCGACGCGGACCGGCAGTTGGCGGCGCACAGGCCGCACGCCATGCAGCGGTTTGCGTCCACGCTGGCAACCGTGCGTGCCTGACCGGCGATGCGCTTTTCAACGAGCGTGACGGCGTCGTAGGGACAGATCTCGGCGCACAGCCCACAGGCCACGCAGGTCAGCTCGTTGACTGCTGCCGTCTCGATCGTGCTACTGTGCCCGGCCTCGATCGCCAACTCTCTGATCGCGCCGATCACGCCCGAGATGTGGATCTCTTGCGGGCATCGCGGGTAGCACAGGTCGCAGGCCGAGCAAAGCCACGTGGTTCTGTCCTCGTAGGCCGCAAGATCGAGCCCGTTCAAGACCTTCTGGATCAGGCGGCGGGGATTGTATGTACGCTCTCCGGCCAACTGGATCATGCAGCTACTCACGCACGTGCCACACGAGTAGCACATGTAGAGGTGCTCGCCGCCGGGGATGGCACGAACGCGGTCAGCCAATGTCGTGTGTGACGCGATCATCTCGGACCTCCTGTATCTGTCGGGCAGGCTTGACCATACTTCACTCAACAACGCATCTATGTCCGCGGGCTTATGCACCCAGCGGGCGGGGTGGAGGGCGAGGAGACGGCCCATCGTGGGCGCGTGTGCCACCAACATGATTAGCGGCACCTGCCGCAGTGCGGGCGTCTGGCGTACGGCGTCCACGGTGGCCCACCCCGTCTCATCTGGCGGCTCGACGTCGACCACGATGAGCTGCGGGGGGGCGTCGGCGGGCTGTAGTTCATCCAGAAGCGCGGCCTCTAGCGTGCGCAGGCCGCGCTTGCTGAGGTTGAGCCCCAGCACCTGGCGGGTCCCGGCATGCGGGCTGATTACCCAGACGAGCGGCACGTCCATCGACCGTTTTCCCTCCACACGAGTCTATCTACAGGATATCCGACCGGCCTGAACAGCGCCTGAACGCAGCGCGGTCTGGCCTGAAAAACGCCTGAAAAAACGAGGCCCTCCGCCAAGCAGATGCTCGACGGAGGGCCTCAATAGAGGGTCTGTGATGCGGCGCTCAGGGCGAGGCAGCGAACAGGTATCCCACGCCTGGCTCGGTCAGGATGTAGCGGGGGTTGCTGGGATCTGGCTCGATCTTGCGCCGTAATCGCCGAATATAGGCCCACAGGTACTCGGTCTCGTCACCGTACTCGGGCCCCCATACCGCGCGCAGCAGCGCCCGGTGCGGGAGCACCCGCCCGGCATTGAGGGCGAGGTGGGCGAGCAGATCGTACTCGGTCGGCGTGAGCTGCACGGGCTCGCCGGCAACCGTCACCCGGTGGGCCTCGAAATCGATCCGTACGTCGGCAATGGTCAGGGGCGCGCGCGGTTGCTCCCAGGTCGGCGCGCTGCGGCGCAGGGCGGCCCGGACGCGGGCCAGCATCTCGGCGACCCCAAACGGCTTGGTCAAATAGTCGTCCGCACCGAGGTCCAACGCAAGCACGATGTCGTGCTCTCGCCCGCGCGCGCTGAGCATCAGGATCGGCACGTCTGACGTCTGCCGGACTGTCTCGCAGACCTGGAAACCGTCTATGCCCGGCATCATGATGTCGAGGATGATCAGGTCCACCTCGGAGTGGTCGAGGATCTCGAGTGCTGTCTCTCCATCCTCGGCGGTCAAGACCTCGTACCCGCGCACGCGTAGGTTGGCGCCTAGGTACTTGAGCGTGACCGGCTCATCGTCGACAACGAGTACTCGCGGGTTTCGCATGATCTGTCCTTTGGCCGGTAAGGATACGTTCAGGCTACAAGGGCCCGTCCGGGCACACGGTTCGGCCTACGCTATGCTCTGCAGCGGCACGGAGAAGAAAAAACGCGAGCCCGATCCCAGGACGCTCTCGACCCAGATGCGGCCATTGTGTGCTTCTATGATGCGCTTGCAGATGGCGAGGCCCAGTCCGGTGCCCGGTGCCCGGTGCTTGGCGCTCTCGACCCGGTAAAAGCGCTCGAAAACGCGGTCCTGCTGCTCCTCGGCGATGCCGATCCCCTGGTCGGCCACGCAGAACACGATCTCGCCCTCCTCCACGCTGGCACCGATCGTGATCGAAGTGTCTGGCTCGGAGTATTGGACCGCGTTCTCGATCAGGTTCATCAGCACGACTTCGATCTCCCTGCCGTCGACAAAGATCGCCGGCAGATCGGGCTCCAGATCGAGGACCATCGTATGGTGGACCGTCATGTCGCGGCGCCGCCGCAGTGCGCCGTCGACGATATCGCCGACCTGCCACCACTCTCTTTCCTCCAGCAGGCCTTCCGTCTCTAGCCGGGAGAGGTGCAGCACCTTGTCGACCAGGTTCGTGAGCCGGTCTGCCTCCTGGCTGATGCTCCTCATAAAATCCTGCTGCGCGACCGCATCCCACTCGACGTCGGTCTGCAGTAGGGTGGTGGCAAAGCCCTTGATGTGATTGAGCGGCGTGCGCAGCTCGTGAGAGACGGTCGCGATGAACTCGTCCTTTAGCTGCTCGATCTCTCTGTGCTCTGTCAGGTCGTGCACGATATGCACGCCCCCTACGACGTGGCCGTCCGCGTCGGTGATCCGCCCGTAGCTGATATCGGCCCAGATCGCGCCACGTTCGGTAGAGACGTATCCCTCGATCCTGCCGCTCTCGGCGGGATCATCCAGGAACGCGCACGCACGGTCGCAGATCGAGGTACCGGATGGGTCGCGGAGCCGGAGGACGTCGTGGCACGTCCGGCCCAGGAGCTGCGCTCGATCCTGGCCCAACATGCGCTCCATCGCCGAGTTGACCGTGACCACCCGCCGTTCGCCGTCGCTGATCCAGATCGCATCCCGCGAAGCCTCGATCGCCGCCAGGATGCGGTTCTGTTCCTCGGCGATCTGACCATAGGACGCCTGCAACCGCTCGGCCATGTAGTTGAATTCCTGGGCCAGGGTCTCCAGCTCGTCGCCTGTGGCCACAGAGAGGCGATGGTCGAGGTTACCCTCGGCGATGGCAGTGGCACCCCGCCGGATCGCTTGCAGCGGGCGGATTACCAGTCGCTGCAGCACGTGAAAGGTGAGCACGCCGAAGGCCAGCATGCCGCCGCCAACGACCAGCAGCAGCACGTCGCGGCGACGGCGGACCGCGCTCTCGTACTCGCCCAGCGCGACCTGTGTCGAGATCACGCCGCTGACCGTGCCGACCTCCGCCTGGTGGCAGCGCTGGCACTCGGCCTCCATGCGGATCGGGGTGACATAGCGCACTACGCTCTGCCCACGCTCGCGCTGGACCACCCCGACCTCTTCCCCGCTCAGGGCGCGCCGCTCCAGATCGTCGAGCGCATCCGCATCGACCTGACCGGACGGCTGGATGAGCGGATCGCCCCTGACCACGCGCACCTCGGTCGAGACGCCGATCTCTTCTAGCCGGGCGATCACTTGCCGGTTGCCCTCTTGGCCCCCGCCATGGGAGAGGGACGCGTAGAGGGCCTCGAACGCCATGCGGTTCAGCGTCCGCGACCGGGCCAGCCATTCCTGCTCGATCTGCCGGTTCCCAGAGATATAGACAAAGAGGATGGTGGCGGCCATAATCACGGCAAAGAGGCTGCCCAGGTAGAGCAGCATCTTTGGGTAGAGGCCGCTCAACCACCCGCCTTGCCCGTGCTGCCGTCGTCCGTCGACGGCAGAGGGGCGCTCCTGCATCCTAGTCACCTACAACTCGCTCTTCGAGGCGCCGCGCCTCCTCGATATACTCCAGAGACTGGTGCCGGAAGTAGGTATTGTACAGCTCGGCATAGTGCCCGCCCGCTTCGAGCAGCGCGTCGTGCGTGCCCTCCTCGATGATCTCTCCCTCCTCCAGCACCACGATCCGGTCGGCGTTCTTGACCGTCGACAGGCGGTGGGCGATGATGATCGAGGTCCGGTTGCGAAAGACCTCTTCCAGCCCCTCCTGGATCTGGGCCTCGGTAAAGGGGTCGACGCTCGCCGTCGCCTCGTCGAGGACCAGGATCGCCGGGTCGTGGATCAGCACCCGCGCCAGCGCGACCAACTGCCGCTGCCCCATGGACAGGTTGGCGCCGCGCTCACCGACGTCCGTCTCCAGGCCATCAGGCAGGTCGTTCAGCCAGTCGCCCGAGCCGATGCGCTGCGCCGCGTGCAGCACCTGCTCCTCGCTGGCCTCGGGCACGCCGTAGCGGATGTTGTCGAGCAGCGTGCCGGAAAAGAGAAAGGGCGACTGCGGCACGAGGCCGATCTGGCGCCGGAAGGTGGTCAGGTCGAAGGTGCGGATGTCCTGTCCGTCGATCAGCAGCTTGCCTTCCTGGAACTCGTAAAAACGCGCGATCAGGCGTGCCAGGCTCGACTTGCCGGCGCCGGTATGGCCGACAAAGGCCAGCGTTTGCTTGGCGGGAATGAGCAGATCGAAATGGCACAGCACCTCCTCGCCTGGCTTGTAGGCAAAGCAGACGTCGTCGAACTCGATCCGCCCCTCCAGCTTGGCCGCAGGCTGGTCGTCGGTCTGGATCACGCGCGGCTCGGCGTCGATCAGGGCAAAGACGCGCTCGGAGGCCGAGAGCCCATCCTGGAACTGGCTCCAGAAGGAGGCGATGCTGGTCAGCGGAAAGAGGAACAGGCTCAGCGCCTGGATGAACAGGTACCACGTCCCGGAGGTGATCGTGCTGTTGATCGCGGCCAAACCACCCACATAGAGCACCAGCGCGGTGGCGATGGCCGACATCACGTCGAGCCCGGGAAAGATATTGTTCATCACGATCCCGCGCCTGACGCCGATGCGATAGTTTTTCTGGTTGACGTCTTCGAACTCGTCGTACAGGCTGCCTTCCTGGCGAAAGCTCTTGGCCACCGCGATGCCGCTTACCGCTTCCTGCACGTTCGCGTTGACGATGGCCCGCGCCCGCTTGGCACGGAGAGTGATGTTGCGCGCCATTCTGCGCAGGGCCAGTGCCAGGGCCACCATGAACGGTCCGGTGGAGAGCACGACCAGCGTCAGGCGCCAGTCGATCGCAAACAGCACGATCAGCAGGATGATCACCAGCAGCACCTGGCTGAACAGGTCCATCACCAGGGTCACCACCTGGCTAAAGTCCTGCGTATCGGAGGTCACCCGGCTGACGACCTTGCCCGACGAGTTCTCGTCATAGAACGACATATCGTGTTCGCTGACGCTCTTGAACACGTCCTTGCGCAGTTGGAGGACGACGTTGCCGACCGCGCGCGCCGATGCCCGCTGCCGCCAAAAGTTGACCACCCACGCCGATACGCCAAAGAGCAGGATCAGCCCTGCAAAGAGATAGATCAAGGGTGTGTGGGGGGTCGCACTGACCGCGTCGATGCCGCGCGCGATCAGGATCGGGCGCGCGGTATTGAACGCCGAGTTGAGAAAGATCATGCCCGCTACCAGCAGCATCCGCTTACCTTCGCTGCGAAAGTAGCTGATGATCCGCCGGATCAGCTCTCGATCGCTGTAGGAGCGGTCATAGCTCTCTGAATCCAGACCACCTAGGATGAAACCCATTCAGCCTCCGAAAACTCAGCTTGAGCAGGATAGCTACACGCCAGCGTGGGGAGCAGCATTAGCTGTCCACCGGGCAGGCATCTCCTTCTAGCGGCGGGAGGTCGACCTCGTAGCGAGCAAAGATGCGGCGATATGCCGAGCAGCGCCGGATCAGCTCCTCGTGGTTGCCCTGATCGACCAGCTCGCCGCGCCGCAGGACCAGGATCCGGTCGGCCCAGCGGATCTGCGACAGGCGGTGGGTGATGATAAAGGTCGTGCGGCCCTCTTGCACCTTGTACATCGCCGCCTGGATCTTGTCCTCGGTCGCACTGTCGATCGCGCTGGTCGAGTCGTCCAGGATCAGGATGCGCGGGTCGGTGAGAAAGGCGCGGGCGATGGCGATGCGCTGCCGCTGCCCGCCCGACAGGGTGACCCCTCGTTCGCCGACCTCGGTGTCATATCCACCCTCGAAATCGAGGATGAACTCGTGCGCCTGCGCTTCGCGCGCACAGCGCTCGATCTCTTCCTGGGGCACGTCTCCGTCGACGCCAAAGGCAATGTTGTCGCGGATCGAGCGGGCGAACAAAAAGATGTCCTGCTCGATCGTCGAGATCTGCGAGCGCAGCGAGGCCATGTTCCAGTCGCGCACGTCGACGCCATCGACCAGCACGCGTCCCTGCCCGGCGTCATAGATGCGGTTGATCAGCCGCGTCAGTGTGGTCTTGCCCGAACCGGTCTGGCCGACGATGGCGATCGTCTCACCTGGGCGGGCGTGAAAGTTGATCCCCTCCAGCACGCGGCTGCCGTTGTAGCCAAAGCCCACGTTCTCAAAGGCGACCTCGCCTTCCATCTCTTTGCGCACGCCCTCACGGTTCTCGTCCAGCTCGGTCTCGGTCTCGATCACGTCCAGGATGCGGCGCGCACTGGCGAGGCCCAACTGTACCAGGGTGAAGGTAAAGCTTGAGATAAAGGTGGGGAACTGGAGCAGCCCGAGCAGCCCCATGAAGGCGATCACTTGGCCGATCGTTATCGTCCCCTGTCCATAGAGGTAGAGCGCGTGCAGGAACGCCGCCGCCAGCGCGATATAGTAGACCAGCAGCGGCAGGTATCGGGCCTGGATCTCGCCCTGCCGCACGAAAAAGTCACGGAAGCGGCTCGCGCTCTCGGCGAATCGCTCCTGCTCTTGTGCCTCCTGCGCGTTGGCCTTGACCACCTCGATCCCGGCGATCGCCTCGGCCAGGCCGGCGTTCATCTTGCCAAACTGCTGGCGTTGCGCCTGGGTGACGGGATTGAGCTGCCGCGTATACCCCCAGATGGTCAGTACCAGGAACACGACAAAGACCAGCGGAACCGCCAGCAGCGAAACATGGATCGTGCCGATGGTGATGATCGGGATGATCAAGCTCAGCGCCGAGCCCAGGATCAGGCGCAGTCCCGGGCTGAACATGAAATTAAGTTGGCGGACGTCCTCGGCGGCGCGCGCCATCAGGTCGCCCACCCGCTGCCGGGAATGGAAGGTCAGGCTCTTGCCCAGCAGGCTGATGTACAGCTCTTCGCGCGCGTCGCGCTCGAGCAACTGGGCGATGAACTCGCTGAACACGCTGCGCAGCACATTGACGACGGCGTTGCCCACGCGAAAGCCAAGCACGCTGAGCGCCAGGATGAGCAGCGTGTGTACGCTTGGGTCGGGGCTGGTCACCTGGTCAAAAGCCTTACCCATGTAAACCGGTGCCTGGGCGCTGAGCCAGTTGGCGACGACGGCCGTGGACACGGTGATGACGGGCAGGTAGGGGTAGCGCATCACGTGGGAGACGATCCAGCGCACCGGGCTTGATCGATTGTACTGGTACTCGCCGTCGATGGTGAACTCGCGTCTGGCCATACTCGCTCCTGGTTCACGGTGCCGGTAGTGTACAGAATGCCAGGAGAGGTACCCGTGCGCGCCCTGCGCATCGCCCCTGGCGTGAGTAGTGGCCTATTGTAGTATGTATGAGTAGTTTACGCAAGGATCTTGCAAAACATCCTCGAAATGTGTATCATGGGTGCCTTGGAGAGGACGAGGGACCGCCGGTGCGGGAGGAGCAGGACGATCGCAGAGCAAGCCGATAGGAGAGCGCCGCGCTATTGGGAGGTCGATGCGCTGCGCGGCGTTGCCATCATCTTGATGGCCCTTTTTCACCTGAGCTGGGATCTTTCCTTCCTGGGCCTGGCGCAGATTCGTATGTCCGCCAACCCCTGGCCCTGGTTCTCACGGATCATTGCCACCATGTTTCTCAGCCTGGTCGGCATCTCGCTCACGATCAGCTATGCGCGCAGCACGCGCGGGCACACCTTTGGCAAGTACGTGCGGCGGGGACTCAAGGTGTTTGGCTTTGGGCTGGTGATCACGCTGGCCACCTATCTCTTTATTCCGCGCGAGTTCGTGGTCTTTGGCATTCTGCACATGATCGGCTTTTCCATCGTCGCTGCATACCTCTTTCTTCCCCGCGGGCGCCGCTACCTCAGCCTCGCCCTGGGGATCGCCTTCCTGGGGGTGGGGATCTACCTCAACCGCCAGGTGACGACCTCGCCGTGGCTGATCTGGATCGGTATTCCTCAGCTCGGGCGTCCCATGGCCGACTGGTACCCGGTCCTGCCCTGGTTTGGCCTCGTGCTGCTGGGCATCACGGCGGGGCACAGCCTCTATCCGCGCGGCAGGCGCCGCTTTGCCCTGCCCGACTGGGCCAGCGCCCCCGTGGTCCGCCAGCTCTCCTTCCTGGGCCGGCATTCGCTGCTCATCTACCTGGTGCACCAGCCCATCCTGCTCGCCATCCTGACCGGCATTGCCCTGATCTCGTCATAGAGATACCGTCTATCTACAATCTGCGCCAATCCGTGCACCGATTCTTATCAGGCATCTGCGGATATACATGCACCTGTTCCAGATTGACACCATCTCGATCCTACGCTATCATACCTTGGACCGCCGTCTAGCCGGGCGACGACGCATGAGTGTGCGCCGTCCATCCCGATCGCTCAAGGGGGAGCCATGCCTGACCTCACCTTCGACACCTACTATCGTTACGACGACCTGACCCGGATCCTAAAGGGCTTTGCCGAGGAGCACCCGCATCTGGTGCGCCTCGAGAGCATTGGCCAGAGCTATGAGGGGCGAGAGGTCTGGCTGGCCACGGTGACCTGCTTTGAGACGGGGCAGGACGTGGACAAGCCCACCATGTGGGTCGACGGCAACATCCACGCTAGCGAAGTGTCGCCCTCGACCGCGTGCCTGTATTTGATCCACCGCCTGGTGACCGGGTACGGCCAGGACGCGGACGTGACCCGCTGCCTCGACACGCGGGCCTTTTACGTCTGTCCGCGCGTCAACCCTGATGGCGCTGAGTGGGCGCTGGCCGACGAGCCCAAGATCATTCGTTCCAGCACCCGTCCCTATCCATACGATGAGGAGCCGATTGGCGGCCTGATCAGGCAGGATATGGACGGGGATGGGCGCATGCTCAGTATGCGCGTCCCCGATCCGAACGGGGCGTGGAAGGTCTGTCCGGAGGAGCCGCGCCTGATGGTGCGGCGCGATCCGGCAGAGACGGGCGGCACGTACTACCGCCTCCTGCCAGAAGGCCGGATCGAGGACTATGACGGGGTGACGATCCAGATCCAGCCCCGGAAGGAACGCCTCGACCTGAACCGCAACTTTCCCTTTACTTGGCGCCAAGAATACGAGCAAAAGGGCGCCGGACCCTATCCCACGTCGGAGCCCGAGGTGCGCAACCTAGCCCATTTCATTGCCGACCATCCCAATATCTGCGGGGGTGTCGCCTTTCACACCTACAGCGGTGCTCTGCTGCGGCCCTATGACGACCGGCCCGATGAAAAGTTCCCGGCCGAAGACCTGTGGACCTACCAAAAGATCGGCGAAAAGGGCACCGCGCTGACCGGCTACCCGGCTGTATCGGTCTATCACGGCTTTCGCTATCATCCCAACCAGGTGATCACCGGCGGATTCGACACCTGGATGTACGACCACATGGGCCTCTTTGCCTGGACGGTCGAGATCTGGTGCCCGCAGCGCCAGGCCGGGGTGGAAGATTTCAAGTTCATCGAGTGGGACCGCGAGCACCCGATCGAGGACGACCTAAAGATGCTGAAATGGAGCGACGACGTGCTGGAGGGCAAGGGTTACATCGACTGGTACCCCTACAACCACCCGCAGTTGGGCAAGGTCGAGCTCGGTGGCTGGGACGCGCTCTACGCTTTCCGCAACCCGCCACCCCAGTTCCTGGAAAAAGAGATTACGCCCTTTGCCGATTGGCTGATCTGGCAGTCGCTGATCTCGCCGCGGCTCGAGCTCTATGAAGCCACTGCCAAGCCGCTCGGCGAGGGAGCTTACCGCGTGCGCCTGGTGGTCCACAATACGGGCTGGCTGCCCAGCTATGTGACCAAGGTGGCGATCGAGAAAAAGCTGGTGCGCGGCGTGATCTGCGAGATCGAGCTGCCAGAAGGTGCGACGCTGGAGGCCGGCAAGCCGCGCGAAGAGCTGGTCCAGCTCGAGGGCCGCGCCTACAAGACGGCGACGCCCAACGACGACGACGGGACCGACGATCGGGCCAAGGTCGAGTGGGTAGTTCGCGCCCCGTCTGGGAGTACGGTGCAGGTCACGGCGCGCCACGCCCGAGCCGGTCAGGTCGTCGCTCATCTGGTACTCGCCGAGCCTTAGCCGTCGAGACCGCTGCAGCCAGGAGGTAGAAAGCGCCACCTTGCGGTCTGATGGGTAAGCATCGAGCCCTCGCGCAGGGATACAGGAGCGACGTCGAGCCAAGCGATCGCTTGCTTGACAAGTGAGGGCGATGCTGGTATAGTATGCACATAGGGTGCATTCGCAAAAGCGGTGGTCATGGA
>CAZLMZ010000078.1:0-13335 GCA_964560475.1 uncultured Anaerolineae bacterium
AAAGACGGGAGCTCGTTCGGCCGACGAGGCGCGGCACGAGCTCGAGCTGTCGCTGCAGGCACTGCAGACGGACCACGTCGATTTCTGCCTGTTCCACGGCGTCGGGGAAGGAGAGCTAGACACGATCACCGCGCCAGGTGGCGCCCTGGAAGGGCTACAGAAGGCGATCGATGAGGGCATGCTGGGTGCGCTGGGTATGAGCTCGCATTGGCCGCCGGTGTACCTGGAGGCCTTTGACCGGCTGCCGCTGTCGCTGATCCTGATCTGGTGCAACTATCTCGATAACCAGAATTACCCGATCATCCCGAACGAGATCATCCCAGAGGCGCACAAGCGCGGGATCGGCGTGACCGGGATGAAGCCCTTGGCCGACGGATACCTGTATCGCTCGGTCGAGCACGCGGTGCGCTACACCCTGGGATCGGGGGCGGACGTCGCAGTGTGCGGCGCGAACCGTGTTGAGCACGTAAAGGAAGTCGCTGCAGCCGTGCGCAGAGGGCCGGCGGACGAAGCGCTGAAGGAGGCGGTCCTGCACACGGCAGTCGATCTGGGCCGCTACGTGTGCCGCCAATGCGGTACGTGCACACCGGCATTGATGGACACGTTCCGCCTGGAGGGCACGTACGACCGGCAGATGATCGATTACTTGCCGCACGATCCGGCAGACTATGCACTGCGGGTACGCCTGGCGCATTGGTTCGCCGGACGCGAGCGGGCGGTAGCTCACTTTGCGACAGCAGGCTATGATCCGGCGGCGCTGATCGCAGATGCGCAGCAAATCGAATGCCCATATGGGATCGACGTGGTGCGCAAGGCCAAGATCGCAACGGCCAAACTGACAGAGCAAAAGGTGAACGTGATCTAGAATCGGCGGCAAGAGACGCCACAGCGCCCTGCTGGAATCCATTTCCAGCAGGGCGCTGTCGTGCCCCGCACCGTCCCGGTGTCCGGGACAGCTTAACTGTAGTAAGTGCGGTATTTCTCCAGAGCGGTGCAAACGGCGTCCACGTTCTCCAGCGGCACGTCGAAACCAATCTCTGCCTTGAGCCACAGCCCGCCCTGGGGGGAACCGAGGGTCTCGACTGCCTCTCGGACGTGTGCGTCGATCTGGGCAGGCGTGGCAAAGGGAAAGAGCTGGCGGTCCAGGTCGAGGTCGACGCACACCTTTCCCTTGCAGACTGCCGCCAGGTTGTCGAGCCCGTTGGCACGTACCTGCGGGTTGATGACGTTAACGCCGCAGTCCACGAGATCGGGGATGATCTCGTAGATGTGCCCGTCCGAGTGCATGTAAACATAGTGTCCCGCCTCGCGAAAAGGGCGGTAGATCTGGCAGTAGCAGGGCTTGAGGTATTTGCGCCACTTATCAGGGCTGATCGGCAGGCTGGTCTGCATGCCGAGATCGTCCCCAAAGTGCACGATCTGTCCTGTACCCTCGATCTGATCCAGCTTGATGCGGACCTGGCGGAGATTGTAGGCCAGCACCGTATCGATCAGTATTTTGAGCTCGGGTGGCTCTTCGGCAAAGTCGAGCATCAGCTCCTGGAAGCCGCGCAGATCGCCCAAGCGCAGGTACATAAAGCCGTGCGGAAAGCCGACGTCCTCCTGGGGCATCTCGAGCTGGCGCACATCCGCGCGCGTAGGCACGGGGTGGCGCGTCACGATCGACTCCATGCCGTGCTGGATATTGCTCCATACGCAGCCCCACACGTCCACGTGTTCCCCGGCGACATAGGTGCCGCTCACTGCATCATAGTCCTGCTCTTTGCCCCGGCGGTCGTCGAACAACGCCGGATGGCGCGCGACGATCTCATCAAGCGCCTGGCGGTGCTTCATCCAGGCGGCAGGAAGGATACTGATGGAGACGGGGATTTGCTCGGGACTTGCGAACAAGAGTGCCTTCAGTCGATCTTCGTGTAGACCCACCTACCCTCCTACGACGGCAGCGCCCTGTGTAGTGCGCGACGATAGCGTGGTCGCGGATGAAGCTCATTATAGCATTGCGTTCTGGGGGGAGCAAGCTATCGTGCTCGGCTTGACCCTTGCGGGCATCGCCTTTATACTGATCATAATGTGCACGTGCGGGACGGTGAGGGAGCTTGTACACCTCTCTCTGTTTGTCGTGAAAGCGCTGCGCCTTTCGTGGCGTAGATAGGAGAGGACATTGGCTGAGATGACTCGTGCCGAGTGCCTGCACCTGGAGCAAAAGATTGCCGATCACAGTGCGCGCGTATGCGTGATTGGGCTGGGTTACGTAGGCCTTCCGCTAGCGGTTGGGTTCGCGCGCTGCGGCTATACCGTGGTCGGGCTCGACGTCGATACGCACAAGGTTGCGTCCCTACAGCAGGGCAAGAGCTATATCCAAGATGTCAGCGATGCGACCCTCGCTCCGCTGATAGCAAAGGGCGCCCTGCGCCCGACGACCGACTATGATCGGCTGCACGACGTCGACATTGTCTTTATCTGCGTGCCAACCCCGTTCGACGCGATGAAGGCGCCCGACCTGGCCTTTGTCGAGGCGGCAGCAGAGGGGATCGCGCAGCGCCTGCACCGCGGGCAGATGATCGTGCTGCAAAGCACAACCTACCCCGGCACCACGGAAGAGGTAGTGCAGCCGATCTTGGAGGGCACAGGCATGGTGGCCGGAGTGGATTTCTGCCTGGCCTTTTCGCCGGAACGGATCGACCCTGGGAACGCCCAGTTCACGGCCGAGAACACACCCAAAGTGGTCGGCGGCCTAACGCCCTTGTGCACCGGGCTGGCCGTAGACCTGCTGAAACAACTGACGCCCAAGATCCACATCGTCTCGACACCGCGCGCGGCAGAGATGACCAAGCTGCTGGAGAACATTTTTCGGAGCGTCAACATCGCGCTGGTGAACGAGTTGGCACTGCTCTCGGAGCGCATGGGGATCGACTTCTGGGAGGTGATCGAGGCTGCATCGACCAAGCCGTTTGGCTTTATGCCTTTCTACCCGGGCCCAGGCGTGGGTGGGCACTGTATCCCGGTGGATCCCTACTATCTCTCCTGGAAAGCACGCGAGTATGACTTTTACACCAAGTTCATCGAGCTCGCGGCCGAGGTGAACCAGTCGATGCCCTATCACGTTGTGGAGCGGGCAGTGCAGGCGCTGGGAGCGCAGGGCAAGGCGCTGCACGGTGCCCAGATCCTGGTACTGGGCGTGGCCTTTAAGCGGGACGTGGACGATGCGCGCAACTCACCGGCAGAGCGGGTGATTGAGCTGTTTCGCAGCGCGGGGGCACACGTGCAGTACAATGATCCCTACGTACCCCGCTATCACGTGGGGGGAAACGTGTTCTGCGGCCAGCAGATGGTCCTCGAGTCGCAGCCGCTCACCGAAGCGCTGCTCTCAGCGCAGGACGTGGTCGTGATCGTGTCGGCCCATCGCGCGTATGACTATGGGTGGATCGTCGATCATGCTCCACTGATTGTGGACTGCATGAACGCGACCCCGGCAGATGGGCGAGACGCCGGCAAGGTCGTGCGGATTGGGGCTCCACTGCCTGACCACGCTGTAGCGCTGTACCGGCAAAGATTGAGCGGAGACTAACATCCGACAGCCAATTGCTCGCTGGGAGGCCCTGTGATAGAATAGCGAGGTCGCGACCCGCACTCACAGGGAGCTGTCCATGGAGCAATTCGACGTTCGTACCCCCTCACACGCGTGCATGGTCGACATTACTGACCGCGTGTCGCGTGTGGTGGCCGACAGTGGCATCGAACAAGGTATCTGCTACGTCTTTGTCCCTCACACTACCGCAGGCCTGACGATCAACGAGAATGCCGACCCGACCGTCCAGTCGGATATCCTCAACCGCCTGGAAAAGATCGTGCCCTGGCGTGATGGCTATGAGCACGCTGAGGGAAACTCGGCCGCGCACATCAAGGCCAGCATGATGGGCCCGTCTCACTTTATCCCTGTCTGCAACGGCAGGCTGCGCCTCGGTACCTGGCAAGGGGTGTACCTGTGTGAATTCGATGGTCCTCGCAGCCGCCACGTATGGGTGAAGGTCGTGGTGGGTTGAGCCAGGCCGGACCCTCGCCCCATGTCCGGTTCGAGTGGGGAGCAAACGGTGCCTCCCGTGGCGCTGCGCGAGGAGACCTGGTGCTCCTGATCGATGCACTACGTGCCAGCGTGACGATCGCGGCAGCCCTACGCGCAGGCGCGACGCGCGTTCTTCCGGTGCGATCTGTCGAGGCGGCACGGGCCTATCAGGGCCGTCCTGGCTACCTGCTGGCCGGGGAAAGAGGCGGGGCCAAGCTTCCACACTTTCATTACGGAAACTCTCCCTCGGAGATCCTGGCGCATGCCTCTGACGTGGCGGGGCACGTGCTCGTCCTCACCACGTCAAACGGCACGCGGACCATCAGTGCAGCGCTCGGCGGTGCCAGCGGGCTGCTGGCAGGCTCGACGGTGAATGCCACCGCGGCTGCAGACGCCGTCATGCGACGTGCCTCTGCGTGCGGATGCGACATCACGCTCGTCGGGGCGGGCCTTGGCGAAGCGCCGTCCGAAGAGGACGATTACGCACAGCGGCTGATTGCCGGTCGTCTCGTCGCGCGAGGTGCGATCGCGGACGAGGCGTTCGAGCCTGCGCTTGCCTCAGAGAGCCAGCGCGTATTCGATAGTGCCAGGGCTGCGGCGCGGCTGCAGCGCCTGGGATATGCAGATGACGTGCGGCTGTGCGCGCAGGTCGACCTGTGGGAAACAGTACCCATTTACTGCGGCGATGGCTTCTATCCGCTGAGCGCCTGAGCGCGCCATCTTTCGGGATACGTCGTATGTCGCTCGACCAGGAAAACCAGGACAAGACAACGCCATCGCAGCCAGAATGGCAGAGGCCGTGGTACCTCTGGATCGGCGTGCCGCTGCTGGTCGCCATTACGGGTCTCGTCTGGCTGGTGCAGCCCTTACGCGCTATTTCTGCACTGCCGGCGCCCCCGCTTCCCTCGTACACACCAGAGCCGCCCGATTTTCAAGAGATGCTGGTCCTCGGTCCCACGGTATTCGCGCCACAGACGCGCGGCGCGGCTCGCATCCTGATCCGCGATCCTCGCTCCGGCCAGCCGCTGCCCGGCGTAGAGGTGCGGATCTCGCTGCTTGCAGGAGATCAGGCCGGCGTCGGTGAGGCGCTGTATCGTGGCGAGACGGACGATCTGGGCACGGTGGAAGCCGTCTTTGAGGTGCCCGCTGTGCAAGAGGGCCAATGGACCATGGTGGTCGATGCCGCCGGCCCAGTAGGCGAGCAGCACCTGGCGCGCACGGTGACGATCCAACGGTCGCTTGCCCTCCTCGCCCAGACGTCCAGGCGGACCTACCATCCGGGTGAGCGCGTAGAGATGTGGTTCTGGGCCGGTGGGCGCATCGACCACAGGCCTACGGCAGATCGACCCGTAAAGTGGACGCTGCTCGATGCACAGGGCAATCGCATCTGCCAGCAGCTCGTCCAGACCTCGGCCTACGGTGTGGCGCAGGGCACGTGCGCGCTGGCAGAAGGGGCGGGGGAGGGCACCTACCGGTTGGTGGCGTCGCTGGGAGACCTGACGGCAGAGAGCGCGCTTGAGGTTCGGGAGAGGGCACCGGGCACGCTGCGCGTCGAGGTTCAGTCCGCGCAGGGCTATGCCGTGGCTGGGCAGCCGATGACCGGGCAGGTAAAGGCAGCCGACCTCTATGGGAACCCGGTAGCGAACGCATCGGTGGAGGTGGAGGGACGCCTGGATGCGCACGGGGAAGCGCTCTTTCGGCGCGCGGGGCAGGCTGATGAGGGGGGCGTATTCACCTTTGCGGTGGCGGGGGAGGATCTGCAGCTCGACGACGTGGACACGATTTCCGGCATCCAGCTAGCAGCGTGGGTGGACGATGCACAGGGGCGCAGCGGACGGGACGAGGTGATGGTGCCCGTTTCCGAGCAGCAACTTGAGATCCTTGCCTGGCCCGAGAGCACTGTGCTCAAGCCTGGCGTCGAGAACCTGGTTCGCGCGCGCGTGCGCTATCCCGATGGGCGTCCTGCCAGGTGTGCGCTGGAGGCGACGATTCCCGGCCTCGATCGAGCCATACGGGCTGAAACGAACGCTGAGGGCCTGGCGTGGATCCCGGTCGTGCCTGATGCGGCGTCGCGACTGGCCGTTTCGCTGCACGCGGCAGATGCGGCTGGGGCGACAGGCAGCGCCCGGTTCGACTTACATGTGGCGCAGGGGACGCAGCATCTGCTGCTGCGGCTCGAACGCGAACAGTATTCCGCTGGCGAGACGGTGCAGGTCGAGGTCCTGGCGGAGGCGGAGGAGGCAGCCTATCTCGATCTCAGCATCGGTGGGCAGCAGGTCGCAGCCTACGCGGCGCCGGTCGTGGATGGGCGTGCACGCTTTCAGGTGCCGCTGCAAGCTGGCTGGGCGGGAATGGTCGAGTTCGATGCCTATGCGCTTCTTCCAGACGGGACGCTGCTGCGGGATGCGCACTTGGTGCAGGTGACGCCATCCCCATCGCTGCAGATACAAGCCCGGCGGCTGGCGGACGAGCCGGGTTTGTCCCTTCAGCAAGCACGTATTGCCCTAGAGACGGCTGAGGAGGGAGGCAGCGGTACGCCCGCCCTGGTTATTGCCTCGGTCGCAGCACCTGGAGATGGAAGAAGCGGGGATGGGCGCTCTTTCGTGCAGCAGAGCATGCCTCGCCCTGTGCCTGCCGTCGAGCTGGCGCCGCAGTATGCGGAGACGGTGAGCAAGCTGCGACCCATATCGGACAGGGTCCTGCAAGCGTTCGAGTCCTACGACAAGGCGTGGAACGTGCGCAGGGACGCGTTTGCCGCTGCGGCCAAGCCGATCTCCTGGGGCATGCTGGGGTTGCTCCCCCTCTCCTGGCTGATTGCGCTTGCTCGCCTCTGGCGGCGGGGATCGTCTCCCCTGCCGCCGATACTCGGTTCGCTCTTTGTTGGGCCGCTGCTGGTGGGCACAGGCATGTTGGGCATGTATCTTGGCCTCACCAGTATGGGGCCAGGGGCGACCCTGGCTCTCGGACTGGCGTGGCTCGGCGCTTTGCTGGCTGCGCTGGTACAGGTACGTGCTGGCCGAGAAGCCCGGTGGATGCCCTCTTTTGGCATGTTGGCGGCAGCGGGTGGCGCGCTCGCGGTTGCCCTCCACTATGCCGCGGCCCGGAGTGCGGGCGCAGACCCAGGCCTGGGGCGCTATGCCTGGGCTGCGCTGGGTGGAGTGTGCCTGGCATTGTCGGCCTCTGGCCTGGGTTCCCTTCGCGACGGCCGGCCCCAGCAGGCGTGGGCCATATTCTCTCTCGTGCTCGTGCTCGCAGCGACGGTGGGCGGAACTGCGCTGGCGGGTTGGGATCGGTGGGGGCCGACCTACCAGGAACTACCTCCACTGAGGCCACGCGTCGATCCGCCTGCGCCGCTGCCGATCCAGTCGGAAACGCCGCTCGTCATGGCGGGCGACGTGTCTGGCTTTCCTTTTGTTTCTCCGCCAGAGGAAGAGGAACTGCTGGCCTGGGTGCCCGGAGTGGAGACGGACAAGGACGGCAACGCAGTGATCCAGGTCCCGCTCGTCGAGGGAGCGGATAGCGTGCGCCTGACGGCGCTTGCGTTGGATAGAGATGGTCGCTGGGGCAGCGGGGAGGTTATGCTGCCGCTTGCCAAGCCACTGTGGGCCACTGTCGAGCTGCCCTCCGAACTGACGGTGGGCGATCAACTGGCGCTGCCCGTCACCGTGCACAACGCCTTGCCCGTCTCGTCCAGTGTACGGATCTCGGTCACGGAGGACGCGTGGTTTGCCGTGCGTCCAGAAAGCGCTGCGGCGCAGGAAGCCGCCGTGCCGCCTGCGGGGGAGCATACGTTCGTGCTTCCTCTCCACGTCGACGCGTGGGGCGACCACGATCTCATCCTGTCGATAGAGAGCCAGGACTGGAACGAGGTGATTACGCGCACGGTCAGCGTGCGGCCGGATGGGGACTGGGTGGCCGGCGCCTATAGCTGGTGGGTTGAGGAGGAGAGCGGGTACAAGTTCCGCATCCCCTGGGCCGCCTACGAAGATACCGATCGCATTGCGGTGCGGGTCTACAGTGGGCAGCAGAGCGTCTTGTCGGAGGCACTGGCTCGTGCGAGCGAGCAGAACGGGAGTACGTTCGACCAACTTATGGCTGGTGTGGAAGCAAGGTTGGCCTATGCATCCTATCTGCAAGAGACCGGCAAATGGCCTGGACCGGCTAGTGCTGACCTCGAACGCATGCTGGGACTCGACTACCAACGCCTTCTCGCCTTCGAGGCCATGAGCGGTGGATTCGCCGTGCTGCCTGGCGCCAAGCCCGACCTGTACCGAAGCGCCATAGCCTTGCGCTGCCTCAGTGATCTGACTGCCTTTGTCCCTGTTGGGACTGAAGCTGCCGACCGGACCGCTGCCTGGCTGCTGGCACAGCAAGCCACCGATGGGACGTGGCAGCTCGACGAGCCGCCCTCCTCGTGGGCCACGTTGGCGCACGCCGAACTACCGATCACAGCACACGTGGCGTGGGCGCTGCTCGATGCAGGCTATGACAGCCCGGGCACCCAGATGGCGGTCCAGCACATACAGCAATACCTGGACAGCGCTCAAGACCCGTACGTCCTTGCCCTGGCACTCAATGCTCTCCTTTCTGCAGGCGAGGGGACGGACGAGCTTGCGGCAGGCCTGGCGCGGCTCGCCGAGCAGGCGGAGGTGCGCTACGACCTAGCTCGATGGCAGAGCGGCCTGCAGGCACTGAGCGGCGCTTCCGGCAACGATATCAGTACCGGCGGCTACCGCACGCCAAGCATCAAGGTGGAGGTCGCGGCGTTGGCGACGCTCGCGCTGGCACGCGGAGGGGGGTATCCAGAACTCGTTACGGCAGGCCTGGCGATGTTGACAGACAGCCGGGACGTGGCAGGGACGTGGAACGCTCCGGCTGCTACAGCCCTGGCCCTGCGTGCTTTCCTGGCTGGCCTGCCTGACATCGCAGCGGACCCAGCGGCCCTTCCCAGCTCGGCTCGAGTGCGCATCGCCATGAACGAAGGAGGGGTACAGGCCTTGACGCTGCAGGGCGATGCCAGCGCTGAGGTCTCTTATACGGAGCTGGAAAAGGGATACAACGACGCCCAGATCACCGTGGAAGGGGCTAAGGTGGCGTATCAGATCGTGGGCACGTACTGCCTGCGGTGGAGCCAGGTTCCGCTCCCGCTGCCAGAGGAAGAAGAGCTCTCGCTCGAGATTAACTATGACCGCACCTCCCTGGCGGTGGGGGAAAGCGTCACCGTTTCAGTAGGTGTCATGCTCAACCGGGTCGGTGTTGCCCCACTCGTTGCGCTCGAGCTCGGCTTGCCGCCCGGGCTGACGGTACTAGAGGCGGATATGGATCGGTTGGTCGAACAGGGGGTCGTCGCCAGCTATGAGCGCGTCGGGGAACGGCTGCGCGTCCTTATTCAGGACCTGAGCAACGAGCAGCCAGTTCATTTCAGCTACCGGCTTCGCGCAGGCTATCCGCTGCGTGTGCTCTCTCAGCCGAGCTCTGGCATCGACGTCGCCAATCCGCAGCGTCCGGCTGTGCGCGCTCCGGTGCAGATCCAGGTACAATAGGCGGAAGGAGGCCAAGCGATGGTCAAGAGCTACCTGATCGACATGGATGGTGTACTGCTCAGGGGAGACAAGCCTATACCTGGTGCATCTGCGTTCATAGACCGGCTACGCGAGCGCAACACAGAGTACCTGGTCCTGACGAACAACCCGATGTATACGCCGCGGGATCTGGCTCACCGCATGCGTATCCGTGGCCTGGACGTGTCGTCGGAGCGGATCTTTACTTCGGCGATGGCGACAGCGCGCTTTCTCCGATCCCAACACGCCGAAGGGACGGCTTTCGTGATCGGCGAGAGCGGCCTGACCGAGGCCATACACGGGATCGGATACGTGATCACCGAGCACGATCCAGACTATGTCGTGCTAGGCGAAACGCACAGCTATGTCCTGGAGCGGATCACAAAGGGGATCCGGCTGGTGGCGGCGGGCGCTCATTTCATTGCCACGAATCCGGATCCCGTGGGCCCGACGGAAAGTGGGATCGTGCCTGCGTGTGGCGCGATGGCGGCGCTGATCGCAAGGGCGACGGGGAAGGAGCCGTTCTTTGTCGGCAAGCCCAACCCGTTGATGATGCGCACCGCACTGAACCACCTCGGCGTCCATTCTGAGGATACGGTGATGATCGGGGATCGCATGGATACGGACATCATCGCCGGCGTAGAGTCGGGCATAGAGACGATCCTCGTGTTGAGCGGCGTCACGAATCGCGAGGATATAGACTCGTATCCGTACCGGCCGGCACGCATCGTTTCGTCCGTCGCCGACATCGAGCCGTAATATGAGAGTGATGGTGACCGGCGCGTCCGGGCACGTCGGGGCTAACCTGGTTCGGGCGCTGCTGGCACACGGCGATTCAGTCCGCGCGCTCGTGCACCGCGATCGACGGGCGTTGGTGGGGCTCCCAATCGATATGGTCGAGGGCGACGTACGCGATGCAGCGTCGCTAGGGCGCGCGTTTGCCGGGGCAGAGCTCGTGTATCACGTGGCGGGCTATATCTCGATCGTATCTGGAGAGCGGTCCCGGCTGCACGACGTCAACGTGGTGGGCACGCGCAACGTCGTTGAGGCCTGCCTACAGTGTGGCGTAAGCCGCCTGATGCATTTCAGCTCGATCCACGCCCTGGACCTTGCGCCCAGCCGGCTCCAGATCGACGAAGCTACGCCGCTTGTTGCGAGCGGCAAGGCACCCCCATACAGCCTCTCCAAGGTCGGAGGCGAAGGGGCGGTCCGCGAAGGCATGGCCAACGGCCTCGATGCCGTGATCCTGAATCCGACGGCGATCCTGGGGCCGCACGACTATGGTCCTTCTCACCAAGGAGAGGTGTTGCTCGCACTGGCGCGTGGCAGGCTGCCGGCCCTGGTGGAGGGTGGGTTCGACTGGGTCGACGCGCGTGACGTGGCCCAGGGCGCGATCGCAGCCGCGGAGCGGGCACCTGCAGGCGAGAGGTATATCCTATCCGGGCACTGGGCTTCGGTGCGCGAACTGGGGAGCCTGGTCGGCTCGATCAGAGGCGTGCACGTTCCTCGCCTCGTCGTACCAATGTGGCTGGCACGGCTCGGAGCCCCGCTGTTCACCGCGTGGGCCGAGCTGGTCGGGACACGCCCGCTGTTCACCTGGGTGGCGCTAAATGCCCTCTCCAGCAACCGGTGCATTAGCTGTGCCAAGGCAGCAGTTGACTTGTATTACCGCCCGCGGCCCTTGCGCGATACGCTCGTCGATACTTTCCAGTGGTTCACAGAGGCGGGATGGCTCCAGGCTGCCGAGCACCGCACTGCCTGCGCGCCAAGGGGACGAGATGGCTGAGAGGACGTTCTTTTCGTTCTTGCTGTGGGGATGGTTTGCCCTGGCAGTGGTAACGCTCGTCGTGCTTCTCTTTGTGACGGCTCCCTATGGCCGGCACCGCCGCTCGGGTTGGGGAGCGGTGGTCGGTGACAAGTGGGGGTGGGTAATGATGGAGGCGCTCGCTTCGCTGGGCTTGATCGCCTGCTTTCTGATCGGTGACGTGCCGTATACGGGGACGATGATCGGGTTCCTGGTCCTATGGCAGGTGCACTATGTCTATCGCGCTTTTGTCTATCCCCTGGCAGTGCGCCGTGACGAAGGCCAGATGCCGATCGCGGTGGTGGCCTTGGGCATCTTTTTCAACGTGGTCAACACCTACCTCAATGGCCGTTACCTGTACCATTTTTCGGAAGGATACCCGGACGCCTGGTTACTGGACCCGCGTTTTCTGATCGGGACGGTCGTGTTCTTAACTGGGCTCCTGTCCAACTTGAAGGCCGATCACACTCTGCGTGAGCTGCGCAAGCCGGGCGAGTCGGGATACCAGATCCCGCGCGGTGGACTGTTTCGGTGGATCTCGTGCCCGAACTATCTCGGGGAAATCGTAGAGTGGATCGGGTGGGCGATCGCAACATGGTCGATCCCTGGGGCAGCGTTTGCCGTGTGGACGATCGCCAACCTCGCCCCACGGGCGCGGTCCCACCACGAGTGGTACAAGCGTAGGTTCCCCAACTATCCGGATGATCGGAAAGCGTTGGTGCCCGGGATCTGGTAGGGGATATGGCTCGCTGAAATCACAGTGGATTCGACCACGGAGGATGGGCTAACCCGATAGACCGGCTGGCGATAGCCCGGCCTCGACGACGGCGCGGCGAACTGCCTCGATGCGCTGTGTGCCCGATTCAACCAGGTCCCGAAGGAACGACGCATACGCGCTTTCGGCAGCGCGTGTGACGGCGACGCTGTCTGTAAGCCGCGTGAAGACACCGTCAGCATTCCCTGTCCAGAGCAGGCGGTCTGTGGTGCCATCGCTCTCGTAGACCTGGCTGATCCAGCGCTGCATGGACCAGGGGCCCGTGCGCTGCACACCGAGGTAGACCTTGAGGTCGACGGGCAGCACATCCTCCCGTTCGGCCCCTACCTCCCCGCACAGTTGCTGATAGGTCTCTTGCAGCGTGTCGGCGTGCAAGTTCGAGACAACGATGTGGCCGCGCTTTCGCAAACGGAGAAAGGCGCGTGCCCGCTCCCCCCAGACGTAAGCATAGTAATGCCCGGCCCCGATCTCGTGCGCCAGGTAGCAGGTCCGCGCGCGGAACGCATTTTCCTGAGACGGAGTGAGCGCGGCATCGCTGGCTACAGGCCGGATAGCGATGTCGTCGGGTAGAAAGTTGAGCAGAGCGCACATCACCGCCGTTTTGCCGGCCCCGCCGGGGCGTGCGCCTACCAGCAGCGAGGCTCCCTTTTGCATTGCCGCTGCCAGGTAAGCGCCCAGATCGAGATCGACGGTGTGCGCCTCGATCAGGTCGACGAGAGAGAGCATGCGGCCACCGCGCTGATTGCAGTCATTGATGGCCTGAACGTGTGCACGGAGGTGTGCCTGGTCGGTTGGGATCACGGTTCCCTCGGGTAGGTCTCGGCGCTGCGGTCCAGCGCTTCCCACTCGCTGTAGAGGCAGCCGCAGTAGCTCTGGCTGTACAATTCGTGCTCCCGCACCGTCCCGAAATGGTCCGCCCATCCCCGGCGCAAGTTCTCGAAGAAAAAGGGCACGCCGTGCCGCTCGCCGGCTGTCTCGCCCAGCGCGCGGATCGTGTCCTGGCTCTGGTAGGGGCTGACCAGCAGCGTGGTCGTAAAGGCATCGAATCCTTCGTCCCCGGCCACCTGTGCCGTCCGCTCCAGGCGCATCTCGTAGCAGATGCGGCATCGTTCGCGGTAGCGCTCGTGCCCGC
>CAZLMZ010000079.1:0-6048 GCA_964560475.1 uncultured Anaerolineae bacterium
GGAACGAGCGGCATGAAGGTGCTCGTCAATGGAGGCATCAATCTGTCGGAGTTGGATGGCTGGTGGGCGGAAGCCTACACGCCTGAAGTGGGGTGGGCGCTTGGGGATGGTCAGGAACATGGCGACGATCCGTCCTGGGACGCTGCCGAAGCCTTGGCGCTCTACGATCTGCTCGAACGCGAGGTGATCCCCGAGTTCTACGCCCGTGATGAGGATGGCATCCCTACCGCCTGGGTGACGCGGATGCGAGAGAGCATGGCGCGGCTGACGCCGCGCTTCTCTGCCAACCGCACGGTGCGCGAATACACCGAGCAACACTACCTCTCGGCTGCTGCCGCCTACGATGCGCGCATTGGCAACAAAGGCGCACTCGCCAGGCAAATGGTCGACTGGCAGCACAGTCTGGAACAGAAATGGGCCACGCTACACTTTGGCGAAGCAAAGGTCGAGACTCGTGGTGAGCAGCACGTATTTGAGGTTCAACTCCATCTCAATGGCCTCGACCCCAAGGCGGTGCGGGTAGAGCTTTACGCCGACGGCGTCATGGGCAGTGCTCCCGTGCGGCAGGAGATGAAGCGCGTTCGCCAACTGGCCGGCGCGTCGGACGGCTACGTCTACAGCGCGGCTGTGTCTGCGACCCGTCCGCCAGCGGACTATACGGCGCGGGTGATACCGCACCACGATGGAGTTGCGATCCCACTGGAAGACGCACGAATCCTGTGGCAACGATGATGAACATCCCCCAACGCGAGTTGCACGACCATATCTCGGAGATCTCCGAGCGCACTGACGTTCGGGCGGGCACTCCTCTACCTTTGGGCACCCAGGAAAGGGATGGAGGGATCAATCTCGCCGTTGCCGCCTGGCTGGCATCCCCGACAATCTGCCCTGACAGCAGTCCAGGGCAGATTGTCCAACAAATCATAACTCTCAGGACCAGCGCCGGTGCAGCGGGAAGGTCGGCAGAGACTCGATCTGGTGCTTATCAAGCTTCAGGAAGACGGTATCCTCGCGAGTATCACCCATCGCTGAAAGGGGGATAATCACATCCTTCCGTCCCCACAGATGTCCTTCTCGCATCACCAAATGGGTAATGTGGCCGTTCTCTGGGTTGACCACGAATTCGTCAACGTGGCCAACATAGCCATCCGTCGCCTCTACGCGTGTACCACGCCGCACAGCCAGTTCCCCCGGCGGGATCTGTTGATATTCCATGGACTCGTATACTGTTCTGTCAGGAGTAGCATAGGGTAAGTAGTAAAGTGATCCCATTCCGTACACTCCACCACTACTCCCAGAATACCTACCGGGCAGCTTTTCTTTGATGACCGTCGTTTTGACAAACGGATCCATCTCTTCCAGTTCTGCCTTGCTGCAGCGCAGTTGAATCGTATCGGTTATGGTTTCGGACACAACATCGACCGGCACAATGTACTCCGTGTGGGGCGATGAATCCTCTCTCACCACCAGATGCGCTACCTGGTCCGTAACCGGGTTTATCAGCACATACACGGAGCGCCCACAGACACCATCTGTACACTGAACTTGCGCCTGCAAAGGGATTTCCATCTTGCACCTCCACGACAGATTATCCGGACTGCAACACCCATTCCGCAAGAGCAAGCCACAGGGCCCGAGAAGGTTTGCTCTCTACAGCGTCTCGGCCGCCGGTTGACCTGTTCTCTACTTGCCAGGTTGGCTCGCTGAGGCTATGGGCGGCACGCCCAGCGTGACGACGATTCCCATCCGTTTTCCGTCCTGTAAGATCGTGAATCTCCTTCCTGCCCTGGTGGGGCCTGCTGTAGCAAGGCGAGGACACCCTCCACTGTGCTATCCCGCAGCGCCCTAGGTCTGGTTAGTCAAGTGATTGTCCAGCCCCATCTGGTTGATCTGATCGAAATGGGCTTCGAGCCAGTCGATGTGGGCTTCTTACTCGAGCAGGATCAATTCGAGGAGTTCACAGGTCCCATTATCACCGACTTCGACCGTCAGGCGAACGTCATTCTTGTATACCTGAATGGAGATATTGTCAAATGTTTCGGATCAGCTTTCATAGTACGCGTGCCCGGCGGCCACATTGAACCTGCCTTACAGGCAATCCATCCAGAGAACCGCGGACGCGCTCAAGGTAGAGGGCTTTGGCGTGCTGACGCAGATTGACGTGGAGGCCACGTTGAAGCGAGAAATCAACAACCAAAACAGCCACATCCTCGCCAAGTTGGGCGTCGCCAGCCGCACGGGGGCCGCGGCGCTGGCCGTGCGCTGCCAGCTCGTCACCTAGGCGACAGCCTCTGTTGCCCCCTCTATATCTCCCCCAGTTGGGGGAGACAAAAACCCCCCGGCTGATGGATGTGGCCGGGGGAGGTTTGTTGTATGATGGATTCATGAAACGCGTATATCTTGCTGATGCCCAAACCGATGAACGCTCGGCGCTCCGCCTCATGCTGCTGGATCTCAGCTTGGAGGTCGTCGGCGAAGCTGCCGACTGGCCCACTGTGTTGGCCCAGGCTCCGGTGACCCGTCCAGACATCGTGTTGGTGGACTGGGATCTGATTGCCAACGGGTCTGGTGCGGCCCATTCGACAGACTCAGGGCAGGCCCTGGCCGAACTGCGGTTGGCTTGCCCGACGGCGATCGTCATTGTTCTGATCAGCCACCTGGATGCCCGCCAGCAAGCCGCGCTGTCGGCCGGGGCTGATGCCTTTATCAGCAAAAGCGAGATGCCCGACCGGGTAGTTGAACGCCTGCGCGCTGCGGTCGGAAGCGTTGCTGCTTGATGACACCACCGGCCCATCCGGGCCGGGATGGGTGTCCAGGGAGGGAAGTGAACGGAAGGCCTATCTGATCTGTATATGTCGTTTCGCGACTTGGGCTAGAGCAACAGCCTAGGTCGTCTCAGGCTGACGGACACGGGGAAGCCTCCGGTGAGGAGCACCAGGGGGATCCACCACCTTTCGCACGACCATAACAGACAAACCTGAAAAAAGGACCGGAGGTTACAGTGGGTCTACTTTCCTGGATCATCGTTGGTTTGATCGCCGGTTTCCTGGCCGGACAGGTCATGAGGGGAGGTGGCTATGGTTTGATTGGCGACATCATCATCGGAGTGCTTGGCGGAATGTTGGGAGGCTGGATTGCTTCCTACTTTTTCCAGATCGGTGGTGCGATGTCGGGGATCAACTGGCAGTCGATCCTGGTTGCGTTCGTCGGAGCGATATTGTTGATCCTCATATTGCGCATAATAGGCGGTAGAGGGCGGTTCCGACGCAATGACTGAGGTCAGCACTGCCTGTGCAGGACGGATGAGAGGGTCAGATGAAGATAACCTGGAAATCCGGACGATGGTTCATTATCACCGTCGTTCTGTTGAGTCTGACAGGATACATGCCATCCGACAGACCCGCTCGGCAAGAGGATGCTCAGGTTGCCGCTCTGGTTGACCTGGCTCGAACGAACTTGCAGGCTCGATTGGGCATCCGGGCTGAGGTGATTGCCTTGGAAAGCACCCGGCCCCTGATCTTTCCCTGTCCTGCTGCAGACACCTGCCAGGAGCGCTCACCAGGCTACGTTGTCCGGTTGGCTGTGGACAAAAGGGTGTACGAGTACAATGGCAGGATGTTGGGGCAACAGGCCATTCTCTGGTACGAGGTGGGGCTGGGTCAGCCCTAAAATGGGGAGGAGGCATGGGAGGGGCACTATGCCAGTAGCGGTGTAGCAGATGGAAGACGAACGCTCGTATGGGCGCAAGGGGCTCATAAAGGGAGAGCACGATGGAACAGGAAAAGAAACTCAGTTTCAGAAAATGGTGGAAAAGACTCCGGCCGAAGAAAGCGGTTGTCTTTTGGTCTTGGGTGGCCTCTGTTGCTCTAACGATGATCATTGGCTTTGCTTGGGGCGGATGGGTTACAAGTGCTAAAGCCCAGAGAATGGCTGAGAGCATGGCGAAAGATGCCGTTACCCAGCGCCTGGCAGAGATCTGTGTCTTCCAGTTCACCCAGGACCCAGGGAAAGGCGCCAAGCTGGCGGAAATGAGAGAAGCCAGCGGGTACCAGAGACGCAAATACGTCGAGGACCAGGGTTGGGCGACCATACCCGGTGAGGAGCTCGGCAGAATTGTGGTTGACGAGTGCGTCAGCCAGCTCATGCTGATCGAACCATAGGTCATCCTGTACGCACATCATCCTGAATCGTTGGCGCAGCCCAATCTGGCACCCGAGGTACAAGCGATGAAGATCCTGATGGTCTATCCCGAGTTTCCGGACACGTTCTGGAGTTTCAAGCACGCCCTCAAGTTCATCCGCAAGAAGGCTTTTGCCCCACCGTTGGGTCTGCTGACGGTCGCGGCGATGCTGCCCGCTGCGTGGGAGAAGCGGCTGGTGGACCTGAACGTCACACGCCTGACGCAACAGGACCTGGCCTGGGCAGACTATGTGTTCATCAGCGCGATGATCGTGCAGCGCGAAGCGGCCCGCGATGTGATTGCCCGCTGCAAGGAGGCCGGCGTCCCGGTCGTAGCGGGCGGGCCGCTGTTTACGAGCGAGCACGCATCGTTCCCCCAAGTAGACTATTTCGTGCTCAACGAGGCCGAGATCACGCTGCCCCTGTTCCTGGCCGATCTGGAGCGTGGCACCGCGCAACGGATCTATGCGACCGCCGAGTACCCCGAGATCCACCAGACACCGGTGCCCCTGTGGGAACTGGCCGATCTGAAGCAGTACGCCTCCATCAGCGTCCAGTTCTCGCGGGGGTGTCCCTTTGACTGCGACTTTTGCAACATCACCGCCCTGCTGGGACGCCGCCCGCGCACGAAAACGGCGGCCCAGATCATCGCCGAACTGGACCGCATCTATGCCCTCGGGTGGCGTGGGCCGGTCTTTTTCGTGGACGACAACTTTATCGGCAACAAGAAGCAGCTCAAGAGCGAGGTCTTGCCCGCACTGATCGCGTGGCGGCGGGGCAAGAGTGGGCTGCGGTTCAGTACTGAACTGTCCATCAACCTGGCAGACGATGAGGAGTTGATGTCGATGATGGTCGAGGCCGGGTTCACGGCGGTGTTCGTCGGCATCGAGACGCCAAATGACGCCAGCCTGGCCGAATGCAGCAAGTATCAGAACCGGGGGCGCGACCTGGTGGAAAGCGTGCAGCGCATGCAGCACGCCGGGATGCAGGTGCAGGGGGGGTTCATTGTCGGCTTTGACAGCGATGCGCCATCCATCTTTCAGCGACAGATCGAGTTCATCCAGAAGAGCGGGATTGTCTCCGCGATGGTGGGCCTGCTGCAGGCATTTCCCGGCACGCGGCTCTATCATCGGTTGGAAAAGGAAGGCCGCCTGAGCAACGAGCTGTCGGGCGATAACGTGGATGGTTCGACCAACATCGTGCCCAAGATGGATATCGACGTACTGCGCAATGGGTACAAGAACATCCTGCACCAGATCTACTCGCCCAAGCTCTACTATGAGCGGATTACCACCTTTCTGCGCGAATACCAACCGCGCAAGATCCGCGTACACCTGGATCCACAGTACCTGCTGGCGCTCTGGCGATCGGTTTACCAGCTCGGGATCAAGGGTGCGGAGCGCGTGTACTATTGGAAGCTCTGGCTGTGGACGCTGTTCCACAAACCCCAGCTCTTTCCCCAGGCGATCGAGCTGGCGATCTATGGCTATCACTTTCGCAGGGTGTGCGAGTTGGGCGACGGGCAAGGGCATTGACCGCCACGCCTGGTGAAGACAGGTTCATCCCCACGTGCGCACGATCAAGCAGTGATGTGATCCCAGAACCTGGACGGGATCCTGGCGGCGACGGGCAAGTACGAAGCTTTCGAACAACAAGAACTAGTCATATCGTTTATCTCCAAGGGAGTTGACACCGATGGCAGACAAGACCGGCAACACCAGACCGAAACGACTGCCCAAAGGGCAGCGCACACACGTCCGCCGGCTCAAGCAAGCGGCCCGCAAGTCCGGCATCGCCTACATCCGGCCAAGCGGCGCGCTGCGTCCATGAGGGTTATCCACGAAACGGATCACCTGTAGAGACCCAGCA
>CAZLMZ010000079.1:6148-13254 GCA_964560475.1 uncultured Anaerolineae bacterium
GCGGCTAACACCCTGGACGGCGAGAAAAGCATCCCATGAATGCGAATGACCAACGACACCGTGCGATTTTGCAGCGCATCGCCCACAGAGCGATGCTTGAGCGAGGACTGCTGCCTGAGTTCTCTGCCGCGGCAATCGCCGAGCTGGGCAGGATTCAGACACCCGCAGTGGCCAAGAGCGGTGGGCCCATTCGCGACCTGAGGGACCTTCTGTGGGCTTCCATTGATAACGATGACTCTCTTGACCTGGATCAGCTTACCGTGGCCGAGGCAATGCCCGGGGACAAGGTCAGGATCCTGGTTGCGGTGGCTGACGTGGACTCGCTCGTCGAAGATGGATCAGCGATTGACGAACACGCTCGCCACAATACGACCTCGGTCTACACCGCAGCCGAGGTTTTCCCCATGCTTCCTGACAAGCTGTCCACCGACCTCACCTCACTCCATCTCAACGAGGACCGCCTAGCCATCGTTGTCGAGATGGTGATTGGCGCGGACGGATCTGTTCAGGACTCGCAGATCTCTAGAGCCCGCGTCCGAAACCATGCGAAACTCGCCTATAACAGCGTTGCGGCATGGCTGGAAGAGAGTGGCAGCGTGCCTGAGGGGATCGGTGCCGTAGATGGGCTGGCTGAGAATCTGCGCTTGCAGGACCGGGCGGCGCAGAGGATGAAGAATCTGCGGCACGTCCACGGGGCGCTGAGCCTGGAAACCATCGAGGCGAAGCCGATCTTTGACGGCGACCAGATCCGCGATCTGCAAGTGGAGGAGAAAAACCGCGCCAAGGAGATTATCGAGGATTTCATGATCGCGGCAAATGGCGTGACCGCCCAGTATCTCTCGTCCGAGGATCTCCCTTCGATTCGCCGCGTGGTGCGCGCTCCCAGACGCTGGGAACGGATTGTCGAGATTGCGAAGGTGCACGGGTCTAGGCTCCCCGATCACCCGGATTCAAGAGCGCTGGAGGCGTTTCTGATCCGGCAAAAAACAGCCGATCCGTTGCGGTTCCCCGACCTGTCCCTCGCTGTGATCAAGCTGCTGGGAGCGGGTGAGTACATTGCGGAACTCCCTGGAGAGACCTCTGCAGGACACTTTGGGCTCGCAGTGAAGGACTATACCCATTCCACAGCCCCGAATCGCCGCTATACCGACTTGATCACACAACGCCTATTGAAGGCCGCCCTTGACGGGAAAGCATCGCCGTATAGCTACGATGAACTGAGGGTACTGGCGGAGCATTGCACGAAGGAAGAGGATGTCGTCAACAAAGTAGAACGCCGGGTTGAGAAATCCGCTGCTGCGCTCCTCCTCCGATCGAGCATCGGCGAGCAATTCGACGCGCTGGTCACAGGCGCGTCTTCCAAAGGCACGTGGGTACGGCTGTTGAGCAGCCCGGTTGAGGGCAAGCTGGTGCAAGGGTTCGAGGGCATGGATGTCGGCGACCGCTTGCGTGTGCAACTGATATCGGTGGACGTCGAGCGAGGGTATATCGATTTCAGGCAAGTTGGTCCACCCAGGTGAGGAACAGCCTGAGCATCGCTGACGTTGAAACCGTAGATTAGCCAAAGATAGTTTTGCCCGATAGAGAGCGAGTAAGACAATGGCACGCCAGGATGTACTGGCTATCTTGCTTTGCGGTGGGCGGGGAACGCGCCTCGACCCGCTAACTAGATCGGAGACCAAGCCGGCGGTGATCGTTGGGGGCAAATACCGTCTGATCGACTTTACGCTCAGCAACTGTATCAACTCTGACATCACGTCTATCTATGTCCTCACCCAGTTCCTGTCGGTCTCTCTCCACGACCACATTCAGAGGACCTACCAGTTCGACATCTTTTCCAGCGGTTCTGTGCGGATTCTGGCTGCCGAACAGACACAGACCAGCGCCGATTGGTATCTGGGGACAGCGGACGCCGTGCGCCGGCAGATGGGTCAGTTCCTGAGCCAAGACGCGGAGGACGTGCTCATCGCGTCGGGCGATCATCTCTACCGGATGGACTACAGCGGGCTCATGCGGTTTCACCGGGAGAGACAGGCGGATGTCAGCCTCGCGGTCCGACCCGTCTCGGCGGCGGATGCTCATCGCTTCGGTATCCTGCAAACCGCAGACGAGGGACGCATCGTCGCTTTCCAGGAAAAGCCCCAGGAGACACATGCCCAAGAGACTCTAGTGAGCCGCCACGGGGATGCGCAGCCCTACCTGGCCTCGATGGGCGTGTATGTGTTCAAGATGGAGGTGCTGAATCGTCTGCTGGAGGAATGCGGCGGCGATGACTTTGGCCGGCACATCATCCCGGCCGCCATCGATACGGTGCGCGTCTACGCGTTCCCATTCGGCGGCTATTGGGAAGACATTGGCACCATTTCCTCTTTCTATGAGGCCAACCTGGCGCTGACGCGGCCCGACCCGCCTTTGGACTTGTACGATCCCAAACACCCCCTTTATGCCCGTTCGCACAATATGCCTCCCTCACGGATAGACGGGTGCCGGTTGGACAGGATCGTGGTTGCAGATGGATGTCGGCTGTACGACACGGACATTGAGGAATGTGTCATTGGCTTCCGTAGCGTGGTCCGGCCTGGGGCGCGGCTGCGTCGTGTGGTGATGATGGGAGCTGACTCTTACGAGACGGAGGAACAGAAGGCGGAAAACCGCCGCTTGGGGCGACCTCACGTGGGTATTGGGGAGGATACGCACATCGAGCGAGCGATCATCGATCAGAACGCCCGCATCGGCCAGGGGGTCACTATCCGTTCCCACGAAGGCGAGGCGGACCAGGATGGAGAACACTATGCCATCCGCGACGGCATTGTCGTCATTCCCAAGCGGGCAGTGATACCCGCTGGAACGACGATCTGATGCAGGGTCTATTTGTCGCCCATCAGGGCATTGTGGAAAGGCAAGCAAGGGCGGAACCTCGCGGCTTTTGCGATTTGACATTTTCTGCCAGAAATGATATAATAATTATCGTAACGTGAAGTAGGATTCCAAGTTGATGTTCGGAGCATTCGCCTGGACTACCATGTCCGGGCGATTTTTGTTTCTACAGGTTGCTTTGAGCCTTGCTTCCGGAACGAATGAACTGCCTTCCAGAGAAAGGAAACGAGGCAATGAGTAATCGAGGAAACATTATATTCACCGTGGGCCATATCGCCCACTCGAAGGAAAAGACAATCGAACAGCACAGACACCCAGGTGCGGTCGCTCAGGATGACTGCACTCGAGATGCACCAAGAATGACAGCAGTAGACACGTTGGGGAGGATAGGATGACCGCGAGCCTGAACATCGTGCCGCTGGGCGGTCTAGGAGAGATCGGCAAGAACATGATGAGCGTCGAGTATGGGCGCAATATCCTCATCGTGGACGCGGGGATCATGTTCCCTGAAGCCAGTATGCCGGGAGTCGACTATATCATCCCCGATTGGGAATACCTACGGGACAAGCAGGACCTCGTGCGCGCGGTCGTGATCACGCACGGGCACCAGGACCACATCGGTGCGTTACCTCACTTTCTGCAAGAGTTCGATGTGCCGATCTATGCCACCAGGCTGACGCGGGGCTTGATCGAAGCCAGGCTGAAGCAGAGGCACATGCTGGAAAAGACGACGTTGCACACCATGGCGCCGGGCGACATTATCCGGATCGGCCCCTTTACCATCGAGCCGTATCACGTGTGCCATTCCATCCCTGACGCAGTCGGGTTGGGCATCACAACGCCCGCCGGGCTGGTCGTGCACAGTGGCGACTTTAAGATCGATCATACACCGGTCGACGGCCGGCCGACCGACTATGCCAAGTTGGCCGAGTTCGGTGCACGAGGCGTGCTCGCGCTACTGTCTGACAGCACCAACGCCGAGCAGGCCGGCACGACCCCCTCGGAGGCGAGCCTGAACGATGCGTTCCACCAGATTATGCGCGACGCATCGGGCCGGCTGATCGTTGCCACCTTTGCCTCGCTGATCTCGCGCATCCAGCAGGTGATCGACGTAGCCAGGCAGCATGGCCGCAAGGTGGCCATTGCCGGCAGGAGCATGGTCGAGAACACGCAGATTGCGAGAGAATTGGGCGTTCTCGACGTTCCTGACGACGTGCTCATTGGCCTGGGCGAGATCGAGCGTCTGCCTGCCCATCAAGTGCTCATCCTGGCCACCGGTTCGCAAGGGGAGCCGATGGCCGTCTTGAGCCGCCTGGCAGCCGGAACACATGACTCGCTGCGGATCCAGAAGGGAGACACGGTCGTGCTCTCTTCGCACACCATTCCGGGGAACGAAGAGATGACGCAAGGCGTGATCAACCTTCTTTTCGAGAGGGGTGCGGACGTCTACTATGATCCGATCGCCTCGGTGCACGTATCGGGCCACGCCGGTCAAGAGGACCAAAAGTGGCTGATCAACGTGCTCCATCCACGCTTCTTTGTCCCCATCCATGGCGAGTTGCGCCATCTGGAACAGCATGCCAAGACGGCACGGGCAGTGGGCATCCCGGATGAGAGCATTGCTGTCGTCCAGAATGGCTACGTGCTGACACTCAATGGCCGTCTGCAGGTTGGCGAGCGCGTGCCGGGGGGCTATGTCTTTGTGGACGGGGCCCTGGTGGGCGAAGTCGGGCCGAGGGTCATCCGCGAGCGGGAAGCTCTGAGCGAGAACGGCTTTGTGACGGTTGCCGCGCGCTACGATCGTCGCGCAGGACAGCTCGTAGGGCCATCGCGCATCCTGACCGGCGGCTTTGTCTATGCCCCAGAGTCGGGAGACCTGCTGGATCGGGCGCAGGACGTGATCCGCTCGGCAGGCTCTGTCAAACCAGGTACGGCACCGGAGAAGGTCGAGGAGAAAGTGGAGCGGGCACTGGCTCACTTTTTCTACCGGGAGACGCGGCGCAATCCTGTCGTGAGGTCGGCGGTGATGGACGGATAGGCTCACTTTTGGAGAGCACGATCTGTCCTGGTGGAAACCGCAGCCGTCCGGCGCGGGCTTACCCGGCGGCGCGCCTGGCACGACCCGCCCCTGAATAGATGAGAGGAAGACTAGAGATGTTTGAGCATATTCTGGTTCCATTGGATGGTTCGTCCCTGGCCGAATGCGTGCTCCCTCACGTGATCGCACTTGCGACTCGCGATGCGAGCGTCACGCTGCTGCACGTGCTGGAGGAACAGGGAGAGCAAAGCCAAACACCCTTGGCCAGCCCGCTCGACGCCCAGCTTGAGAAAGTTGCTGCACGTGCCTACCTGACAGAGGTGGCAGAGCGCCTTTCGCGGGCGGGCATCCTGGTGGAGACGGCGGCGGCGAGTGGGCCGGCGGCTGCAGAGGTCGTGGCCTATGCACAGCAGAACGACGTCGATCTGATCGTGATGAGCACTCATGGAGAGAGCGGCCTGAGCGGCTGGAACATGAGCAGCGTCGTGCAAAAGGTCGCCGCTCGCGCCTACCGGTCGATGATGATCGTGCGCGCGTACACGCCGACAAGCGAAGAGAGTGACACTGTTACGTACCGCCGTCTGCTGGTCCCGCTCGATGGATCGCGGAGGGCAGAGTGTGTCCTTCCTGTGGCGATCTCGCTGGCGCGGAGGCACGACGCACGACTGGTGCTAGCACACATCCTCCTCGATCCAGCGGCACTGGATCCGATGTGGGCAGGTGAGGAGGAGCGAAGCCTGCTGGGCCAACTGGCGGAATACCGGCAGCGCCGGGCAGAACGCTACGTGGAAGGGGTGAGGACGCGCTTCTCGGTGGATGCGGACGTCGAACTGCAGGTCAGTGCGGACGTACCCAGTGCCCTGCAGGCGCTTTGCGATGAGCATGCGTTCGACCTGATGATGATGAGTGCACACGGCCATTCCGGCTCACCGCGCCGGACCTATGGCAGCGTGGTTACGAGCTTGATCGGTTACAGCAGTATGCCGCTGCTGATCGTGCAAGACTTTGAGGGAGGAGAACTCGTGCCCTTGCAGGCCGAGCTCGCCACGCAGGAGCGCAAGGGGCATTGACGGATACCAGTGCCGGACGTCCGCTACTCCTGAGCGGGTACACGATGGGCGGCCCAGGCAAAGGACGAGCCGATTCGTTCATCGTGTAGAGAGCACGGGCAGAGAGGCCGGGAACAAGAGGCCTCGCTCCCTGCCTCAAGCCCGCGTTGGCGGCCCGTCCTGCTGTGACGAGAAAGGGACGGTCACATCTCTGTCTCTGAGGGTGCCTGCGCGGCATAAAGCTGGTAGGCATCGCCTACCGTCTCTACCTGCCACGCCCTTTCCATGGGGATGCTGATCCCCATTTCCTCCATGTGCAGCATGAGCTGCACCAGTCGCAGCGAATCGGCAAACAGGTCCCCCAGGAACGATGCTTCCGGGGTCACCTTGTCTTCTGCGACCTGCAGCTCTTCAGCGACAATGTGCTTGAACTCTTCGAACGTGACGTGTCCCGCGCTCGGTTCTTGGCTCACGACAGACTCCCTTCCCTCACGGCCCGCAGTGCCGTCTCGCGCAGCCTGAATTTCTGCGGCTTGCTTGTCGTCGACCGCGGAAACTCGTCCACGAACTGCACGTGGCTCGGGATCTTGTATGGTTCCAGTTCCTGCCGGCAGTAGTCCAGTACCTCTCTCGCCGTCATCTCGACGACCTCAAAGAAGCCAAAGCCGCCTTCCGGCCGTCCTACGTGTTCGACGTGGTCGTGGTCCACAAAGGCGGCGACGGTGCCCACGACCTCGCGGCCCCGGCGGGCCAGGAACAGGGCCACGTCGGCGTGCCTGTAAAAGGGGCCCCTGGCAGGATCCAGGTACTCGAGACGTTCTGAGATCAGGGGAGGCACCCAGTTCGGGTCGCCCTGGTAGACCCGCCAGGGGAACCTGACAAAGGCGCGCAGTCCACGTCGAGCGGTGACCGGCTCAATCTGGGTGGGGAGCATCGCGCTGACTCCTTTGTCTGATCGGTGTGGCTGAAGCGTCCCTTCATAGGATATAACACGCTGAGCCTGTGAGTGTTGCCCTTGCTCTTTCGCCACACGCCAGAGCACGCGGCAGGAGATGGCTCCGGCTCATGCGGAAACAGCGTTGATGAAGGCATGTAGAGGCTTAACATAAGCGGCGACCTGTGGTACAATGGAAGGAGGAGAG
>CAZLMZ010000080.1:0-8524 GCA_964560475.1 uncultured Anaerolineae bacterium
CGCAGCAGAGCGTGCTCGACGTACAGGTGGTCGACGATCGGGACGTGGCGAACCGAACCAGCTACGGGGCGCTGTTCCAGGCGATCCACCATCGCCCGCTAAAGGTGTGGGAACGCTGACAATGGAGCGACTCGAGGAAAAGCACATGCAGAAGGAACGAATCGCGGACGAGCCGTACGCCGCCCAGCGTACAGCCAAGCAGAGAGCGCGCGGTTCCGCCGCTGCCGAACCAGCGCACGACCTGTGGGACGACGTCCGGGCCCAGCTCGACGACGTAGCAAGCCGCATTGGACTGGACCCCGGCATCCACGCCATCCTGCGCCAGCCAGAACGCGAACTGACGGTCGCCGTCCCGGTGATGATGGACGATGGCTCGATCCAGGTCCTGACGGGGTACCGTGTCCAGCACTCGAGCGCGCGCGGCCCGTGCAAGGGCGGCATCCGCTACCACCTCAACGTGAACTTGAACGAGGTGCGCGCCCTGGCCGCGCTGATGACGTGGAAGTGTGCCGTTGCCGGTATCCCCTATGGCGGGGCCAAGGGCGGGATCCAGTGCAACCCCAAGAGCATGTCGCAGACCGAGCTGTGCCGCCTGACGCGGCGCTTTACCGCCATGATCCTGCCGATCCTCGGCCCACGGCGCGACATTCCCGCCCCGGACGTGAACACGGATGCTCAGATCATGGCCTGGATGGCCGACACGGCCTGCATGCTGCAGGACCAGGCGACGATGGAGATCGTGACCGGCAAGCCGATCTCGCTGGGCGGATCACAGGGGCGGACGGAAGCCACGGGACGCGGCGTTGCCCTGGTCACGCGCGAGCTACTGCGCCACACCGGGCGGACGTTGGACGAGACCACAGTCGCCATCCAGGGCTTTGGCAACGTCGGGTCGGCCGCAGCCGCCATCCTACACGAGATGGGATGCAAGGTCTTAGCGGTCAGCGACGTCAGCGGCGGATGGCACGATCCGCGCGGGCTGGACATCCCTTCTCTTTCCCGCCACGTCGCTACACACCCGCAGCACCTGCTGGAGGGCTATGCTGCGGAGGGCGCCGAACCGATCGGCAACGAGGAACTATTGACCAGCAAGGTAGACGTGCTGATCCCGGCAGCGCTGGAGCACCAAATCCACGCCGAAAATGCAGACCAGCTCTGCGCCAAGATGGTGATCGAGGCCGCCAACGGCCCGACCACGCCTGAGGCGGACGCGATCCTCGACGAGCGCGGTATCCTCGTCGTGCCCGACATCCTGGCCAATGCCGGCGGCGTCGTGGTCAGCTATTTCGAGTGGGCGCAGGACATGCAGTGCTTTTTCTGGGAAGAAGCCGAGGTCAACCGCCAACTGGAGCGGATCATGGTAACGAGCTTTCGCAAGGTGTGGGAGGTCAGCGAACAGCGGCAAGTGCCGCTGCGCATGGCCGCGTATATGCTGGCGGTGCATGATGTCGCTGCAGCGGTGCAGATGCGGGGGATCTTTCCGTAGGCCCCCCCTTGCGAAGGCGGCGCATCAGAATGCGCCGCCTTCGCAAGGGGGGGCTGTCCGGGCGGGGCTCCGTTCCCGCCCCGGTGCCCTTTTCCGCATCTTTCTGTTCTAGCACCATCGCTGTGACAGCACTTCTTCCAATGTCGTCACCGGAGAGCGATAGCCCGCGGCAACCATTTCCAGCAAAAGGCGATTTCCTTCGATCAAAGAGAGCTCGCCATTCTTGACCAATATGCCCAGAATGCCAATTGTCCCGGTAAGTGAGATGCCTAACTGCTGTGCCAGGCGCCGGGCATCCTTATCATCGGTTGCCAGTCTGTACCCCCGCTGCCGGGCCACCGCCAGGGATGACGCTTCACCCGCGCCCAGGTATTCGTGAAACATCTCGAACTGCACCTGTTCCAAAGGTGTGAGGCTAACACGAGCAAGCCAGTCCCAATCACACGACGGGATCTTGCCGATGGCGACACCCTCCCGCATTTCCTGGAGAGCCTGCTCCGTCGCGCCGACTTGCTCGACAAGTGCCAGCCGAACTAGATTGGGGCGGCAAACGATCGAGAAGTTGGATAGCACAGTATTGTCCAGCAGGACGGTCATTGTTCCCCTGCTTCTTCTGCCTCCGCATTCCAGGACTCGATCGCAGCTAGTTCTGCCCTCGCCTCATCGATGGTGTCTGGGCCAACGCGCACAGGAACGCTCTGCGCGATGAACCGCTCTTGCAGCTCAAGCCGGTGCATCCCGAGCAGTTCAGCAGCCTTTCCCAAGTTGATTTCACCATCCAGGTAAGCGCCCACCACCACGGACCAGCGCAAGTCACTTTGCTGAGCCAGCATCTCTTTCACAGCTCGATCGACCATCTCGGGTTGGTGCCGCTCGATCTTTACCAACTGCTCCAGCATCCACGAACGAACCACCATGTCGATCACCTCCTCCACGTTACCGAGGTTGTCTATCTTTCTCCACCATTATAGCCGACTTGTGCTGTCAAGTCTACCAAGCGGGCCGCTGTCGGCCGTCGCTGTCTTTGACACGCCCCGCAAGGCATGCTATACTGCTGCCTAATCGAATCGATTCGGTTGAGGTTCCCCGCGCCCGGATGCAAGGGGATTGAAGGGGGAAGCCGGTGCCAATCGCACAAGAGTGCGAACGAAGGCCGGCGCTGTCCCGCAACTGTAAGGCCGAGGTCGTGTCTGACCGAGGCCGAGCCAGGTCGCCCGCCTCAACCCACTCACTGTGACCCTCGTGGACAAGGGCAAACGTGACGGGTAGCACCCTCACCTCCCCTAGACCAGAGCGGGGAGGTTTTTTCGTCCCGCCGCCTCCTCCTTGTGCCTCGAGGCACTCCCGAGGAGGACACATGGTTGGGAAACGAACGCTCGCTCTGTTGATGGCAGCCGTCATCACCCTCACCCTCGCCCTGCCGGCCTGGGCCGACGCCGGAGACGCGATTGCCTGGTTGAAAATGCAGCAGAACGCGGACGGCGGCTTTGGCAGCCCTGAGAGCACGGTCGGCACCACCGCCGACGTCGTGCTCGCAGCCGCAGCAACCGGCGCCGACCCGCTGGCCTGGAGCCAGGAGGGGAACATCCCGTACAGCTACCTGGCGGCCCACGCGGCGTCGATCCACGCCGTAGGCGACATGGGCAAGACGATCCTGGCCCTGATCGCTGTGGACAAGAACCCGCGCCAGTTGGACGGCACCGACCTGATCCAGCGCCTCGAAGCCACGCTCGGTGGCACTGGGGCATACGGCGATAGCGGCATGATCAACGACCAGGCCTATGCCATGCTCGCCCTGGCCAGCGCGCAGCGCCCGATCCCGGACGCGGCAGTGAACTATTTGCTACAACGCCAGATCGACGATGGCACGTGGTCGTGGAACGGGGATACGAGCGCCGGTGCGGGCGACAATAACACCGCCGCCTTTGCCGTGCTCGCCCTCCTAGCCGCAGGCGTGCCGGCCGATCACCCGCAGGTGGTCAAGACGCTCGAGCACTATCGCGGGCAGCAGAACGCCGACGGCGGCTTTCCCTACATCAGTCCCTCTCCCTATGGCACGGAGAGCGACTCGAACTCGACGGCGGTGGTGATGTGGGCGATCGTGGCTGCCGGGCAGGACCCGGCGGGCGACGCGTGGAAATACCAGGGACAGGACGGCACCTCGCCGCTCGACCGGCTCCGCGCCTTCCAGAACGAGGACGGCGCTTTTCGCTGGCAGGATGCCGTGCCAGACGACAATATGCTGAGCACCCTGCAGGCGCCGATCGCGCTCGCACTCAAGACGCTGCCCTACGCCAGCATGGACGTCGGCGACGCGACAGCCGCGACAGCCGAGGTGACCCCGGCAGCAGCGCCGCAGACCACCTTGCCCGAGACCGGTGCGAACCTGTGGACGGCAGCGATCGCGCTGCTGGCGGGAGGCGCGCTGCTGATTGGCGTCGGGGAGGCCCTCAAGGCCCGCTCTGTGTCGCGATGAGCGGCCTCGTTCACGTCTATACCGGCGACGGGAAGGGCAAGACCACCGCGGCGCTGGGCATGGCGCTCCGCGCCGCGGGGCACGGGCTGCACACGTACGTCGGCCAGTTCATGAAAGGGCAGACGTACGGCGAGCTCGCCGCGCCCGCCCTGCTGGGCAACGACGCGGCAGGGTACCCGCTGTTGACGATCGAGCAGTACGGCAAGCCGGCCTTTCTCCGCGCCGAGCAGGTGAGCGAACAGGACAGGCGGCAGGCGCACGCGGGCCTGGCCAAGGCGGAGGCTGCGATGCGAGGCGGCGGGTACGAGCTGGTCGTGCTCGACGAGGTCAACATCGCGCTCTACTTTGGGCTGCTGGCCGTGGACGAGGTGCTGAGCCTGATCGAGGCCAGGCCGGCCCCGATCGAGCTGATCCTCACCGGGCGGCGTGCGCCAGAGGCGATCCTAGAGCGGGCGGATTACGTGACGGTGATGCAGCAGGTCAAGCATCCCTACGAGCGCGGCATCGAGGCGCGGGAAGGGATCGAGTTCTAGCACATGCTGCACCCGATCGCGTGGGTCGCGTGGACCGCTGCCGTCGCCGTCAGCGCCACGCTGACCCAGAACCCGTTCTACCTGGCGATCCTGCTCGGCATCGTCGCGATCCAGTTCGTCGCTGCCGGCAGGCATCACCCCAGCGCGCAGGGGTGGCGCTCGCTACTGCGCCTCGTCCTCGGGCTGGCGCTGCTCGTGATCCCGTTCAACGCGCTCAATGCGCACACTGGCGATCACGTGCTCTTAAGCCTGCCGGCGAGCTGGCCCCTGATCGGCGGCCCGATCACGCTGGAGGCCGTGCTGTGGGGCGCGTCGACCGCGCTGGGCCTGCTGGTCCTGCTCGTCCTCTTTGGCACGTTCAACCTGGTCGTCGACCAGGCACAGATCTTGCGCCTCACGCCCTCGTTCATCTACGAGGCCGGGTTGGTGGTCTCGATTGCGCTCACCTTTGTGCCGCAGATGATGATCAGCGCGAGGGAGATCCGCGAAGCACAGCGCATTCGCGGGCACCGGATCAAGGGACTGCGCGATATGCTCCCCCTGGTGGTGGCGCTGCTCACCACCGGCCTGGAGCGCAGCCTGCAGCTCGCCGAGTCGATGGAAGCACGCGGTTTCGGCAGTGCACGTCCCGTCCCGGCAGCACAGGACGTGTTGCTCAAGGCGCTCAGCGTCCTGGCACTGACCGGCGTGCTGGGCAGCGCGTTCACGTTGACCTACTTTGCCGGGCTGGCGTGGCTCGGCTGGAGCGGGTTGGGCGCCAGCGTGCTGCTGCTGGTCGGCGTCTTTTGGGCACAGGGACGGCGCGTGCACCGCACGCGCTACCGTCGCGAACGCTGGTCGTGGCGCGACGCAGCCGTCATCGGGGCGAGTGCTACCGTGCTCGGCCTGCTGATCGCAGTGCGCATCGCCCAGCCGCCCGCGCTACGCTACTATCCCTACACGACGCTGCTACCCCCTTTCAATCCGGCACTCGGCGCTCTCTCTCTGCTGCTGGCCTTGCCCTTGCTGGTCGCAGCGCCACCGGCAGCGCGCGAACCGATCCTGCGTGCCGAGCAGGACGCACGTGTCTCTGCAGAACCGAAAAGTGAGAACAGCGATGATCGCGTTCCAACACCTCACCTATAGCTACCCGGGCGAAAGCCCCGGCCAGGCCGCTGCGCCCGTGTTGCAGGACCTGTCGCTGCAGATCGAGGAGGGCGCATTCGTCCTGGTGATCGGCCCTTCCGGCGCGGGCAAGTCGACGCTGCTGCGCTGCATCAATGGCCTGGTGCCCCACTTTTACGGGGGCACGATCGAGGGGCAGGTGCGCGTGGCAGGGCGCGACCCGGTGGCGCTGGCTCCGCGCGGAATGAGCGAGACGGTAGGGTTTGTCTTTCAAGATCCCGAGGCACAGGCCGTGGTCGACGTGGTGGAGGACGAGCTAGCCTTCGCCATGGAGAACCTGGGCATCGCAGCAGAGACGATGCGCGTGCGAGTAGAGGAGACACTCGACCAGTTGCACATCGCCCCGCTGCGGCGGCGGGCACTGTCGAGCCTGTCGGGAGGCGAGCGGCAGCGGGTGGCGATCGCCTCGGTGCTGACCCTGCAGCCGCAGGTGCTGGTCCTCGACGAGCCGACGTCGCAGCTCGACCCGCAGGCGGCGGAAGAAGTGCTCGACGCCCTGGTCAAGCTCAACCAGGATCTGGGGCTGACGATCGTCCTCTCTGAACATCGCCTGGAGCGCGTCGTGCAGTACGCCGACCAGGCGATCTATATGCCCGGCCCCGGAGAGACGCCACTCTCCGGGCCGCCGCGCCAGGTGCTGGCTCAGGTGCCGCTGGTGCCGCCGGTCGTCGAGCTGGGCAAGCGATTGGGTTGGTCGCCGCTGCCGCTGACGATCAAGGAAGCGCGCCGCCACGTGCGCGCGCTGCAGCGCAGCCCTGCAGCAGGCTGCACCGAGCCGTCGGATAGAGATGCCCCTGATCCGCTGAAGGATCAGGAGCCGAACGTAGAGGACGCAGATCCGCTACACGAAGAAACAGTGCCAGCCATCGAGATCGACGACCTGCGCTTTAGCTATAACGGGCACGCCGTCCTGCACGGGATCGACCTGCGGGTCGACAGGGGCGAGTTTGTCGCCGTGATGGGCCGCAACGGGGCCGGCAAGACGACGCTGCTCAAGCAGTGCATGGGTTTGCTCAAGCCGAATGGCGGGCACGTGCGCGTGCTAGGCCACGACACGACGCAGACGCAGGTCGAAACGCTGGCCCAGCAGGTCGGCTATGTGCCGCAGAACCCCAACGCCCTGCTCTTTGCCGACTCGGTGGCCGAGGAACTGGCCTTTACGCGGCGCGCGCAGGGCATGCCGGCCGGGGACGACGCGGCCCTGCTGCGCACGGTGGGCCTGGAGGAGATGCGCGATCGCTACCCGCGCGACCTGAGCGTCGGCGAACGGCAGCGCGTGGCCTTGGCGGCGGTACTGGTCAGCGACCCGGCCCTGATCCTGCTCGACGAGCCGACGCGCGGCCTCGACTATGAGCAGAAGGCGGCGCTGGCGACGTTCTTGCAGGAACAAAAACGCCGGAACAAGACGGTGGTGATGGTGACGCACGACGTCGAGCTGGTGGCCCAGTGCGCAGAGCGCGTGATCCTGCTCGGCGATGGCGAGATCGCGGTCGACGGCCCTGCCCGCGCGGTGATGACCGGCTCGCAGGTCTTTGCCTCGCAGGTGAGCAAGCTGTTTCGCGACCCGCGCTACCTGACCGTGGACGACGTGATGGAGGGCCGATGAGCCGCTGGTATGCCGCTGCTGCCTCGTCCCGCTGGCTGAACGCGGCGATCCTGATCCTGTCGAGCGCGATCGGTATCGCCGCCTTTCTCTACCCCTTTCTGCAGCCGCAGGAAGAGGCCGCCGCACTGCAAGGTGGCGCGGCCCACACCCAGGACGCGGCGCTGATCTTTACCGTCCTGATCGCCCTCTGCCTGGGCGCGGTGCTGAGCAGCCTGCTCGGCAGCGGCCTAAACGCCAAGATGGTCGCCGCGCTGGGTGTGCTCACGGCCACCAATGCCGTGCTGCGCGCGGTGCCGGGACCGGTGGGGTTCTCGGCCATGCAGGCGCTGCCGATCGTGGCGGGCTATTGCTATGGGCCGCTCTTTGGTTACCTGCTCGGCGCGCTCTCGGTGGGCGTCTCGGCGCTGCTGGGCGCAGGCGTGGGGCCGTGGCTGCCCTACCAGATGCTGGCCATCGGCTGGGTGGGACTGACCTCGGCCTGGCTGCCCGACCTGCACCGGCGTCCACGGCTGGAGGTGCTCGTACTGGCGGCGTGGGGCATCGTCTGGGGCATGGCCTTTGGCTTTGTCATGAACCTGTGGTTCTGGCCTTTCGTCTACGATCCGACGCAGGCCGGTGTGTACTGGGAGCCGGGTATGGGCGCGCTGCAGACGCTGCGCCGCTACCTGGCATTTTACGGCCTGACCTCGGCATGGTGGGACGTGGGGCGTGCAGCGGGGAACGTGGCCTTGATCGGCCTTTTCGGCCGGCCGGTACTGCGGCTCTTTCGGCGCTTTGGGCGGCGGTTTGCCTTTGAGGTGAGAGAAACAACCCCGTTTTCTCGGTCTACACGAGATTGGTCTGAGACGTAACGGGGATGCACCTGGATCGCCTATGCTCGACCAAGTACGGAGAAAACGGGGTTGTAGAGGCTACTCTTTCTCGTCCATCTCTCCATTGCTCACCTCTTCCGCCTCGCCCACCTGCTCGATCTGCGTCGCGCCCTGACCCAGCGGCGCCAGCCGCGGATCCCGTTGCCGCCATTCCGGCGAGGGACCGGCCCGGCGAGCAGCGGGTCTTCAGTCCGTACCATCCACGCTCGCAGCCGCGCGTCAAGATCGCGCTCGATCTCTGCATACACCGGATCGTCAGCCAGGTTGTTCTCCTCATTCGGATCGAAGGCCATGTCGAACAAGTACTCGGAGGGCACCATATGCCGGGCCAAGCCGTGCTGGAGCAGGTAGCGCTTGCTGTGCCCGCTGTCGATGTTGCGCAGGACG
>CAZLMZ010000080.1:8624-11802 GCA_964560475.1 uncultured Anaerolineae bacterium
GCCGTGCTGGAGCAGGTAGCGCTTGCTGTGCCCGCTGTCGATGTTGCGCAGGACGGGGTGCGTCTGCTGCGGGTTAAAGCGGCGGATGTATTTCCAGCGCCGCGTGCGGATCGAGCGCATCGGCTCGTAGGCAGCGTGGTAGGTCACCTCGCCGTAGAGCTCCTCGTGGATCTCGTCTCGCTCGCCCCGCACGAGCGGCATGAACGACGTGCCCTGAAGCCACGGGGGTGGTTCGATGCTGAGCAGCTCGCACAGCGTCGGGTAGACGTCGAGCTGGGAAACCATCCCGTCGATGGCCCTGCCGCCCTCGAAACCGCCCGGGCCACGCACGATCAGGTAGACGCCCAGGCCATGGTCGGTCAGGGTACACTTCATAAAGGGAAAGGCGATGCCGTGATCGGTGGTGGCGATGACGAGCGTGTTCTCTGCCAGGCCACTCTCTTCCAGCGCATCGAGGACGATGCCGCACGCCGCATCCATGATGCGCACGCTGGCCACATAGTCGGCCGTATCGCGCCGCACCTCGGGCACATCGGGCAGCGGGGCCGGTGGCTGAACGTAGCGCGGATCCTCGGCCGGGTAGAGGCGCGGGCGCGCGGGCGCGTAGGTACGGTGCGGCATGATCATGCCGACGCTCATGAAAAAGGGCTGTGCCGCCGCTGCGGAACGCAGCCATTTAGCAGCTACCCGGGCTACGCTGCGGTCGAGAGCGACGCGAGCGCCGCCGGTCAACCGCCTGCGGGCCGCCCCCGGTGCGCCGCGGATGCTGCGGATGCCGGGGGGATGCGGTAAGCCTCGCCAGCGCCGCAGTTGGCCCATCGTACGGCGCCGGCGAGGGAGAGGTCGCCGTGCGCGCTGCGTATACTGCGTACTCTGCGTACGCCGCGCACGCTGCGCACGACCACCACGCACGGGATGAAAGATGCCGCGCCCATGCTGGAAAGCACGCTCCCCCCGCGGCGTGCGCCGGCGCACGGGGGCCATGTTGCGGCGAAGGTCGGCGGCCGAGACGTGCAGGACGCGGCAATAGCCGATGCGCGCGCACGAACGCGTGCGCCGGAAATCGGTGAGGTGCTGTACACCGCACAGGACCGAGGTATAGCCGGCCTCGTGCAGCGAATGGATCAGGTGTTGGCCATAGTCGTTCAGGAACCAACCATGGTGGGCCAGGCCCAGCATGCCGGCGTTGTGCGGCGACTGGCCGGTGAGCAGCGCCGCCCGGCTGGGCGAGCAGGTCGGCGCTGCAGCAAAGGCGTTCCGAAACATGACCCCCTGCTCGGCCAGGCGCTGCAGGTTGGGAGTCGGGACGCGGTGCCCGTAGGGCTCGATATAGCGTCCTGCATCGTGGCAGTGCAGGTAGAGGATATTGGGGCGCATATCCGGCATCATCTTCTCCATCCAGGACAGATAAGGGCTCGTTACCTATAGTATATAACAGGGAGAGGGCACTTGGCTAGTGCCCTCTCCCGATTTCGGTCTATGCGTCACGCCAAGAGGCGTAACCTACCAGAGCTCCCGTGGGCCGGCTACCCGCCAGGGTACATGCCGGCATCTGGCGTCACGTAGCAGGCGTAACCTGCCCCGATAGACGATGCCCGTCTCCCCGCACGTCTGCGTCGACACTGGCAGAGACGGCCTGCGGTTCTTCCTCTTCCTGGCCCGCCTCGCGGCGGAACTGGCTCATATACAGGTCATAGTACTTGCCCCGCGCCGCCATCAGCGAGCTGTGCGTGCCGCGCTCGACGATCTCGCCGTGTTCGAGGACCAGCACCTTGTCGGCGTTGCGGATCGTGCTCAGGCGGTGGGCGATGACGAAACTGGTCCGTCCGCGCAGCAGCTTGTCCAGTGCAGCCTGGATCAGCAGCTCGGTGCGCGTGTCCACGCTCGACGTCGCCTCATCGAGGATCAGGATCCGCGGGTCACACAGGATGGCACGCGCGATCGAGATCAACTGCCGCTGCCCCTGGCTGAGGTTGCTCCCCCGCTCACCGATATTGGTCTGGTACCCGTCGGGTAGGCGCATGATGAAATCGTGCGCGTTGGCCAGGCGGGCGGCCTCCATCACTTCTTCGTCCGTCGCGTCGAGGCGCCCGTAGCGGATATTGTCCATCACGGTCGTCGAAAAGAGGAACGTATCCTGCAGCACGACGCCCATCTGCCCGCGCAGGCTGGCCTGCGTCACGCTGCGGATGTCGTTCCCATCGACCGTGATCCAGCCGCTGTCCACGTCGTAAAAGCGGGTCAGCAGGCTGACGATGCTCGTCTTGCCGGCGCCGGTCGGCCCGACCAGGGCCAGCGTCTGCCCCGGCTCCACTTCCAGCGAGACATCCCGCAGCACCGGCTCGTCGGTCTTGTAGGCAAAGTTCACGTGATCGAACGCCACCCGTCCCTTGACCGGTGGCAGCTCGACCGCGTCGGGCGCGTCGACGACCTCGGGCTTGGTATCGATCAGCTCAAAGATGCGCTCTGCACCGGCTACGGCCGACTGGAACTGGGTCCACAGGCTCGAGATCATCTGGATCGGCCGGTAAAAGCGCTGCACGTAGGTCATATAGGCGACGATCAGGCCGATGGTGGCCGCGCCTCGCACCACCAGCCACCCGCCATAGCCAAGGACGATCGCCAGCGCCGCGGTACTCAGCACGTCGAGCGCTGGCGAAAAGGCCGAGGTCAAGGTCTGGGCCTGGACGTTAGCGTCGCGGTTGGCGCGGTTGACCTGCCGGAACTCGGCCACGTTGGCCCGCTCACGGGCAAAGGCCTGCACCTCGCGCACCCCGGCGATGTTCTCTTGTAGCTCCGAGCTGACGTTGCCGATCGTCTCACGCGTGAGGCGAAAGGCCGTGCGCGCGCGCTTGGCAAAGACCGACGTGGCCAAGAGCATCACCGGCAAGATGGCAAAGCTGGCCAGGGCCAGGTCCCACCGCAGGCTGAACATGGCGACGATGATGCCGAACAGGCTCAACGACACCTGCAGCAGGCGGACGATGCCGCCGGAAAAGACCTGGTTGATCACCTGCGTGTCGTTGACCAGCCGGCTCATCAGGTCACCGGCTTCGCGCTCGTCAAAAAACTTCAACGATAGGCCGTGGATCCGCTCCAGGATCTCGGTCCGCATCTTGAGCAGGACCTTTTGCCCGACAATGTTCATGGTCAACGATTGCGAGGACATCGTCAACCA
>CAZLMZ010000080.1:11902-13137 GCA_964560475.1 uncultured Anaerolineae bacterium
ATGCGCTGGGCGATGACAAAGCTGGTCCGCCCCTCCATCAGCCGGTCCAGCGCCTGCTGGATCCGGTACTCGGTCTCCAGGTCGACGCTCGAGGTCGAGTCATCCAGGATCAGGATGCGCGGGTTGAGGACCAGCGCGCGCGCGATGGCCACGCGCTGCTTTTGCCCGCCGGAGAGCGTCATGCCGCGCTCACCGACCTGCGTTTCGTACCCATCGGGGAAGCTCGCGATAAAGTCGTGTGCTTCCGCGGCCTTGGCCGCAGCAACAATCTCGTCCATCGTCGCCTCGGGCCGGCCAAAGGCGATATTCTCCTTGACCGTCCCGGCAAAGAGCGTGGTCTCTTGAAAGACGATGCCGATCTGCGAGCGCAGGCTCTCGATCGTCACGTCGCGCACGTCGGTGCCGTCGATCAGCACCTGCCCCTCGGTCACGTCATAGAAGCGCGGGATGAGGTTGATGATCGTCGACTTGCCCGATCCGGTCGCGCCCAACAGGGCAATGACCTGCCCCGGTTCGGCGGCAAAGCTCACCGCCGACAGCACCGGCTCGCCGTGCTCGATGTAGCGGAACGAGACGTCCTCAAAGACGACCCTGCCCTCCACGGGCGGCAGCGGCACGGCATCTGGCTTTTCCACGACTTCCGAGCGCGCGTCGAGGACCTCGAAAATGCGCTCGGCAGAAGCAGAGGCCTGCGAGATCATGGTGATCACCATAGTCACGGTCATCATCGGCCAGAAGGCCATCATCATATAGTTGATGAACGAGATCATCTCGCCCAGGGAGAGCTGGCCCCGGATCACCTGCCCACCGCCGATCCAGTACACCGCCAAAGTAGCGGTGTTGGAAAAGAGAAAGATCAGCGGAAAGAGAAAAGAGACCATCCGGGCGATGCGGATGTTGATATCGTACAGCTCCTGGTTGGCAGCCTCGAAACGCTGCGCCTCGTGCGGCTCGCGCACGAACGCCTTGACCACGCGCACACCGACCAGGCTCTCTTGCAGGACCGTGTTCAGGTGCGACAAGCGCTGCTGCACCACGCGGAACATCGGGCGGATGCGGCTGCTCAGGTTGCCAAAGATGGCAAAGGAGAGGGGCACGATCACCAGCATCACGATCGAGAGCTGCCAGTTGGTGATAAAGAGAAAGATCAGGCTGCCGATCATCATCAACGCCGAGCCAATGACCATGAGAAAGCCCTGCCCCACGAAGCCCTGTACCAGGTCCACGTCCGATGT
>CAZLMZ010000081.1:0-12977 GCA_964560475.1 uncultured Anaerolineae bacterium
GAGCTGGGAGGACCTGCTGCGCGATGGGCGGTGGCGCGAGCTCGGCTGAGCACTAACGCCTCACGTAGGTAGCGTCGACCCATCCGCTCTGCTGGTCGGCCTCTATCTTGACGTACATACGTCCCTCCATGGTGGCCCACTGCTCGGCGATGACCGAGACGCGAGTACCAGGGGACAGCGCACCGGTCCGGGCTGGGAATGCTCCACTGGGCCGGCTCCACAGCGCAAGCGCCTCGCCTGATTGCTCACACGATGGGCACCAGAGAGTTGCCGCATAGGGCGTCGACTGGTAGCGTTGCCTGATCCGCTCGTGCGCACGAGGAACAGCGGTGGTGGCGAGAAAGAGGAGCAGGCTCAGGCCGCAGAGCAGCGAGAGTGTCATAGCAGTCATTAGCATGATGTTGCGCTGCCCTGCCAGCCGCCGCGCGCTGGAGAGAAGAAGTGCCTCTGCAGTAGGATCACTTCGTGTAGCGATTTCGGCGAACACAACCCCACCATCCCCCAAGACACCAGAATCCATGAAAACCTCAGAAACAGGGTAGGGTGGAGGGGGATCCCGAGCTGGGCGTACAGAAGGAGAGATGGGCGGACGGCCAACGATATCCGCTCTGCTCGGTGACAATGCCCGACGCAGGCATTCCTCCCGCTGCCTGTCATCCTCTACAGTGCGACTCATCCACAACCAGGCTTCTGAGCACTCCGGATCGGACCGCAGGACCTGGCCCAGAAGCTGCCGTGCGGCAAACGTGTCCCCGCGCTCGACTGCGGCAATGGCTTCTCTCAGCACTCTACGCTGCTGCATGTGCGGTTCCCCCAGGCCTTTTCGCAAGTGACAACGGTGATACCGGGGCACCACATATCAGGCGATGCGTGGCACCCCGGTACGTACAATCACTCCGTACGCTTGATGCTTAGCCGCACGCTAGCTCCGCCGATCTCGAAAGACTCGGTATAGCCCTCGCTCAGGGGGGGACCAGGCTCGATCCTGAGCGCAAGGGTCTCGGAGGCGATATAGTCTCCCATGTCCTGGAGCACCTGGCGCAGCGACTCGTCCGCCTGGTAGGACAAGACAATCCGATCCTCGATCTCAAACCCGGCATTCTTGCGCGCATCCTGGATCCGCCTGACGATATCCTGTGCCAGTCCCTCCTGGACGAGCTCGGGCGTGAGCTCAGTGTCGATGCCAACGACGATTCCTCCAGCATCGGCGACGGCAAGGCCTTCGCGTGCACGCATCCGCACCTGGGCTTCGCTGGGCAGCACTTCTATCGTCGTTCCATCTACCTCGACGTGGATGGGCTGGTCAGCCTGGAGCGCCCGGGCCAAGGGTACGGCTCGCATATCGGTGACAGCCGCGCGCAGCCTGGGAAACAGGGCGCCGTACTTCGGCCCCAGAAGCCGGGGATTGAGCCCGATCTCATAGTGCACAAGATCGTCTGCTTCGCGCACGAACGCCAGTTCCTTGACATTGAGCTCGTCGAGCACGATCTCGGACAGGCGCTCTAGGCGCGCCTGCTGGCGAGCATCAGCGACGACGGTCGCCCTGGCAAGCGGCTGTCTCAGCTTGATGTTGGCCGAGTTGCGCGCCGAATGGCCAAGCGACGCCACCATCATCGCGATCTCCATGTCGGCCATCAGCTCGTCATCGACGAGCGACGCGTCGACGAGCGGCCAGTCCTGGTGGTGGACGCTGTCCGGTACATCTGCATCGATCGCCTTGACCAGGTTCTGGTACATCGTTTCGACGACAAAGGGCGCAAAGGGAGCGAGCAGGCGGCAGAGCGTGGTCAGCACAGTGTAGAGCGTGCTGTATGCGGCGTCCTTGTCCGCATCTCCCTCGTCGGCCCCACGCCAGAAACGACGGCGGCTGCGCCGCACGTACCAGTTGCTGAGCTCGCCGACAAATGCTTCAAGCAGATTCGCCGCATCATAGACGTCATAGTCATCCATCTCGGCTGTGACGTCGGCAATCAGCGCCTGCAGCTTGCTCAAGATCCAGCGATCGAGCAGGCTCAGCTCCTTCGGATTCCCATCCGCGTCTGCCGCAGACGTCCCGCCGGGCTCCCACCTGTCGAGGCGAGCATAGTTGGCAAAGAACGCATACACATTCCAGAACGGGATTAGAAAGCGCCGGCGCGTCTCGTCTGCGCCGCTGTAGCCAAACAGCAGATTCTGCTCAGGCTTGTGCGTGCAGTACATCCAGCGCATCACGTCCACGCCCATGGTCTCGGCGGCGTCATCGAACCAGATCGCATTGCCCCAGCTCTTGTGCATCTGCCGCCCATCCTCGGCGAGGAGAAGACCATACGTGTAGCAGTGCCGGAACGGCGTCCGCCGGGTCATCACCGTGCTCATCGTCAACAGCGAGTAGAACCAGCAGCGGAACTGCCCGGGAAAACTCTCGCTGATCAGATCGGCAGGCGACCATTTTTCCCAGTAGGCAGGCTCGCTACGATAGCGCACAGTGGACAGGCCAACGATCCCGGCGTCGAGCCACGGATTGCCGACGTCGGGTATGCGGCGCTCCAGCCCGCCGCACTCGGGGCATTCGATCTGGATGGCATCGATCCATGGACGATGTGGGGTATGGCCCTCGAACGTCTCCCAGCCCTTGACCGCACGCTCCCGCAGCTCCTCGCGGCTGCCGATGACCTCGAAATGTCCGCACTCGCACTCCCAGATCGGGAGCGCGAGGCCCCAGTAGCGCTTCTTGGAGATCATCCAGTCGTTCATGTTACGCAGCCAGTCCATCTCGCGCTCGAGGCCAAAGGAGGGATACCACTTGGTCTCGTTCTGCACGACGTCCATGATCTGGTAGCGCAGATTCTGTTCTTTCTCCTCTTTCGTGACCTGCTCTAGCGGTCTGTCGAGTTGGTCACCCATGCGGATGAACCACTCGTCGACCAGACGGAAGACGAGCTCTTCACCACAGCGCCAGCAGACAGGATAGCGATGCTCATAGTCCTCGATACGATGGACGAGCCCTTTTTCCCTCAGGTTCTGGAAGATTGGCTCGCGTACGTCCCTGACGTTCATGCCGGTCAGCCAGTCAAAACCGCCCACATACACGCCCAGCTCGTCGAGCGGAGCGACCGCAGGAAGATCGTACTCCAGGCCTAGTTGAAAGTCTTCAGCACCGCAGCCGGGCGCGATGTGAACGAGTCCTGTTCCTTCGGCCTCACCGACCTCATCCCACGCGATGACGCGATGGGGATAGGGCTTGACTCGCCGCAGCGCATCAGCGATGACCGGTAACTCGTCAAACGGCCCATCGTAGGTCCAGCCGATCAGCTCACGACCCGGCTTCTCGTCCAGGACCTGGTATTCCCCTCGGGCCGCATTTGGCAGCGCCCCCCTGGATACCCAGAAACTGCGCCCGGCCTGTTCGACGAGCACGTAGGGCAGATCCGGGTGGACGGCCACCGCCATGTTGCTCGTGAGCGTCCAGGGCGTGGTCGTCCAGACAAGCAGCGACTCGCCTGGCCTGTCTCGCAACGGAAAATAGAGATAGATGCTGGGATGCGTCAGCTCGACGTAGCCCTCGGTGACGATCTCGTGCTGCGAGATACCGGTACCACAGCGCGCGCACCAGGGCATCACGTCGTGCCCTCTGTATAGCCAGCCTCGATCGTGGCACGTCTTGAGCATAGCCCAGATCATATAGTTGTTCTCGTTCGAAAAGGTAAAGTACGATCCTCCCAGCTCGGGCATTCCCAGGCGGCCCACGATCTGCTCGACACGGTCCGTCACTGGCCCATACGGTCCCTGGACCGTGATCACCTCGGAGGGGTCTCTGGCCATCTTGGCCTCAAGCTCGCGGAGGAGCGCCGGATCGTTCCAGTCCATCCAGTAACCCAGGCGGATGCTTTGCTCTGTCTGGACTGCCGCGTACCTGAGGACACGCTGCTTGCAGACATTGACAAAGTCCTCCAGGCCGTGTTTCTCGATATCGCGCTTGCTCTCGTACCCAAGCTCCTTTTCGACCTCGACCTCGACCCAAAGTCCCTGGCAATCGAACCCGTTCTGGTAGCGTGTGTCATAGCCCTTCATCGCCCAGTAGCGGTTGAATACGTCCTTGTAGGTCCGCCCCCAGGCATGGTGAGCGCCCATCGGATTGTTTGCCGTGATAGGACCGTCAAGGAAGCTCCACGTCGGCTTGCCTTCGTTGAGCTTGCGACGCGTCTCGAACGCCCTGATCTCCTTCCAATGCTCGAGGATCTCGTGTTCCACCGCGGTAAAGTCGATCTGTGTAGGTACTTGGTCAAACATCTCTCTGTCTTTCTAGCTATGCCCGAACCGTGCAGACACAAAAAGCGCTCTCGCCCGATAGGGGCGAAAGCGCAACGTCGCTTCCGTGGTACCACCCTGTTTGTCCCTTAGTAGGGACCACTTTATGGGGTACAATCATACCCCCGTTCGTCTAACGGCGAACGGACCCGGCCAAGCCTACTCGATCTCTACGCAGACCTTTTGGTTGGCAACTCCGGAGGGATATTCAGGACACACCCATGCCCGCCTTCCACCGCCCGCGGACTCGCTGGATGAGCGACGTGTCCTTACTCGTCTCCATCTCAGTCTTGGCATATGCTACTTATTGTAGCACGAACGGTCACGACTGTCAAAATACGGGCTTTGGCGACAGATGGAGCTTGCCCGGGTCATTGATCTCTTGTATAATCCTGCCAACATCCGCGGAAGCAGCTACTCATCCCACCGGAGGAGCCTACCTTGAGAGCGCTCATCACCGGCGTTTCCGGCTTTGTCGGCAGTCATCTGGCTGAATACCTGCTTGCCGAGACTGATTGGGAGATCTCGGGCACGGTGTACGGTCCGTATGACAACATCCGCCAGGTCTGCGATCGGCTAAAGCCCTATCCGGCCGAGTTGTCGCGACTGCCAGTTGTCGAGTTCGTCCTGGAGCAGACGCATCCCGACATCATCTTTCATCTCGCCGCCATGGCAGTTACAGGCAGCTCGTGGCGTGACCCCGCAGCAACCCTACAGATCAACATGTCGATGCAGGCCAACATCCTCCAGGCGGTGGTGAACCTCAAGCTTGACAGCCGTGTGATCGTCGTCGGGTCCAGCGAGGAGTATGGCGCAGTACCAGAGAAGGAGCTGCCCGTGAACGAGTCCGCGCCCTTTCGCCCGCTCAACCCGTATGCGGTCAGCAAAGTGGGGCAGGACATGCTCGGGCTACAATACTATCTGAGTCATGGTATCGACACCGTGCGGGTCCGGCCTTTTAACCATATCGGCCCTCGCCAGCGCCTTGGTTTCGTGTCTTCCGATTTCGCCTCACAGATCGCGCGTATCGAGGCCGGCCTGCAGGCGCCAGTCATGCGCGTGGGCCATCTGGGAGCGGAGCGAGACTTTACGGACGTACGCGACGTCGTGCGCGCCTACCACTTGCTCGCACTGCATGGCAATTCGGGCGAGGTGTACAACGTTGGGTCTGGGCACTCGTACGCCGTGCGCGAGGTACTGGATACGCTGCTCCTATACAGCACTGCCAGCGTCCGGGTTGAGCAGGATCCCGAGCGGATGCGCCCGAGCGACATACCGCGCGTCGTGTGCGACTATCGAAAGCTGCACGCGTGCACGGGATGGGAGCCCAGGATCAGCTTTGAAGAGAGCCTCGCCGACGTGCTTGCTTACTGGCGTGCACAGGTCGGTCACGCGGATGGGAATCCGAGCGAAAAGGAGTGATGCAATGCCAACCGCTCTGATCACCGGAATCACTGGACAGGATGGCTCTTACCTTGCTGAGTTCCTCCTCGCGCGAGGATACACGGTCGTAGGGATGGTAAGGCGCAGCAGCACAGTGAATTTCCAGCGCATCGAGCACATCCAGGACCAGATCATGCTTGTCCCCGGGGACCTTCTGGACCAGATGTCGCTGGTTGATGCACTGCGCGAGTACGCGCCCCGAGAGGTCTATAACCTGGCGGCCCAGTCCTTCGTCCCTACTTCGTGGCGACAGCCTGTATTCACCGGGGAGGCAACGGCACTTGGAGTGACGCGCATGCTCGAGGCAGTGCACATGGTCGACCCGTCGATCCGCTTTTACCAAGCCTCAAGCAGCGAAATGTTTGGCAAGGTCCGGCGAGTACCACAGAACGAAGACACCCCTTTTCATCCCCGATCACCGTACGGTGTAGCAAAGGTGTACGGTCACTGGATCACAGTGAACTACCGGGAGAGCTATGACCTGTTTGCCTGTTCGGGGATCTTGTTCAATCACGAGAGCCCGCGACGCGGGCTCGAGTTCGTGACGCGAAAGATTACGTACGGGGCTGCCAAGATCAAACTGGGCCTGGCAAAGGATCTTCACCTCGGTAACCTGGCCTCGCGACGCGACTGGGGTTTCGCAGGTGACTATGTAAAGGCGATGTGGTTGATGCTGCAACAGGATCACCCCCAGGACTTTGTGGTCGGAACCGGAGAGACACATGCGGTGCGCGAGCTGTGTGAGACTGCTTTTGAGTGCCTCGATCTGGACTGGGAAGACTATGTCGTCGTCGATCCCAAGTTCTACCGGCCCGCTGAGGTGGACCTGCTAGTCAGTGACCCGTCAAAGGCGAGAGAGGTGCTGGATTGGCGCCCCGAGGTTGGCTTTGACGCATTGGTCGACATGATGGTCCGTGCCGACATCGAGCTCTTACGCCAGGAGCACAATCTCTGAGTCAACAAGGACGGAGGCCAGGAAGCTGCCACGCAATGCCGAGGGAAACCGAGCTGATCGAGACGCACGCGCACCTGGACAGTTCCCGATTTGCTGATGACCGCGAGCAAGTCATCTCGCGCGCTGTGGAGCGAGGCGTCGCTCAGATGATCACTGTGGGTACCAGCATCGAGTCCAGCCGTGCCGCGATTGCCCTCGCCGAGCAGTATCCACCAGTATATGCCACGATCGGCGTGCATCCTCACGACAGCACCGGGTTCAGCCCACCAGCGCTGGAAGAGCTTGCTGATCTGGCCAGTCACCCCAAGGTGGTAGCCATCGGTGAGATCGGCATCGATTACTACCGGGACTATGCTACACGCGAGGACCAGCTAGCGGCGTTCCAGATGCAGTTGGCGCTGGCCAGCGAGGTGGGCAAGCCCGTGGTGGTTCACATTCGCGATCGGAAGGGCAGGAGGGACGCGTACGAGACGGTGATGGCAAACCTGACGGCGTGGATAGGAGAGATGGTGCATGAAGCCGAGGTACCACCCGGAGTGCTGCACTGTTACTCTGGGGACCTGGACACTGCCCGCCAAGCTCTGGACCTGGGTCTTTACCTTGGCGTCGACGGGCCGGTGACCTACCCGAGCGCAGATGACCTGCGTGCACTCATCGCACAGCTCTCGCTGGAGCGCCTGTTGCTGGAGACGGACTGCCCCTATCTCACTCCACAGCCGCGTCGAGGCCAGCGCAACGAACCCGCCTTCCTGCCCTACATCGCGGAAGAGCTCGCGCGGGTATGTGGCGTACGGGCGGGGGAGGTGGCACGCACGACAACGGCTAACGCGCGACGTCTCTTTGGCCTACCGACGACATCGCAGGCTCCATGAGCGAGCCGCTGCTCCCGGCATCCTGCACGCTCGATCTGTCTATTATCATCGTTAGCTGGAACGTGTGCGACTTGCTCCAGCGCTGCCTCGCCTCCATCCTGCGGGACGTCCAAGCACAAGGGGACGGTGTATGGGCATTGCTTCCCTCCGGGCATCGATTTGAGGTGCTGGTGGTCGACTCGGCGTCCTCTGATGGAAGCCCGGATATGGTGAGAGAGCTGTACCCAGAGGTCCGGTTGTACGCGAGCGGCACCAACCTGGGCTACACAGGCGGCAATAACCTGGGGATGCAGAAGAGCCGTGGGCGGTACTTGATGCTGCTCAATCCCGACACAGAGATCCTGGACGATGCGCTCGAGCAGATGGTTGCATACACGGACGACCATCCCCAGGTGGGCGTTCTCGGACCGCAGTTGCGCTACCCAGACGGCAGCGTGCAGCCTTCGCGACGTCGGCTGCCCACGCTGCGAACGGCGCTCATCGACAGCACCTTTCTGGAAAAGTGGTTCCCTGCCAGCCGTGAACTGCGCCGTTACAGGGTCCTCGACCATCCACCGGACCAGGAGTGTGCTGTGGACTGGCTGGTGGGCGCCTGCCTGCTCGTGCGGCGCGAAGTGGTGGACCAGGTCGGCCTGCTCGACGAAGGGTACTTTATGTACTCGGAGGAACTGGACTGGCAGAAACGCATGCGAGACGCTGGGTGGCACGCAGCGTATTTGCCTACAGCACAGGTAATCCACTATGAGGGCAAGAGCAGCGAACAGGCGGGTGCAGCAACCCATATCCGCTTCAGCCGCAGCAAGGTGCGCTACTTTCGCAAGCACTATGGCCGTATCGTTGGCAACGTAGTGCGAGGATGGTTGATCCTGAACTACCTGTACGAGTGGACAATCGAGGCACTCAAGTGGGTACTCGGACACAAACGCGGCTTGCGGCGCGCCCGGATGCAGGACTATGTCCAGGTACTACACAGCCTGGGAGCTGACGCGGATGGGAATCCGAGCGTGAGGAGGGAGTGGTGAACCTGGGTTTCCTGGCTTCAGGACGAGGGAGCAACATGCAGGCTGTGATGGACGCGTGCACGTCAGGCCGCCTCGACGCCAGTCCACGGATCGCGATCAGCAACAACAGCACGTCTGGCGCCTTGGAGCGGGCAAAGCGCGAGGGCATCCCATACGCCCACTTGAGCAGCGCCACGCACCCCGATCCCCGCGAGCTTGACCGGGCCATCCGCGACACGCTAAAGCAGTACGATGTTGACCTGGTTGTCCTGGCCGGCTATATGAAAAAGATCGGCCCCCAGACGTTACGCGCGTACGCCGGACGCATCATCAATATCCATCCGGCCCTGTTGCCGCACTTTGGTGGCAAGGGGATGTATGGAGCCAGAGTGCACGAGGCGGTTCTTGCTTCAGGCGCAGAGGAGACTGGCGTCACAGTACACCTGGTCGATGCCCAGTACGACCACGGTCCAGTGCTCGCACAACGCCATGTGTCCGTGCGTCCCGGTGACACAGTCGAGAGGCTGGCCGCCCGCGTGTTGATGCAGGAACACGATCTCCTGGTCGAAACGCTCGCCCGAATCGCGTCGGGTGAGATCGTGCTTCCCGGAAGCGGGTAGGCCTCACATGATCCTGCGAATCGCGCAGATCAAGGTCTACCCGCAGAAGGGGAACCTTGAGGAAAACCACCGACGGCTTCTCTCGGTATTGCGCGAGGTTGCGGAGCACCGGCCAGACGTAGTCATCACACCCGAGTGTTTCCTCGATGGCTACGTAGTGACTGAGGAATGGGTGACGGCGGACAACCTGGTCGGGTATGCCGTCGTCCCCGACGATTCGCGCTATGTAGCGAACGTGATGCGCTGGACGTCCCAAGCGGGCGCCTGGTTCATCCTCGGCTGCACCAGGCGTGCGAAAGAGGGCACGTACAACACAGCCCTGATCCTCGATCGCACGGGACGCCTGACCGGGATGTACGACAAGGTGCACTGCCAGACACACGATCGCAAGTTCTGTGCTGGAAGCCGCCTTCCAGTCTTCAGCTCCGACTTTGGGCCCTTTGGAGTCATGATCTGTGCGGACCGGCGTTGGCCGGAGACAGTGCGCAGCCTCGCACTTGGCGGAGCGCGGATCATCTTCAACCCCACCTACGGGATGTGCGATGCGCGTAACCTTTGCATGATGCAGACCCGATCCTACGAGAGCGAAGTATGGATCGCGTTCACACATCCCGGACAGGCACTCGTTACTGGGCCGAGGGGAGAGGTTGTGACCGACGAACGAGCCCCCGACGTACCGTTCGTGGTGACCGAGCTCGACCTGGCGAAAGCAGATCGGGTACGAGCTGACCCGAGCGCCCATCTACGCGACCGAAGGCCGGATGTGTACCGTCTCTGACGATTTGTCGACTTCACTGACCGTGGATCTCGCCCATCGCGGTCATCCCCCAGCGTAGACCGGGATCTGCGGCCGTGGGATCGAGCTCGATCGTCACTTCGTAGACCGTGTCTCCGCGATAGTCCTGCGCCTGCAAAGCGATATCGCTCACCGTGCCACTCAGCTCGACGGAGGGGAAGGCATCTATCTTCACGATCGCGCTGTCGCCGACCCCGATCTGACCTATCTCTAGCTCACTGAGATCCGTCGTGATTACCTGGAGATGGTCCAGCGTGGCCAGGGTGACGACGACCTGTCCCGGAGCTACCTGATCTCCCAGTTCAGCATCCACGGCGACCACCGTCCCTGCAAATGGGGCCGTAAGGGTAGCATCCTCTCGCTGAAGACGAAGCTGATCGAGGGCGACTCTCGTCTTTTCTAGCTGTGCCTCTGCCTGGGCGATCTCCTGTTCCGAGGCTTCATCGCGGTAGGGATTGTCCCAGGTCTGCAATGACTCCAACTGCAGGCGCGCTGCCTCCACGTCCTCGGCGAGGATCTCGATCGTGGTCGAGAAAGCGTCTTGTGCGACCAGCGCCTGCGTCAACTGGGTCCGCGCTTCCTCGATCTGTGCCCCAAGGACGCCGAGGCTCGCATCGTGCGCCTGCTCCGCGTTACGCGCATTGTCCACTCCTGCCTGTGCTACCTTGTGGTCGAGCTGCGCCTGCTCGAGCCGCTTGGCCCACGTGTCTCTGATGGCCTGATCTTCCCATGGGCGGTCAAGAGCCTTGCCGTACTCGTCCTGCGTGTCCGCGAGCGCGATTCGCGCTCGTTCAAGCGCAACCTCTGCGGTCGTTACCGAAGGCCCTGCCCCTTGAGCTTGCGCCTGTGCCAGGCTCAGTTCAAGCTGCTTGATGCGTGCCTGAGCAGCAGCGACAGCAATGCCCGGATCTTCCTGCTTGGCCTTTTCCAGTTGCAGCTCTTTCGCACGGAGTGCCACTCTTGCCTGGGCGATCTGGTCCGCATTGGCCTTGTCCGCGCGATCGATCACCTTCTGGCTGGCACCCTCGCGCAGTTGTTCCAGTGCTGCTTGCTGTGCGATGACGTCTTGCTCGGCGCTGCGCAGCGCCAGATCCAGGTCCCTAGCATCGAGTTGCAGCAGAACATCGTCCGTCTCGACCTGGTCTCCGGCCTCTACGCGGACCTCGACGACTTCACCAGGGAGCTCGAAGCTGAGATAGCTCGATCGCTCGGGCTCGACAACGCCCTCGGCGATCACGACGCCCTCGTTACTGGCTTGGATTAGGGGAAGCGTGGAGCCAGTTTGTCCCGGGCCTTGGGCCTCGACCTTGGCGCCGCCCAAGCTCGGCCCTGAGCTGCACCCGACAAGGGATGCAACCAGCAACAGGACGACAGGCGCGATCAACCACCATTTCATGGAATACGCTACTTTCTACTACTCATAGGCAAGCACTTCACGAATCGTCAGTTGCGTCGCACTCCGGGCCGGCACGATGCTCGCCAGCACAGAAAGCCCGGCAACGACCGCCAGCCAGATCGCAAAGCCCTGGACGGTGAAGGCGAAAGTGGCTGGTGAGCTAAAGATCGCCAGGCTGATCACGTTCGAAAGGAGATACGTGATCGGGAAGGACAACACTGCGCCAAAGGCATAGCTGATCAGCCCCACCAACAACCCTTCTACTAGGACGAGCTTGGCGATGATCTGGTTGTGTGCGCCAACCGCCCGCATCACACCGATCTCGCGGGTGCGCTCCAGGACATTCATGCTCATCGTACCCGTGAGGCCAATACTGCCGACCAGTGCGGTCAGCAGTGCCATCACAAGAAGGACAGCAGTCAGGATCCCGAGAACCTCCGTAACTGAGGCGTTGTAGGCCTCGCCTGCTTCTACGTTTGCCACTCTGTAGCCCAGCGCTCTGAAGCGCTCGTTGAGTTGCTCTCCTACCCGCTCTTGGAACGCGAGGCTATGGTTCTGTGTCACGATCCGGTACATGGAAGCCTGGTTCCCAGCTTTGAGCAAACTGGACAGGTACTCATAGTTTGTATAGACGATCAGATCATCCATGCCCGTATACTGAAAGACCCCCACCACAACCCAGTCACGCTCACGCTCAGCGATCTTCAGCCTGAGCGCGTCGCCAACATGGAGGTCCGGAAAGTCATCCAGGAACGCTTCGTTGACCACGAGCGCGTTCTCGTCTTCGGGCAGCAGCCAACGCCCACGTAACACCGTCGGATCGACGAGCGCGCTATCTGCGGGCGGCGCGATAAGGGCAACGGGGTCGGCACTGGTGTCTCCAGCGGTGACCAACTCACCCCCTGCAGAGAGCCAGACTTCGACGTCAACCACGCCGTCAACTGCACGTGCCTCGCGGGTCACCTCTTCAGCTCGATAGGGCACCGCAAAGTCGAGGTTCACGTCTGCGCCAAAGTATCTCGAGATCTGCTCCATCTTGTCGTTGAGCGCGACCTGCGCGTTCAATACGGCGATGAAAACAGCACCGCCCAGGGTCAGCGTGAACAGCGTGAGGGCCAGGCGGCCTTTGCGACGGAAGGTGTTCCGGATCGAGATCAGCATAGGGCGCGAGAGGCCGCGTAGATGAGCCAGGATGCGGTCGATCCAGCCCGCCTTTGTCTGCTGCCCGCTGAGGCCAGTACTATCGAGCGCCTGTTGCACAGTGACCCGGGATCCACGTACTACCGGTAGCAGCCCAGCCGCCGGAGGTACGAGAACCGCGATCGCCACCTGTAGAAGGATCGCGGCGGGGATGATCCGGAACCCTTGCAGCTCAAAGTTCATGATCTGTGCAACAAATCGCGACAAGGCATAGGCACCCCAGCTACCCAGTGGCACGGACACAATGAGAGCGATCAGGCCAAAGGCCAGGATCAGGACAAGGTACATGCCGGCAATTTGGCCGCGCCGCGCGCCGACGAGTTTCATCACACCCACTTGGCGAATGTGCTGACTCAGCAGCGCAGACATCGTATTCGCGATCAGAGAACCACTGAGAAAGACGACGA
>CAZLMZ010000082.1:0-6600 GCA_964560475.1 uncultured Anaerolineae bacterium
TACGATCCGGAGGTCGGCGATCCAGATAATGGCATCGAGCCCGGCACACCGTTTGAAGACCTGCCCGACGACTGGGTCTGCCCCGAGTGCGGGGTCGGCAAAGACTTGTTTGCCCCGGTGGAATAGCATCTATGCCAAGATACGCCATCGTCGGCAGCGGCGTCGCTGGTGTCACCGCCGCACAGACCATCGCCCGTGCGGACCGTGGGGCCGAGGTCGTCCTGATCGGCTGCGAGCCGCATCCTTACTACCAGCGTCCCCGCCTGTGGGCACTGATCGCGGATGAGATCGAGGAGCACGAGCTCTTTTTCCGGCCTTCCGAATGGTATGCCGAGCAAGGGATCCGGCTGCACCTCGACACAGCGGTCCACGAACTGGACCCCGTGGCCCACGAACTGGCGCTCACGGACGGCACAACGCTGAACTACGACCGGCTCTTGCTGGCCACGGGCGGGGTGCCATTCGTGCCGCCGATTGAAGGTACCGAGCTGGAGGGAGTCTTTCCGCTGCGCACGCTGCAGCACGCCCGTGAGATCAAGGCCTTTGCCGAACGCGTCGACAGGGCGCTGATCGTCGGCGGGGGCTTGCTGGGGCTAGAAACCGCCCGCGCGCTGCTTCGTCCCCATCGACAGGTTGCCGTCCTAGAGATCGTCCCTCACCTGCTGCCCCGCCAGCTCGATCCGCCCGGCGCGGCCCTGTTGACCCACCTGCTCGAGAATATGGGCATGGAGATCATCGTCGGTAAGCACAGCAAGGCCATCCTCGGCAGCGACCGCGCAGCAGGCGTCCGCTTTGCCGATGAGACAGAGACCGAGGGCGATATGGTCGTCCTGTCCGCCGGCATCCGCTCCAAGACGGACCTGGCCCGCGAGGCCGGCCTGGCAGTGAACCGCGGCATCATCGTCGACGAGCAGTTGCGCACCAGCGCGGAGGACATCTTTGCCGCCGGCGACGCTGCTGAGTTCGATGGCCGCGTCTATGGCATCATCCCGGCAGCAGTCGAGCAGGCGCGCGCGGCAGCGATGAACATGATCGAGCGTGGCGCCGTGACCTACAGCGGCACCGTTCCTTCGACCACGCTCAAGATCGTCGGCATCGACCTGACCTGTCTGGGTGAGTCCACGGCCGACGGCGATCCCTACCACGTCGTGCGTCGCGCCGACCAGGAACGGGGCGTTTACAAGAAACTGGCGCTCCGTGACGGCCAGATCGTCGGCGCGATCTTGCTTGGCGATCTGGCGGAGGTACGGCCGATTCAGCAGCTCATTTCGTCCGAGAGAAACGTTGCCGCCTACGAAGGCCGGCTCCTGGACGAGGATTTCGATCTGAGGGCATTGGCGCGAGGCGAAACGCCCGGCTGATGCACACATCACAGAGAAAAGGAGAACATTCGATGCACGAAATGACACAGGCCAACCTAGAGGCCGCCTTTGCTGGCGAGAGCCAGGCGCACATGAAGTACAAGATCTTTGCCGACAAGGCTGAAGAGGAAGGGTATCCTCAGGTTGCCCGCTTGTTCCGTGCCATTTCTTTCGCGGAGCAGGTGCACGCGACCAACCACTTCCGGCAGTTGCAGGGCATCGGCGAAACCGCCGACAACCTAGGCGTCGCGATCGGTGGCGAGAACTATGAGAACACCGAGATGTATCCCTCGTTCAATGCCGTGGCCAAGCTACAGGGCGAAAAGGGCGCTATGCTCAGCATTCACTATGCGCTGGAGGCGGAAAAGATCCACGAAGCCATGTACGGCGAGGCCAAGAGCAGGGTCGAGGGCGGCGTAGCGATCGAGGAAGAACCGGTCTATATCTGCCCCGTCTGTGGGTACACCGTGATCGGCACGCTTCCCGACAAGTGCCCGGTCTCATCGACGCCGGCGTCCAAGTTCGTCAAGTTCTAGTCCTCGTCCCGGCCGAGGAAGGCCCCGGACAGGGCAATGCTTTCGTGTGAAACGGTTCGCAAGCACATCGTACTGGCCCAGCGCGGCTGGGCAAAGGAGATCAACGTGCCAGCAATTAGCAGGACCATCAAGAGCGCCGATTGGAAGACGGAAAAGCACGTCCCGGTGATCGAGCTCCCGGCCACGATCCAGGCCGGTGAGGATTTCCAGGTCAAGGTCAGCCTTGGCGAGGGCGTGCCCCATCCTAACACCACCGAGCACCACATCCGGTGGATCGCCGTCTACTTTCAGCCCGAGGGCGCGCCGGTGCCGACCGAGATCGGTAATTTCGAGTTCTCGGCACACGGCGAATCGGCGTCTGGACCCAACGAGGGGCCGCTGTACACCGCCCCGAGCGTCGTCGTCACGCTCCGCACGGACAAGCCCGGCCTGCTGCAGGCCCTCTCCTACTGCAACATCCACGGCGTATGGGAGAGCACGGCCGAGGTCAGCTTCTAGATCGAATATCGCAGGCCCCGCCAGCAGGGCTGGGGCCTGCGACGATAAGAAGGTGGCCTGCTGTGTGGACATAGGAGAGACCAATGGACAAGCAAGAACTGATCGACATGCTCAACCAGGATCTGGCGGATGAGCACGCGTCGATCCTGCGATACCTGATCCACGCCTACCAGGTCGGCGAAGACACACCCTTTGGCTCGATGCTGCTCAATACGGCACGCGAAGAGATGTGGCACACCGATTGGCTGGGCGACGCCATCGGCGAGCTCGGCGCCGAGCCGCGCATGGACAAGGGCATCTATCCCTACGACGCGACCTCGGAAGCCTCCATCCTGCGCTCCTACATGGAGTGGGAAACGCGCCTGGTCCAGATGTACAAGGAACAGGCGCAGCAGGTGAAAGATCGCGAGATCAGCCGTATGCTGCTCCAGGAAGGGCTCGAGTCAGAGACCCATCGCCGGCGCTTTGAGGAGTGGCTGGAAAAGCTCGGCCCCGAAGCGGAAGAGCCCTTTGAATACGGCGAGGAGAGTGGATTCTCTCCCGAAATGCTGGCCCAGTTCCAGGATGAGACCACCGATCACTACAAGCTGGTGCTCCAGGAACTGCGCCACGCCTTTGTCTTTGAGGACGCGAGCTGCCCGGTGAGCAGCGAGATCGAGCTCAGCGCCATGCGCCATATGAAGCACATGTCGCACTTTGCCGAGGGGTTGGCCGAGTCGGGCCGTGAGCCCCAGTTCGATTATCCAGGCGTCGATATGAGCCAGGAAGTGATGCCGGCGCTGGCCTCCGACCTCGAACTGACGGAAGCAGCGCGCGCGCGCTTTGTCAAGCTCAACCAGGATCCGGAGCTGGTCGACCACAAAGGGCTCAAGATCGAAGTCGAGAACATGATCGTGCGGAACGAGCTCCTGGCCCTCACGATCGAAGAGCTGATGGAAGAGGCAGAGGGATCCGAGGCCGAGGCTGCGCCTGCTGCCGACGTACAAGCCAGCCCAGAAACCACGCCACAGCCTGCAGGCGAGCCAGCCACCGTCCCGGAGGATGCCGAGGACAGGCCCGGGTTCACCGTGGGCAGTTTGATCAACACCTAGGAGGTTCCAGTGAGCGATCTATTCATGCGCGACGATGCCCCACTGACAGAAGAAGAATGGGAGCATCTGGACAGTGCCGTCGAAGGCGCCGCCCGCCAGTTTCTGGTCGGCCGCCACTTTATCGAGCTCTCCGGCCCATTTGGCGAAGGTGCCGAAGTCGTCCCGGTAGGGACGGGCGAGAACCGCCGCCAAGTGCCGCTGCAGATCATCCACAGCGACTTTCACCTCGTGTGGCGCGATGTCGCTGCCAACCGCCGCTTGCACATGCCGATCGACTTGGGCCCTGCAGCGCAGGCCGCCTTTGCCTGTGCACAGGCCGAGGACGAGCTGATCTTTGGCGAACTGCTCTCGCTCAAGGGACGCAACACGGTGAGCCTGCTCGACTGGAGTGAGACCGGCAGCCCCTTCCAGAACGTGGTCGACGCCACACAGGCTCTGGTCGAGGATGGGTTCTTTGGCCCTTATGCCGTGATCCTCAGCCCGGCGCTCTACAATCAGACGCAGCGCTACGGCAAGGGCATGCGCCTCGAGAGCCATCTGATCGCCGACGTCGCCAAGGGTGGCCTGTTCCAGTCCCCAGTCCTGAAAGCAGGCGAGGGCCTGGTCTTCTCCATGGGCAAGTTCAACCTCGACCTGGCAATCGGGCAGGATCTGGTCACCGCCTACATAGGCAACGAGGAGCTAACCCACCTGTTCCGCGTGTTCGAGACGATCGCGCTGCGCGTCAAGCGCCCCGAGGCCGTCTGCACGTTCGAATCCTAGCCCGGGAGACAGCCACTTGAATGTCAAGCTGTACGCACTGAGCACCTGCGGATGGTGCAAAAAGACCAAGGAACTGCTCGACACGAACGGCGTCGAGTACGACCTGGTGTACGTCGACCTGCTCGAGGGAGACGAAAAGGAAGCTGTCCTGGATGAGGTCCGCAAGTACAACCCCAGGACCAGCTTTCCGACTGTCGTCGTGGACGATAGCAGGAGCGTTACCGGCTTCAAAGAGGATCAACTGCGGGAGCTGCTGGGAATATGAGCACATCACGCCCCTTGTCCCCGGCGGATGCCGAGCGCGCAGCCACGCGTCCCAAGGCGTGGGCTCTCTACCAGCGCCTGAAACGGGAGGGCGAAGCCGCGGGGTACTATTTGAACTCGGACGTCGATTTCGTCCTCGACCTGATGGATGGCATGCTGACCAACGAGGAGCGCTATGGCTACTGGTCGTGCCCCTGTCGCCTGGCCGATGGGGTCCGCGAAAAGGACCTGGATATCATCTGCCCGTGCGACTATCGCGATCCTGACCTCGACGAATACGGCGCGTGCTACTGTGCCCTGTACGTCTCGGAAGAGATCGCGTTTGGGGACAAGGAGGCGTCAGCAATCCCAGAGCGGCGAGGCACCGCGCCTCGCGCAGCAGAGGAGCAACACGAAGCGGAATTCGTCGGCTGGAACAAGAGCGGGCTGCCGATCTGGCGCTGCACGGTGTGCGGCTATCTGTGCGCACGCCGGCAGCCTCCGCTCAAGTGCCCGATCTGCAAGGTAGACAAGGACCGCTTCGAACGGTTTGCCTGATCTCCTATCACACATAGACATAGGCGAGGACGCATCGCCGTTTGGCCTGCGCCCTCGCCTGTGACCCGTGCCATACGCACGGGAGAGGAATCGCATGAGCGTCACGATATACACTACCCCGACCTGCGGGTTCTGCCACCAGCTCAAGAGCTACTTCCGGCAGCGGGGTATTCCTTTCACCGAACACGATGTAAGCCAGGATCCCTACCGCGCAAACGAGATGGTGCGTCTTTCCGGCCAACAGGGCGTGCCTGTATCCGTGATCGATGGCAACGTGGTCCTGGGCGCCGACATCCCGCGCGTCAACCAGATCCTGGCCCAGCGTGCAGGCGGCTCGCCCAGACTGGGCCTTTCCATCGCCGATGCAGAACAGATCGCCGCCAAAAAGGGGACGCAGTTCCCTCAGGGCGCCTACGTGGGACGCGTACGTCCCGCTTCGCCAGCGGCGCTGGCCGGCGTGCAGCCGGGCGACGTGATCGTGCAGTTGGCAGGACAGCCGGTGCAGGCCAAGCGGGACGTCCATCGCCTCTCGGACCAACTGCAGTTTGACCAGTCTGTCGACCTGGTTGTGTGGCGGAATGGACAGCGGATCGGTATGCGCACGCGCGTATGACCGTCGATACGATCGTACGCATTGCCCCGGCTCGTCGTCTCGACCGGGGCCGTTAGATCATAGTATCGCAGGGGAGAAAACATGGCAAAGACTGATTTGACCATCCGGATCGGTGGTGCAGCAGGTGATGGCATCGAATCCAGCGGTGCAGGGTTCTGCAGGGCCATCACGCGCGGCGGGCTGTACGCCTTTGGCTTGCCGGACTATTATTCGCGGATCCGCGGCGGGCACAACTTTTACTCGGTGCGCATCAGTGACCAGCCACTGCGATCGCACACCGACCCGGTGCACCTACTGCTGGCATTGACCGAGGAGACGATCCCACGCCATCGCGACAGCATGGTCGAGGGCGGCGCGATCGTCTACGACACGGCGCTCAAGATCGATGCCGACGCGCTGACCGGCGATGCGATCCAGTACATTGGCCTCGCTATGAGCGAGGTAGCCGAGGAAAAGGCCGGCACCTCGCTGGCGCGCAACACCCTCGGCCTGGGCGTCGCCGCAGGCCTGACCGGTTTCGACCTGTCCGCGCTCGAGAGCGTGATCCGCGACAATTTCGCCCGCAAGGGCCAAAAGGTGGTCGACGGAAACCTCGCCGCCGTCGGTTGGGGATACGAGCAGGGCCGGGAGCGCGCGAATGACTACCCGTACAGGGCGCCCGCCAACCCGAATGCCCCGGCGCGCATGGTGATGGACGGTACCGAAGCCTTCTCCATGGGCGCGCTGGCCGGCGGCTGCCGCTTTGCCTCTGGATACCCCATGACTCCTGGTTCCCCCGTCCTGCACTGGATGGCTGCGCACGGCCACGAGTACGGCGTCGTGGTCAAGCACACCGAGGACGAGATCGCCGGGATCAACATGGCCATCGGCGCGGCACACATGGGCGTGCGCGCCATAGTGCCGACCTCGGGAGGCGGGTTCTCGCTCATGGTCGAGGG
>CAZLMZ010000082.1:6700-12514 GCA_964560475.1 uncultured Anaerolineae bacterium
TGCTCTTTATGCTCCACGCCTCGCAGGGCGAGTTCCCGCGCTTCTTGCTGGCTCCGGGCACCCACCAGCAGGCCTTTGTCACCGGCTGGCGGGCCTTTAACCTGGCCGAAACGTACCAGGTCCCGGTCCTGGTGCTCAGCGATCACTATCTTGCCGTCGCCGTCCGCACGCTCGACGCAGGCGACCTCGATTTCGACGCGGTCACGATCGAGCGCGGTGCGCTCCTCAGCGAGGGTGAACTCGACGCACTCGAGGAGCCCTACCGCCGTTTCCAGATTACGCCTTCTGGTGTCTCGCCGCGCGCCATCCCCGGTCACCCCAACGCGGTGTGGGTCTCTTCCAGCAACGAGCACGACGAGCGCGGCGCGATCACCGAGGAAAAGGCGATGCGAGTGGCCCAGGTCGACAAGCGTATGCACAAGATGGAGGGTATGGCAGCCGAAATCGCGCCGCCAGCGCGGTACGGTCCTGAAGGCGCAGAGACGACCTACGTCTGCTGGGGCTCGACCTATGGCCCGCTGCGCGAGGCCGTCGACCGCATAAACGCTGAGCAGCCCGGCAGTGCCAGCATGCTCCACTACTCGGCACTGTGGCCCTTCCCTGTCGAGGCCACGGAAGCGGCCCTGAAAAAGGCACGGCGCGTCGTCGACGTCGAGGTGAACGCCACCGGGCAGCTAGCCCGCCTGATCCGGACCGAGACCGGGTTCGTGCCCGACGACCAGATCCTGCGCTACGATGGACGCCCGTTCACACCCGAGTATATCATCGCGCACGCCGCAGGCTGAACGTCCTCCCCCGATCGCACCGGGACGCATCGCGCTCCCCGCGATCTCTAGAAGGAGCCACATACATGGTTAGTAGAGCGGATTTCGACAGTCCCGAGAGGCCGACTTGGTGCACTGGCTGCGGGAACTATGGCATTCTAAACGCGGTCAAGATGGCCTTGACCGAACTCGACATTGCCCCACACGAGATCCTGATCTGCACCGGCATCGGCTGTGGGAGCAAGCTGCCTCACTATCTGAAGGTCAATGGCTTTCACGGGCTGCACGGCCGGCCGCTGCCGGTAGCGACGGGCGCCCGACTCGCCAACCACGGTTTCCGGGTCATGGCGGTGCACGGCGACGGCGATGGCTACGGCATGGGCCTCAGCCACTTTGCCCACGCCGCACGGCGCAACATCGGCCTGGTCGACCTGGTGCAGAACAACCGCGTCTATGGCCTGACCAAGGGCCAGTACTCACCGACCAGCACACCGGGCATGCGCACGCCCACCTCGCCCGAGGGCGCGATCGATCTCCCCGTGCCGCCGCTGGCCCTGGCGATCACCATGGGCGCCACTTTTGTCGCGCGCGCCTATCCCGGCGAACTGCGCCACTTTGTTTCGGTTCTGGTTCAGGCACTGCAGCACGACGGCTATGCGCTGGTCGACGTGCTCCAGCCTTGCGTGACCTTTAACCGCGCCAGCGCGTACGATTTCTACAATGAGCGCGTGTACAAGCTGGACGAGACCGACCACGACGCGAGCGACCGGACGGCAGCCTGGGAAAAGGCGCTGGAGTGGGACGAGCGAATCCCGATCGGCGTGGTCTACCGCGTCGAGGGGCAGCCGACCTATGAGCAGCAGGTGCCTGCCCTGCAGGATGGCCCCCTGGCGCCGCGTCCGCTAACCCGGCTGTCGGCCGACCAGGTCGCGGCGCTGCGCGCCGAGGTAATGTAGCACGCAATGGCCGAGGGCAAGGCGGAAGGTAGACTGCCGCGTTTTGCGGTCCTGCAGCTCTCCGGTTGTTCAGGATGCGAGGTCTCGCTGCTCAATGCCGGGCAGTGGATCGAGGAGTACAGGCTGGTCTATATGCCGCTCGTCCTCTCGGCCTACGATGTGCCCGAGGTCGACGTGCTGCTGATCAGCGGCGGCGTCCGCACCGACGAGGACCTCTACAACCTGCGCCGCGCCGCTGTGCGTGCCGACCAGGTCGTCCCGGTCGGCACGTGTGCGATCTCGGGCGGCGTCGCCAGCCTGGGCGATCGCGACGAAGTGCGAGAGATCTTTCTGGCCCAGGAGGGACGCCGGCACGTGCCGCACCTCCTGCCGCGCTGCCGGCCGGTCGACGCTGTGGTCGAGGTCGACCGCTACCTGCCTGGCTGCCCGCCGACGCCTCAGTTGTACATCGACCTTCTCTTTGGCCAGCCCGACCTGCACCGGGGGCGCTTTGTCTGCCTGGAGTGCGGCCGCAAAAAGCTCCGTGATATGCGCCCCCAGCACCTGCTCGGGTTCCAGCAGGGAGAAACGATCCCTGGCATCTGCCTGATCAACCAGGGCTATGCCTGCGTCGGCACCTCCACGCGGAACGGCTGCGGCGCGCCTTGCCCGCGCGCCGGCCACCCCTGCGTCGGCTGCCGTGGGCCATCCGACACGTTTATCGACAAAGAGTCGACTGCGTGGCTCGCCAGCATCCAGCGCGTCTTTGCCGGCCTGACCGACATCCCGCCAGACGAGGTCGAGGCGGCGCTGCGTTCGCCGCAGATGTCGCTCTTTCTCTTCCAGTTCTCCGACTATGCTACACCGCAGCGACCGCCACGTCCCAAGGGTAAGGTGCTCTGAGATGCCAACCATGACCTTCCCCATTAGCCGCATCGAGGGACACGCCCAGGTGGTGCTCGAGGTGCAGCAAGGCACGGTGGTCGAGGCACGCTTTCAAGCGGTCGAGTTCCGTGGTTTTTCCTACCTGGTGCAGGGGGCACCGGCCGAGCAGATGCCGGTCATTGCTCCTCGCATCTGCGGAATCTGCTCGACCGCACACCACCTGGCGTCAGTCAAGGCGCTCGAGGACGCTTACGGCGTCACCCCTCCTGCCGTTGCCCAGCGCATCCGCGAGCTGCTGATGTTGGGCCAGATCATCCAGAACCAGGCCACGTCGATGTTCATCTTTACCTTCCCCGACCGGCTGGGCCTATCTAGCATCTTTGAGGAGCCCGAGCATGTACAGCGACAGAGTTCTGAGGTCGCGACGCGCGCGCTGCGCGTACGCAAGGCCGGCACCGACCTGATCGCCCTCGCGGGCGGCCAGTTCATCCACCCGGTCAAGGCAGTCGTCGGCGGCGTAATCAGCGGCATCGCACCCGAAGCAGCAGACGAGATGCGTGTGCAGATCCACGATGTGCTGCCCACCGCATGCGAATTGTTTGACTATTACTGGGCCACCTCGATCGCGATGAGCGACCGGCTCGGCACGTGGGGCGACGATGCGCCGGCCTGCTACCTGGCCGCGGTCGAGGACGTCCGGCCCAACTATGTGGGCAGCACGCTCCGCATCATGTGTCCCGATGGCACGATCGGCGACGTCTTTCCCGCTTCTGTCTACCGCGACTACCTGAGCATGGAAGAAACCGAGTACAGCTATGCCGAGCGGTCTCGCTATCGCCACGGCATCGTTCGTGCCAACAGCCTGGCGCGGATCAACATGGCGCGGCGTATGGGCACCCCACGCGCCGACGCATACCTGGACCGTTTTCGGGAGGCCTTTGGCCGTCCTGCGCACGCGATCATGCTCTTTGACCTGGCGCGAGGGATCGAGCTGGTCTATGCCCTGGAGCGCGCCACGGAGATCCTCTCGCAGCCGCTCGACCGGGAGGACCCCTCGCTGCCCTACACGCCGCGCGATGGCGACGGTTATGGCCTGGTCGAGGCACCGCGTGGCCCGCTGATCCACCACTATCGCATCCTGGATGGGCGGATCCTACAGGCCGAGTTTATCATTCCCACCGCTCACAACGTGCTGGCCATCGAGCGCGCCCTCCGTGTCGCCGCCGAGCGCTACATCGACTCGGACCGGATCGATATGGAGCTCGAACACGCCGTGGGCCGCGTGGTCCGCGCGTTCGATCCTTGTATTGCCTGCGCGACGCACTAGGTGTACAATAGCGCGAGAAGAGGAGTAGACTCGAATGCCCCCTATACCGATCAGACCGGATATCTACTGGATTGGCGTCAACGACCGCACGACCGACCTCTTTGAGGGCATGTGGCCGATCACCCAGGAAGGGGTTTCGTACAACACCTACCTGATCGACGACGAGAAAAAAGCGATCGTCGACCTGGCCAAGGCGCTCAAGACGGATGCGTTCTTTGGCCAGATCGAGCAGGTCATCGACCTGGCCGAGCTTGACTATGTGATCCTGAATCACATGGAACCGGATCATACCGGCGTGGCACGTACTATCCGTCGCCTCGCGCCCCGGGCCAAGTTCTTGTGCTCGAAACGCGCGCAGGACCTGCTGTCCTCCTTTTACGGGATCACCGAGAACATAGAGGTGGTCAACGACGGTGACAGCGTGAGCCTGGGGAAACACACGCTGCGCTTTTACTCCACGCCCATGGTTCACTGGCCCGAGACGATCATGACCTACGAGGTCGAGAACCAGATCCTGTTCTCCTGCGACGCTTTTGGCGGCTACGGTGCCCTGCGCGGCGCCGTCTTTGATGACCAATGCATAGACCAGGCCTGGTACGAGCGCGAGGCGCTGCGCTATTACGTGAACATCGTCGCGCTCTTTTCCCGGCCCGTGCTGCGCGCCATCGACAAGCTGTCCGACGTACCGATCTCGATCGTTGCCCCGTCGCATGGCCTGATCTGGCGCAAGGACCCGCTGCGCATCGTCCAGCTCTACCAAAAGTGGGCCGGGTATGCCACCACGCCGGGCGAGGTGGGCGTGACGCTGGTCTATGGCTCGATGTACGGCAATACAGAAGCGATGATGAACGCTGTTGCTCAGGGGATCTCGGATGAAGACGTGCCGGTCTCGATCTTTGACGCGGCACATACGCACCCTAGCTATATCCTTCCCTCGTTGTGGACCCAGCGCGGCGTCATGGTCGGTGCGCCGACCTACGAGGGCGGCCTCTTTCCGCCCGTCGAGCAGGCGCTCGAGATGGCATCCCACAAGAAGATCAGCAACAAGCTCACCGCGCGTTTTGGCAGCTATGGCTGGAGTGGCGGGGCGACGCGGCGGTTCAACCAACTGGTCGAAGAGATGGGTTGGACAGCGCTAGAGGAATTCGAGTTCGCTGGTGGGGCTACGCAGGCCGATCTCGAACACGGCGAAGCGTTTGGCGCCGCCTTTGCGCGGGAGGTCCGCTCTGCGGCTGGCTAGGTCAGCGCTCGCCCATACCGACAAGGAGAGAACACACTTGAGACGCACGACTGTCCTACTGCTGTTCGTGCTGCTCGCGGCGCTGCTCGTTCCACTGCTCGCCGCCTGCGGCACAAAGGCAGACCCACCTACTACGAATACGGATCCATCTGGCGCGACCAGCACGCTTGACGGCAAGGTTCTGGTCGAACAGACGTGTTCGCAGTGTCACCCGCTGTCCCGCGTCACCCAGGCACGCAAGACCGAGCAAGGCTGGCGCGACACGGTCCAGCGCATGGTGAGCTATGGCGCGCCACTGAACCAGGAAGAAGAACAGGCCGTCATCCAGTACCTGGCCAAGACCTACCCGGCGCAATAGGCCGCGCGCATTCTCCGCGTTCGTAGGTGCGCCACCTGTCCTATCGCGTTCGTAGTAGCGGCCTTTACCCGCTATCCGGCACTCGCAGTAGCACCACCTGTTCTGTCGGGCTCGCAGTAACGGCCTTTAGCCGCTACCCCCACTCTGCAGGATCGCCTGGCAGATCAGCGCCATCGGCCGCTTCTGCACTCGGGTCAAGACGAGCACCGTCCGCGCTCCGGCCCCGCCCTTGAGCTTGAGCTGCCGCCGGAACGCCTCGGGATCGATCCCGATCCCGCGCTTCTTGATCACGAGCTCGCTTGCGC
>CAZLMZ010000083.1:0-12512 GCA_964560475.1 uncultured Anaerolineae bacterium
CAGAAACTCTCGGGCCAACACGACTATATCTTGCACTTCCCGCCGGGCGGCCTTCCGCCCAACAATGCATTCTGGTCGCTGACGATGGGTGATGCGAAAAATCACTTTGTTCCGAATCCGATCAACCGCTACAGTGTCGGCGATCGCTCAGGTCTGGTTCCGAACGCCGATGGCTCCGTCGATATTTACATTCAGGAAACCGCTCCGGCAGGCCATGAGTCAAACTGGCTGCGCGCGTATCTGCCCGGTGCGGCCATTCTCGACGGCACGTATAAGGTGCCCCCGGTCCAGGAGGTGCAATGATGGCCGCAAAGAATAGCAGCGACAAGGCGGCGGCGGCCGTTTCCACTGAGGCCGGTCGCTCCTGGCCGGCAAGGCATCCCCTGCTCTTTACGTTCCTCTTGTCGGCGGTCATTGTGTGGGGTATCGGCACCGTCGCCTATATCTACTTCTATCCGCGCCTCATCTACAACAACGCGTTCAAGAAAGCGATCCTCGTTAAAGGGTTCGGCGAAGGCCCCATCCCGGTCAATACGCTCTCTACGGAACCCCAAGTGCTTTTTGCAGATCCCCTCCACGCGCCCGCCTCGGCCTCAAACTTGGCGACTACTGGCGTGAACCGCGATACGCTCCTTATGGTCGGCTGGCTCGATCTCCCAAAAGGACCGCAAGTCCTGCAGGTTCCGGACATGCCAAATCGCTACTACAGCGTGCAGTTCACTGACCCGTCTGACGGCACCGATTTTGCCTACGTCGGCACTCGCACCACAGGCACGAACGCCGGCGACTACCTCATCAGTGGCCCCGGCTGGAAAGGAGCCGTGCCGCAGGGGATGACACAGATTTCTTCGCCGAACAATTCGGTGCTCGTTATCGGCCGGGTGCTCGTGGAAAGCGACAGTGATCTGGCAACTGCCTATGATCTTTCGAAGCAGATACAGATAACCCCGCTGAGCAACTGGCAACCCGGACAGTAGCATCCCAAAACCCCGCTGCTGTGCATCTCCATGCTGATGTACCTCATGGTCGGCATCTATGAGAGCAGCATCGCGGTTGGCGTTGCGGAGGAGAAAGGCAGCCGGGTGATGGAGCTCTTGTTGAACGCGGCGACGCCGATGCAACTGCTGGCAGGCAAGATTCTGGGCATCGGGGCGGCTTGCCTGACGCAGATCGGCGCGCTGGTCGTGGTGGGCCTCGCCGCGCTTCTGGTACAGTCGCCGCTGCAGACCGCGCTCTTTGGGCCCCAGGGGCAGGGGCTCATCCAGTATCTGACCGCCGTCTCTGTTCCCTTCTACCTGGCCTTCCTGCTCTATTTCGTCCTGGATTTCTTCATGTACGCGACCGTCTACGCCGGGCTGGGCTCGTTAGCCAGGGGGGCAGGATGAGGTGCGAAGTGCGATCATGGTTCCCATGTTGCTGGTCATTGCCGGGTGGGTAGTCTTTTGCCTGGGGGTGTATCTCCCCGATTCGACCGTGGTGAGGGTGCTGTCGTACATCCCGATCTTTACGTCCACGCTGATGCTGGCGCGCCTGGCGCTGGGGATGGTGGCGTGGTGGGAGATCGTGGTGACGGCGGCGCTGATGCTGGGCACGATCGCCCTAGGGGCGTGGTTCGCGGCGCGCCTATACCGTTACAGCGTGCCGATGCACGGCCAAAAGCCTGGGCTAGGCCAGGCGCTGAGGCTGGTACGGACCCGTCCATAGGCGACAGAGACCGGTCTGAGGGGACTCGCTCGCGTGGACGTGCCAGTGGTGCCCTCCTCCCAGTACGACCGCCCGAAAAGCGTTTGCCCTTCGAAGCAAGACAACGTATAATCCCCCCACAACCTCATATGTCATCTCCGACCCAATGGTCCTAAGGGCGGGTCAGGGGCACCGGTAGACGTAAGTGCTCACCACCATAAGCGCTAGAGCGCTCACTACGAACGGTGGTGCTGACAGGCCGATGGACGTTGGGCGATAGGGTAGCGCTGGAAACGGCGCTGCCTCCTACTTGGAAAGGAGATGCGCCGGGCAGCGCAGGGCCAGATCGAGCTGCCATGGCCATTGCTTTGGCGGCGTCTCCAACCGGGACGCCGCTTTCTATTCATTGTATAGGCGGGTGTAACGATGATCCTGATTGGACTGGACGACACGGACGTACTCGAGTCGCGCGGGACGGGGCACCTGGCGCGCGAGATCGCGGCTCGGCTCAGCGCCGAATATACATTGCTGGGCGTGACGCGCCACCAACTGCTGGTCGACCCGCGGGTGCCCTATACCAAGAACAACAGCGCCTCGGCGATCTTGCTCGATGGCGCAAGGGAACCCGACCTGGAGGAACTGCTGCAGCAGGTCAAGGGATGGATGCTGGACGATTTCCAGGCGGGCAGCGATCCCGGCTTGTGCGTGGCCACGGTGCAGGCAGCGGCAGCAGCCTCCAGTTTCGGGCAGGCTGTGCAGCGGGAGGTCGTCACCCAGGCCCAGGCTCGGGCGCTGGCCGAGGAGTATGGCCTGCTGCTGGTCGGGCTGGGCGGCGACGAGGATGGCATCATCGGCGCGCTGGCGGCGGTCGGGCTGGCCGCCAGCGGCGACGACGGGCGCTATGTCCTGGTGGGGCGTTCGCGCGAGCTGAGCGGCCTGCAGCCGGTGCCGGCCCTCCTGGCAGCCGGGATCGCGGCGGTGCGGACCGTGGACGGGCAGCCTGTGACCGAGGGGTTGGTGCAGACGGACCGGCTGCGCCCGGCCCGGCGCGGTGGGCGGCCGATCGCCGTCGTCGAGCGAGAAGCAGATCACTGGCTGCCGCTGAAGCTAGATTGAGCGGTGGGTGCCAACGCCCTGATCCACGTCGAGGAGCTCGCCTGCTGCTACCCGCAGCATAGGCGCAGCTTGCGCCTCGCGGCGCTCGACGTGCAGCCCGGCGAGGTTCTTCTCCTCACCGGCCCTTCCGGGTGCGGCAAGAGCACGTTCGCCCGCTGCCTGGTGGGCCTGATCCCGCACCTCTACCATGGCGACCTGGGCGGCCGGGTGGTGGTCGACGGCCTGGAGACGGCCAGCACGCCGCTGTGGCGGCTGACCGAGCGGGCGGGCATGGTCTTTCAGAACCCGGCATCGCAGATGCTCGCCACCACGGTGGAGGACGAGATCATCTTTGGGCTGGAGAACCTGGGCCTGCCTAGAGACGAGATCGAGGAACGGCTGGAGGCGGCGCTGGCGGGATCCCTGACAATGCCGCGCTCAAGGTGACGGGCAACGTCGACAGCGAGGTCGGGTGGACGGAGGACCAGGTCCGGGCGATGGACACGATCGACGCCCAGTCGACGAACAAGGCAGGCGAGACGTCGACCTATACCGGCGTCTTGATCACCAACTTGCTCGACCTGGCCGGGGTGCCGAGCGGCGCGAGCACGGTGACGTTCGTGGCCGACGATGGCTTCACCGCGGAGGCGGCCCTCTCGGACGTGCAGGCGTGCACCGACTGTATCGTCTCGTTCCGCAACCAGGGCGGGTTTAGCGTCGTGATGCCCGGCTTTCCGGGGAGCCTGCAGGTCAAGGGCGTGGTCGAGATCCAGGTTCAGTAGCGCGTTGCTTACTGGGTAGTCCAGGTATGCAGTGCGGGGCAGAGCCAGGTGCCTATTGGTGGCCGGCTCTGCCCCGCCTCGTATCCATTGCCTATCCCGGCGGGGCCTCTCACGGTACTCGTGATCTCTAGCGCGGCTGGGAGGGCGCAGCCCGTGCGTCGGCCCACTGCCGGCGATACAGCCGCTGGTACGTCGGGTTGGAGGCGATGAGCTCCTCGTGCGAGCCCTGGCCCACGATGCGCCCGTCCTCCAGGACCACGATCCGGTCTGCCCGGCGTAGCGTCGAGAAGCGGTGGGCGATGACCAGCGTGGTGCGGTCGCGGCGGATCTCGTCCATCGCCTGCTGGATCAGGGCCTCGGTGTAGGCGTCGACGTTGGCCGTCGCCTCATCGAGGACCAGGACCCGCGGATCGGCGAGCAGGGCGCGGGCAAAGGCGATCAGTTGCCGCTGCCCGCCGGACAGTGTCGCGCCGAGCTCGCCCACCGCGGTGTCATAGCCGCGGGGGAGGCCGGCGATAGGGCCGTGCGCCTGGGCGCGCCACGCAGCCGCCTCAACCTCCTCGTTGCTGGCGTGTGGGTCGCCGTAGCGGATGTTCTCCCTGATCGTATCGGCAAAGAGGAACACGTCCTGCGGGACGAGGGTGATCAGGCGGCGCAGGTCGAGGGACGCGATCTGCCGCACGTCCACCCCGTCGATTCGCACCACGCCCTCGTCCACGTCGTAGAGGCGGGCGAGCAACTTGGCGACCGTGCTCTTGCCTGCCCCAGTCGAGCCGACGAGGGCTACCGTCTCTCCGACATGGACGCTCAGGTCGAGGTTATGCAGCACGCGCTCCGGTCCATAGCCAAAGCTCACGTTCTGGAACGCGATCCCGCCCTCAAAGCCTCCCTCTGGCCGTCGGGGCTGCGCAGGCTCGGGCACCCGCGGCTCGCGCCCCATATAGTCGGCAATGCGGTCGAGCGAGGCGGCGGCGGACTGGAAGGCGTTGTAGACCAGGCTCAACTCGCGTAACGGGCCGAAGAAGCGATGTACGTAGCCGATGAACGCCAGCAGTACGCCGATCGTGATCGCGCCCCCGGCAACGCGCATGCCACCATAGCCCAGGACCAGGGCCAGGCCCAGCGTGTTGGTGATGGTCATGGTCGGAAAGACGGCAGCAAAGAGCAGGGCGGCGCGCAGGTTGGCGCGTAGGTTGCGCAGGCTCAGATCCTGGAACTGCTCCATGGTAAAGGACTCGCGCGAGAGCGACTGCACGACGCGCATGCCGGTCACGCCTTGCTCGACGCCCGTGTTGACCTCGGCCAAGGCCTGCTGCACCTCGCGGTAGGTGCGCCGCATCTGCTTGCCCAACAGACCCATGCTGATCATGACCACCGGGATCGAGGCCAGGGTCACCAGCGCCAGGCGCAGGTCGAGCAGCGCCATGATCGCCACGATGCCCAGCAATGAGAACACGTCGTTGATCAGGTTGAGCGCGCCGCTGGAGGCCAGGTCGGCCAGGGCGTTTACGTCGTGGGTGAGGCGAGACATGATCTGGCCCACCCGCTCCTCCTCGTGGAAGGCCATCGACTGGCGGAGAACGTGCGCATAGAGGTCACGCCGGATGGCGTGGACGACGTGCTGGCCGACCCAGGCGGAGAGGTAGCCCTGCCAGTAGATCGCCAGCCAGTAGACGCCGTTGAGTGCCAGGTAGAGCAACGAGATGAGGGTCAGGCCGCGCATGTCCCCGGCGGCGATATAGGTGTCGAGCGCCACCTTGGTCAGGTAGGGCGCGGCGAGCGTGGTCGCGGTGACGACCAGCATGGCCAGGAGCGAGACCAATAAGCGCGACTTGAACACACGCAGGTAGCGCCACAGCATAGGCAGTGCCTGCCGGTCCAGGTCTCGAAGGCGGTACGCCTCCTCGCGCCCGCCCCCCTGCAGGCGGCCCATGAACCCGCCGCGGATGGTCATCGTCCCCTCCTTCGGGTTCCCGGTGCCGGAGCGGGGATCGCGGCGCCTGCTGCAGGTGGCTTGGCCCCCAACGCCTCGGCCTGGAACTGGAGATCGTGCAGCTCCCGGTACAAGCCGCTCTGCTCCAGCAGCGTCTCGTGCGCAGACCGCCCCGCGTCGCCCCGTGCCCGCTCGACGATCCGCCCGTCGCGCAGGACCAGGATCTGGTCGGCCTGCCGGACGGTCCACAAGCGATGAGCGATGACAAAGGTCGTGCGCCCGGCCCGCACCTCGGCCAGTGCCTGCTGCATGCGCCGCTCGGTCTCGGCGTCGACGCTCGACGTGGGCTCGTCCAGGATCAGGATCCGCGGGTCGGTGAGCAGCACGCGGGCGAGGGCGATGCGCTGCTTCTGACCACCGGAGAGGCGCACGCCGCGCTCGCCGACCGGTGTGCCATAGCCCAGGGGCAGCGAACGAATGAAATCGTGTATCTGTGTCGTCCGCGCAGCCCACTCGATCTGATCCTGCGTGGCGCGGGGGTTACCGTAGGCAATGTTCTCGCCGATCGAGGCGTCAAAGAGAAAGACGCTCTGCAGGGCAATGCCGATCGCATCGCGCAGGCTGCCTACGGTGACCCGCCGGATATCGTGCCCGTCGATGGTGATCTGGCCCTCCTGGGCGTCGTAGAAACGGGGCAGCAGGTGGACCAGCGTGGTCTTGCCTGCCCCAGAGGGCCCGACCAGTGCCACCAGCTCGCCAGGCGCGGCGTCCAGGTCCACGCTGCGCAGTGCCTCTGCGCCCTGGGACCCGCCATCGTAGGCAAAGGTGACGCCCTGATAGCGGACGTGTCCCTCGACGGCAGGGAGAGGGTAGGCGTCGGGCGCATCCTGGACATCAGGCTGTGTATCGAGCACCTCGAACACGCGCTCCGCAGCGGCGACAGAGCGCATGACGACGTTGAGCATCATCCCGGTCTGGCGGATGGGGCGCAGCAGCATCTGGATGTAGGTCGTAAAGCCGATCAGCGTGCCCAGCGTGACGAAACCGGCAATAACGCCTGCGCCGCCAGCCCAAAGCACGAGCGCGGCGCCTACGCCCATGATGACGTTGGCGTAGGGCATCCACAGCGAGGTGATACGTGCGGCTCCGATGTTCGCCTCGCGATAGGCGGCGCTCTGGCCGTCGACCCGCTCTCGCTGGTAGGGCTCGCGCCCAAAGAGCTTGACCACCAGGATGCCGGCCATGCTCTCCTGCAGCACGCTGGTCAGGCCCGAAAGGGCGCGGCGCACGCGGGCCATGGCCGGGCGCACGCGCCGGGCATAGACCCACTGCCCGTGGACGATGAGGGGCAGGAAACAGACATAGAGCAAGCCCAGCCGCCAGTCCCAGACAAGGAGCACGACCAGGATGCCGATCAGCGTGAGCATGTTGGTGAGGACGATCACTGCAGCGCGCCCGAAAAAGTCGCTCAGCACGTCCGTGTCGGCCGTGACGCGCGCCATCAGGTCGCCGGTCCGCGCCCGGTCATAGAAGGAAAAGGACAGCCGCGTCAGGTGCTCGAACACGGCGTTGCGCAGCTCAAAGACGATGCCGTGCCCCGTCTGCGCGGTCAGGTAGAGCCTGAACAAGTCGACAGCGCCCTGCACCAGGGAGAGGATGAGCAGGCCGCCGGCTGCCCACCAGATGCGCCCGGTCTGTCCGCCGAGGATGTAGCGGTCGACCGAGAGGCGAATGATCCACGGCGGCGCGAGCTCGATGGCCGTCGTCGCCAACGCGGCGAGGATGACGCCAGACAGGACGCCCGCGTGGGGGCGCATGTAACGCAGGAGCCGCCGCACGATCGGCCACGCCGGCCCGGAGAGCCGGGGCCGGCCATCCCCGCGGCCGATTCCTGGCCCGCTACCCGCCCCAACGGATTCCTTGCCGCGTCCACGCCCTGTGTCTGCCGCCTGGTCGGGCCCGTTGCCAGGCGGCCGGCGGTCCGGCGCCTCCCGTGGGGGAACGGTACGGTTCGTTTGCTGTGCCATGTGCGCCCCTCCTAAAACGCATCTCCCAATAGCTCTCGTGCCAAGCCCTGGTAGGCGGCGAGTTGTTCCAGGTCCAGGAAATAGTGAATCCGGTAGCTGCGGCGCTCACCGTGCACCAGGCCCAGGTCCTTGAGGACGCGCAGATGCTGCGACACGGCAGAGGGGGTCACGCCGAGTTCGCGCGCCAGGCGCGTGACGCAGAAGGCCTTCCCGGGCGCCTGTTGAGCAAGGAGCGTCACGAGGCGCAGCCGGGTCTCGTCTCCGAGGGCTCTGAAGAAGCGGGATAGCTCGTTCAGGGACTGATCCATGCCATCTCTTTAAGTGTCTACTAAATCGGTTGACAGGATAGCACCAATAGGAACGCCTGTCAAGTCCGTGTGCCCGGTCCGTCCTTGTCCGGAGGGTGATGTCAAGGCGCCAGGATCGCCGAGCTGTACCAAGTCGCAATGCAGCGCTGCTCGCGCCTCGAGCTGGCAACTTGTCCAGATGGCCCCTGAGACGGCCTGCAACCGCCGGCACCCTGGCCACCGGCCCGTCAGGCGGCGGGAGGGAGAGCGGGGAAAGGCCGCCATGGCCCGTGGCTCTCTAGCGATGGAAGACACGGCCGAGCTCGTAGCCCCCGCCGACGGCCTCCACGAAAATAGCCCCAACCAGCACGACATGCGCACACGCCCTGTTGGTAGAGGCTATCAGTTGACGGCTCAACGAGTCAGGGGGAGGGCCCCCTGGGCGAGCCTCATCGCCGATTCGGTTGGGGTTATTCTACCTGGGAGGGGATGTCTGGATCCGCAGGGCTCCCTTGAGGCCCTGGCAAGTGGCCTGCATGGTCTGGGCCGCCGTCCGGAAGCGCAGCTTTTCCAGGGCGGTGAGCGGGTCTTCGAACCCTTCGAGCTGCACGTGTGCGGTGAGAGGATCCTCAAAGCTCTCGCCCTTGGCCAGGGCGGTGAGTGGGTCCTCAAAGCGGACCAGGGCAGTCAGGGGATCCTCGAATCCTTCGACCCGCACTTGAACCCGCAGTGGGCTGAGCAGGCGCTCGATCTGCTTGAGTGCGGTTAGGGGGTCCTCGAATCCCTCGAAGCGGATGCGCGCGAGAGATGGCTCCCGGTAGCCGTCGTACCACATGCGCAGGGTCAGCGGGTTCTCGAGACGCTGGGCGCCGAACTTGACCAGCAGTTCTTTGGCCATGGCAGTAGCTCCTTCTCGTGAGGTGGTGGAGGTGGCAGCGACCGCACGCGGGGGTCCTGCCCTACGAGATCACTCTACCATATGCCCAGGTTGTTGTCAACGGGCCGGTTCCGGCGGTCCGGGCCGCTGCAGAGTCGCTAGGGGTGCATACGAGCGGATGCGCTGCATTGTGTGAGTAAAGGGATTGCATCGTCAAGTGAGCCCGGCCGGCATGGCGATGCCGGCCTACGGTTCTGTCAAGGGAGAATACAACGGCCGTGCCCCAACGTAGGGCTGCTGCAAGGTCGCCGGCGCCACGATACGAGCCAACGTGCTGTATTGTGCCAGCAGGTAGGGTGCAGTCCGGTGAGTCCGACCGGCGTGTACCCTGGCGGGTGTAGGCGAGGATGCCGGCCCGTGGCTCTGTCAAGGGACACTGCGTGAGGCACCCGTTGGATCCGGTACGGTGGCGCAGCTCAGACAGGCTGTGGGGCGGGCTCCTCCGAGCGGAGTCCGGCGATCATGGACTGGTTGTAGCTGTCTTCGCCGCAGCGCTCGATCTCGGCGATCTTGTGCTCTAGTGTGTCGATGACGAACGCCGACTGCCGCGCATAGTGGACGTACAGGGCCGCCATGCTGACCACGGCCTCGATCGCTGCCGGGTTCGTGACCAGCACGTGGAGCAGTGTCTTCCAGTAGAGGGGTCCGGTGCGCAGATTGAGCCCTGCCCGGGCAGAGACCTTGAGAAAGCTCACGGCCAGCTTGAGCGACCGCAACAGGCTGGGACGATAGCGACGATGGGGGACCAGTTGTCTGGCCGTCGTCAGGACCCGGCGATAGTACCGGCCCGGGTCATAGATCTGGCGGTAGACGTGGACCTGGTCGCGCAGGATGGCGGTACGCGGCCTGGCGGTCGCATAGTTGAGGCCGCCGGTGGTCTGGTCGACGTCAGTCGTATCGTCCGCTGCCACCATCAGCCCTCCGTCAAAGAGCCGGCCCTCGCGGGCCAGGCGGCGCGAGAGCTGGGTGTTGGGCAGTGCGGTCAGCGTGCTCACCAGCGCCGAGCAGATGCCGGTCTCCTGGATGAGGTCGATCATGTGGCCGGCGGTGCGCTCGGTCTCGCTGTCAAAGCCCAGGACAAAGCCGCCGTTGACGATGATGCCGTGCGAAGCCAGCGTGCGCACGGCGTCGACGGCGTCGACGCGCCTGTTCTGTACCTTGTGCGCCTCGACCAGCACCTCCTCCTCGGCGCTCTCGATCCCGACAAAGACGTAGCGAAAGTCGCTCTCTCGCATCAACTCCAGGAGCTCGGTGTCCCCGGCCAGGTTGATCGACGCCTCGGTGCTGTAGTAAAAGGGGTAGCGATGGCGCCGGGACCAGTCGCCGACGGCCCGAAGCATCTCGATCGCCTTGGGCCGGTCGCCGATCAGGTTGTCGTCGACGAAATCGACGTGCCCGCGGTAGCCGAGGTCGTACAGGGCCTGCAGCTCGGCCACCACGTGGGCCGCGGTCTTGGTCCGGGGGGTCCGGCCAAAGCGCTCGATGATGTCGCAGAACTCGCAGTTGTAGGGGCAGCCGCGCGAGAACTGGATCCCAACCCGCATATAGTCTGCGAAGCGGACGAGGTCAAAGCGCGGGACGACCGCCTCGGCCATGTCTGCGCGCCGATCCGAGCGGTAGGTGCCGGAGCGGACGCCCTTGGCCAGATCCTCGAGCAGGAGCGGGATGGTGACCTCGCCCTCACCCAGCACGAGATAGTCGGCCTGGCGGTAGACCTCTGGCTGCGAAGTGGGATCGGGCCCGCCGACGACCACGGAAAGGCCACGATCGTGGCTCCGCCGGATGGTAGAAAGGACGCTCTTTTGCTGGGTCAGCATGCCGCCGGTGAGGACCAGGTCTGCCCAGTCGAGGTCGGCGTCGGCGAGGGGCCGCACGTTCTCGTCGACGAGCCGGAATTCCCAATGCTGTGGGAAGAGGGCGGCGACGGTCAGCATGCCCAAGGGGGCGGCGGAATACTTGGCGCCGACGAACCTGGCTACTTCCGCGTAGTTGAAAAAGCCGTTGCTGGAGAAGCCAGGATGGACGAGCAAGCACCTCGTTCGTCTGGCCAACAGATCGTCCATCTCTCGACCCTCCTGCGCCGGGTATGCCCGCCCCTCACGCATTCCAAGGACTTGACCGGAGGAGCGTTTCGGCGCATAATGCGCCTATTGTAACCGATGACGTCTCGTTGCGCAACTGAGGGGGTGTCTCTGTGCAGATCCCACGTGCTGGCGCGCTGGCAGAGGTCGAGAGCGGTAGGGTGCGGGCACGCTACCGTTGGTTCGTCGTGTTCGTGCTCTTTGCCTTCCTGCTCCTGCATCAGGCCGACAAGCTGCTGATCGGCCCGCTGACGACGGCGATCATGGCCGATTTCGGCATCAACGAGGCGCAGATGGGGGCGGTGTCCAGCCTGGCGATCGTCGTCGCCTCTGTGCTCTACCCGGTGTGGGGGTACCTGTACGACCGGTATGCGCGCGCCCCGCTGCTGGCGCTGGCTTCGCTGATCTGGGGTGCAACCACCTGGCTCAACGCGCTGGCCCGCACGTTCCCGCTCTTTATGATCACGCGCTCGACCACCGGCATCGACGATTCCAGCTACCCTGGCCTGTACAGCCTGCTGGCCGACTATTTCGGGCCGCGCACGCGCGGCCGGGTCTATGGCGCGATGCAGATGTCGGGCCCGCTGGGGTTCATGCTCGGCACGGTGCTGGCGACGATGCTGGGCGGCACGCTGGGGTGGCGGCGGGTCTTTTTCATCACCGGTGGCAGCGGGATCCTGGTCGCGGCGCTGATCTACTTTGGGGTGCGCGAGCAGCCGCGGGGCAGGGCCGAGCCCGAGATGGAGGATCTGGAGGCGGTTGGGACCTACCGCATCGACTGGCAGGCGGTGCGCGACCTGTTTCGTATCCCCAGCCTGCTGCTGCTGATGGCGCAGGGCTTTTTCGGGGTCTTTGCCTGGAACGTGCTCACCTTCTGGTTCTTTCGCTACCTGGAGACGGAGCGGGGATACACCTCCGGGCAGGCGATGGTGGCAATGCTGGTGGCGATCGCCGCGCTCTCGGTCGGCTACCTGGTCGGCGGGAACCTGGGGGATGCGCTCTTTCAGCGGACGCGGCGCGGGCGGGCGATCGTCGGCGGTGCAGGGACACTGGCGGCGGCGGTGCTGCTGCTGCTGACGATGGGCGTGTCAGCCGAGCATACGACCTTGTTCACGCTCCTCCTGGCAGTGACGGGCGTAGTCATGTCCACGGCGGCGCCGAACGCGATGGCGACGGTGCCCGACATCACGCTGCCCGAGGCGCGCAGCACAGCCCAGGCGGTGCGCAAGCTGGTCGAGGACGGCGGCGCGGCGCTGGCGCCCTTTCTGGCCGGCGTGATCGCCATGCGCTCCTCGCTGCACGTGGCGATCGTCACGATCTGCGTGACGACGTGGGTGGCCTGTGCGGTCCTCTTTGGCGTGGTCGCCTACCTGGTGCCGAGGGACGTGGAGGCGCTGCGGCGGGCCATGCGGGAGCGGGCGAGCGAGCTAAAAGAGCGCACGTCGTGAGGGAGGCGATCTTGGCCAGGGCGAGCGAGGGGCCGATCGACGCCGAACGGCTCGGCGTGGAGGCAGTTGCGGTCTCGCTACGGCGTTCGAGCGCTACGGCAGAGCGCAGCAAAGGGAGGAAGCAGTGAATCGTGTCAAGTCGGTCTATGTGTTCACCGATCTGGAAGGCGTCGCAGGCGTCGATGATTGGGACCCGCGCAACCGCGACTATGCGGCACAGGCCAAGGGGGTCGCCGAGC
>CAZLMZ010000084.1:0-12175 GCA_964560475.1 uncultured Anaerolineae bacterium
CCAGGCCCGCCAGCTTGTAGTTGCTGTGGTAGGTATACACGCCATCGACGAGCGCTGGCAGGTCGCGCGCGTCGCGCCCCTCGAAATAGGGCGCGACCAGTTCCTTCAGGATCGGCCACAGGTAGGGACGCCGGTTGGTGGAGGCAATGCCCAGTGCCCCCTCGCGCGAGAGGACCCGCACGTAATCCCGCCCACGCCAGCGCAGGACGTCGATCTTTTCAATGACGATGGGGGAATGGAACAAGCTGCGTAGATCGATCATAGCTACTCTTTCATCACAATCTGTACCTTGACCGACGTCGGCGGCATCTCCCGGGCAAACTCGAACGCCTCGATGCTCTCTTCGAAGGGATAGACGTCGGTGATCATGGGCTTGACGTCGATCTGCCCGCTGCCCAGCAGCGCCAACGCGCGCGGATAGACGTTGGCGTAGCGAAAGACGTGCTCGACCCGCGCCTCGACCGCCTGTGCGGCAACCACGTCGTAAGCGATCGGCCCCTCGGGTATGCCGACGAACACGACCGCCCCGCCGGGACAGACCAGGTCCAAGGCGCCCGCTGCAGCCTTGCCGTTGCCGCTGGCCTCAAAGACGACGTCCGCCCCCCACCCCTCGGTGACCTCGTTCACGACCGCTGCCAGGTCAGCCTCGCGCACGTTGACCGGCACGACCGGGCCAAAGGTCTGGGCCAGGTCGAGCTTGGGCTGGACCACGTCCGAGACGATGACCTGGCTGCACCCACCGGCGAGAGTTGAGAGGACGGTCATCATGCCGATCGTTCCCGCGCCGATCACGACTGCCACGTCGCCAGGTGCGATCGCCGCCTTCTTGGCCGCGTGCATGCCCACCGCCAGCGGCTCGACCATGGCCCCTTCGCCGTACCCCACGTTCTCGGGCAACTTGTAGGTGAAATCGGCGGGGTGTACCACCTCGGGCCGCAGCACGCCGTGCACCGGCGGCGTGGCCCAAAAGCGCACGCCCGGATCGAGGTTGTACATGCCCAGCCGCGCCGCCCTGCTGCGCGGGTCGGGGATGCCAGGCTCCATGCACACCCGATCGCCGGCTTTCAGCCCCTCCACCTCGGCGCCGACCTCGACCACCGTGCCCGCCGCCTCGTGCCCCAGCACCATCGGCTCGCGCACCACGTAGGGGCCGATCGCACCGTGCTCGTAATAGTGCAGGTCACTGCCGCAGATCCCGACAGCCCGCACCGCGATCCGCACGTCGCGCGGGCCCATCCTCTCCTCGATCGCGATCTCACGCAGCGACAGCTCGCCCGCTCGCTCCAGTACCAGCGCTCGCATGGGGCCTCCTCCCTACAACCAGCGCGCCCGTGGTTGCGTATGCGCACGGTGATAGTGCACGATCTTTTCCCCAGGCGGGCTCACGGCGTCGATCCGCTCCCGGTCTGCCTCGCTCAACGCCACATCGAGCGCGCTGAGGTTGTCGACCAACTGTTCCACGGTTCGCGGCCCAACGATGGCGCTCGTGATGCCGGGCTGGTTGATACACCAGGCCAGCGCCACCTGGCTCACCGTGCAGCCCTTCTCCCCCGCTATGGCCTCCAGCGTCTCGACCACGTCGAACGCCGCGTCCTGGAAATGATCGCCGTTTGTCGCACTGACCCCGGCCCGCAGGCGGGCGTCCCCCTCCCCTGAGCCATCGCGCCTGTACTTGCCGGCCAAAAAGCCCTGCGCCAGCGGCGACCACGGTGTGACGGCAATGTCATAGCTGCGCGCCATCGGGATCTGCTCCCGCTCGGCGCGGCGGTCGAGCAAGTTGTAGGCCGGCTGGCTGGCCACGGGCCGGTTCAGCGACAGCGCGTGCGCTGCCCACAGTGCCTCGGTCATCTGCCACGCGGCAAAGTTGCTGGTCCCGATATAGCGCACCTTGCCCGCCCGTACCAGGTCGTCGAGCGCGCGCAGGCTCTCGTCGATCGGGGTCTCGGCCTGTGGGGAGTGAAAGATATACAGGTCGATGTGATCCGTCCCCAGGCGGCGCAGCGAAGCCTCGCAGGCCTGGAGGATGTGGTAGCGGCTGTTTCCGACGGCGTTGGGATCGTCCTCGTCCATGCGCCCGTGGAACTTGGTGGCGAGGACGACGTGCTCGCGCTTCCCTGCCTGGCGCAGCGCCTCGCCCAAGATCTCTTCGCTGCGTCCCCGGCCATAGATGTCGGCCGTGTCGAAAAAGTTGATCCCCTCGCCGATCGCGCGGTCGACGAGGCGAAATGCCTCCTCGCGCGGCGTGCGCTGGCCATACTGCCAGGCACCCAGGCAGAGGGGGCTCACCTGTACGCCCGTCCGTCCCAACTTACGGTATTCCATCTCGCCTTCCTCGCTAGATCTCGACGCCCCGCGCGCGCGCGACGACCACGTTGGCCTTGAGCAGCGCCTCGTGGTTCTCGCCCGCGTCGAGCCACCACCCATCGAGCAGGTCGTATGCCATTTCGCCGCGCTCGATGTAGGCATTGTTGACGTCGGTGATCTCGAGCTCGCCGCGCGCCGAGGGCTCGAGGGCCTGCACGATCTCGAATACGTCGGGTGGATACATATAGACGCCGATCACCGCCAGGTCGGTTGGCGGATCGATCGGCTTCTCGATGATCCGCAGCACCCGTTCCCCCTCGATACTGGCGATACCATACTCCCACGGATGAGCTACCTGCTTGAGGTAGATCCGTGCACCGCGTTCCTGCCGCGCAAAGGCCTGCACGCCGGCACGGATCCCCTTTTCCAGGATATTGTCGCCCAGCACGACCACGACCTTGTCATTGTCGACAAAGTCTGCCGCCAGGCCCAGCGCTTCGGCGATCCCTCCCTCGCCCTCCTGGTAGGTATAGTGCATGTGTGGGAGGCCAAACTCGTTGCCGTTGCCGATCAGCCGCAAAAAGTCGCCCGCGCTGTTGCCGCCGGTCACGATCATGATCTCCTCGATCCCTGCATCGACCAGCATCTGGATGGGATAGTAGATCATCGGCCGATCGTAAACCGGCAAGAGATGCTTGTTCGTGATCTTGGTCAACGGGTTCAGCCGCGTGCCCAACCCGCCTGCCAACACGACGCCTTTCATGGTTGCTCCTTCCACTACTCAGGGACCCGTTCTTTTGAAAAGAACGGGTCCCTCGCTTTGATCACTCAAACTCTGGCAGCCACTGCGCCTGTGCGTCGAGCATCTCGTCCACCATGGCGTGAATCTGGGGCAGCGTGCACACCGCTGCCGTCAACGGATCCATCATCACCGCGTGGTGCACGGCATCCGTGTTGCCGTTCAAGGCCGCATCGACGATGAGCTCCTGCACGTTAACGCTCCAGCGGTTCATCGCCGCCAGTTGTGTCGGCAGCGCGCCGACGACGACCGGCTGTACCCCATTGCCGTCGACCATGCACGGCACCTCGACGCAGCAGCCTACCGGCAGGTTATCGATCAGACCCCAGTTGGGCACGTTGCCGTTGATGCGCGCCAGCGCGTCCGTCTCCATGGCCTCGATGATATACGTCCCATACTCGTGCGATCGCTGCGAGGGCAGCTCGCGCACGCCCTCCAACAGCTCGCGGTACTCTTGCGCCGCCTCTTCTGCGCGGCGGATACAGTTGCGCAGGTAACCGCCCGTCCGCCCGAAATCGAACCAGCCATCGCGCTCGTTGTCGAATTTGGGCACCAGGTCGTTCTCGATCATCGACGCACTCTTGCGGAAATAGGGGACGTACTCGCTGGCATGCCCACTCGACTCGGTGACAAAGTAGCCGAGCGACTTCATCAGGTCGATGCGCACCGGCTCGGTCTTGTAGATCGCGGGATCCTCGATCGCCTCCCACAGGGTCGGGTACAGATCTCCCTGCTTGGTGCGAAAGTCGAGGAACCAAGCCTGGTGGTTGATCCCGGCACAGGCGAAAATCACGTCCTCGTACGGTACCTCGCACCACCGGGCCAGCATGCGGCTGGTGCCCTGCACGCTGTGGCACAGGCCGACGTGTGGCCGGCCCGTTGCCGCGGCCACGGCCCAGCAGTTTGCCGCCATAGGGTTCACATAGTTGAGCAGCAGCGCATCGGGTGCCAGGTGGTCCATGTCATCGCACAGATCGAGCAGCACGGGGATGGTACGCAAGGCGCGAAAGACCCCACCCGGCCCCAACGTGTCGCCTACGCACTGCCCCACCCCATACCGCTCGGGGATCTCGATATCGAGCCTGTACGCTTCCAGCCCCCCTTGCTGGAAGGTAGTGATCACATAGTCCGCGCCCTCCACCGCCTGCTGGCGGTCGAGCGTCGCCTCGATCCGCGCGCCTAGGTCACGGCGCTCGACGATCGCCTCGACCAGCGCCTGTGCCTGCTGCAAGCGGTCGGCATCGATGTCCATCAGGGCAATGGTGCTCTCTTGCAGGGCCGGGGTGAGCAGGATGTCGTTGCACAAGTTGCGGGTGAAAACGGTGCTTCCTGCACCAATCAGTGCGATCCGGGGCATGGAAGTGCTCCTTTCGAGCCATCAGGGATGGATTGGCTACGTAGCAGATCGAGAACGGATGCGGCTGCCATTGTGCCCCAAAAGGGGCGGTTTGTCAAAACGCCAGGCACTCGCCTCCTCCATGTACCGAAGGTGATTATCTCGCTACACCATCGACGTTCACGCTAGGCTCCGATCAAGTCCCGCAGGTAGGCTCCAGCAAAGTCGTCGCCCGAGTCGGCACGTACCAAGGCGATCACCACCCCCGGCAGGCTTGCCAGACTGGAATAGATCAGGTAGCGAGGGGACCAATCAGGATGGAACTTTTCCTTGAACTGGTGTAGCCCCTTAAAGCTGTAAAACTGGTTCAGATGCTCATAGACGTAATGCAGCGCCCGCTCAACCAGTGGATCGTCGGCGTGCTCGCCCACTCCCGCCAGGCTGCTGAGGCCCAGGTTAAAGGTCGCATAGCCCCGCTTCCTGGCCCACTCAAAGAGCGATACGAATAGGAAATCCATCGTCCCACTTTCCGCGTCGCGACGGTGGCGCATCAGGTCAATTGACGATTCGTTTAGCTGGTACTCGGGCAGGATGTTGGCAAAAGCACTGATCCTCCCGCCGGGTTCATAGACGACCACCACCGGACCGCTGCGCAAGTACGCCTCATCGAACCAGCCGAGGGAGAAATGCTTCTCCGTGCCGTGCCCTTCCAACCACTCGTCGCTGACACCGCGCAGCTCGTGCAGTAGGTCGTCGGACAGCGGCGGCTCGTGCACCTCCGCCCGGTGCCCCTCCTTGGTCAGGCGGTTGATAGCGGATCGAAGCGATTTGTTGGCCCCTCCAGCTAGCGTAAAGGTGCCCAGGTCCACGATCGCCTCGTGACCGATACACACCATTTGAAGCCCCGCCGCACGATAGGAATCCAGATAATCAGGCAGCGTCTGATAGAAAGCGGGCGTCCAGTCGTTCCCGGCGCAGTACGCCTTGAACCCACCAATCGCCGCAGCAGCGTCCTCTACCGGCCCAATCGGATCGCCCAACGTCACGGCGACCCGGCCCTCGGTCACGTAGGCGATCAGCGAACCGCCCGGACTCCAATAGTATGACTTGTCATCGAACAGGGTGAACCGTGCCAACGAAGAGCGCCCGTAGGCTTCGACGGTCGATGCAATGCGGGCACGCTCGCCCTCGACAGTCCGACCTCGCACCAGGACCGGGCGAAAAAGCATCGGTAAAGCATAGCCCATGGTGCCTACAGCCACGACATAAATCGAATCGGCAAAGTAGCGTCCAAAGCCGGTGACCGGTTCTAAACCCGGATTGCGGAACTGGGTAAACATGACCACCGTCTGCCTGAGCGCCGTACCGAGGCCAAAGCTCACTTGAAAGTGTCGATCGAGCAAGTAGAAGCCGAGCGTGCCGTAGCAGACGGTGAAGAACAGCGAGGCCGCGAGCACACCCAAGCCTTGGCGGACGGAGGGAGGATCCGAACGGGCCCGAAAGCGGCGGCGTAGAAGCAGCAGCCAGATCAGCAGCGCGCCCTGAAGCACGGCTTCCTCATAGTCCAATCCTCTGAGCAGATCACTGACGACAGAGATACCCAGCACCCCCAGCGCAAGCAGCCAGGCTGCACGCTTGCGCCGCCACAGGTTGCCGGCCAGCAACAGTAATCCGAAACCTGACAAGACACTGGTCAACCGTGCACCCTGACGCACTACCAACGGTAGAATTCCGCGTAACACAGCCAGCCGGTCCCTCAGTGGCGGCACAATTGCAGAAAGTACGTTCACTATTCCCGCTATCGCCGTCACGAGCGCAACCGCTCGCACACCGAATGCATCGGTCTGGGTGTGAGCTGCCCCGGCAAAGGTCTTGACCCGGCGGAGCAGGAGAAAGCCGACCAGCAGTGGCAGCCAAAACGCAAACCCACGATATGCCAGTGCGATTACTGCAGCTTGCGCCGCCGGAACGCCCAACGACGTGTACACCAATGCCATGATGCCCTCCACGACGCCGATCCCTTGCGGCGTGATGGAGACGATCCAGAACAACAAGCCCATCGCATAGCCAGCCACCAGCACGCCGATCCCTACCGGCCTGTAGAAGGCCAGGAATACGGCATAGAGGCTGGCCAGGTCAACCACGTGCGAAGCCAGTGCCATCACGAACGTGCGGGCCAGACGGCTGGGGTGTGTGGCGATAGCCGCTGCAGCCGAGGCAAACTCGTCGGCGTTTGTCTCGGCCCACTTTTCGGGCAGCGGCAAAGGGCGTCTCAGCCAGCTCGCCACCCGGCTCAAGGTTCGCTGGACCCAATTGAGCAAGCCACGTAGCCGGCCAGGCGCCCAAAGGCCCAACGAGAGCACACCGCTCAGGCCGCCTACGATCGCCATCAAGACGGCGGCAGCGACGACCTCGTAGGTTCTGAGATCGTGCACCAAGAGCAGACGGACCAACCCGGCGATCATCACCAGGGCAAAGGCGCCGTAATCGACTACCATCACCAGCAGCGTACCCGCAGTTACCCGGGCCGCCGACTGCCCGCGCCGGGCTGCATCATCCGCAAAAAGCGCTACGCCGCCCGCCCCACTCGTCGGCGTGGCAGTGTTCACAAAAACCGCAGCCAGGACCACGGGCAGCAGATCTCTGATTCGGCTGGATACCTCCACGGAGTGAAAGGCGGATTGGTACACAGCAGTGTAGACAAGGAAGTAAAGTACCTGCAGCAGAGCTGCGGCCAGCACCCACTGCCACTGGCCTTGTGCCAGTGTCGTCACTACCTTCGCGATCTCGGTAAAACGGGTGACGATCACCCACAGAAAGGCGATGACCAGCAGCCAGAACAGCCATCCTCGCTTCATAGCCTTCTCCAGGGCCAGCTTTTCTCTGTACCGGCCTTACTCAGTCCAATCTTTTCTTCACGGGACAGCATAGCGCCAGACCTCCAACCGACTGAACGGGTTCTCGGTGCCGACAAAGAACCCCAGCGGCGTCGGTTCCAGCGTACGGATGCCGTGGTTGTCAGGATTGTCCATGCCATCCAGAAAGACCGGCTCCCAGTGAACGCCATCTGCTGTACGATACAGATCGCCGCCCATCGGTGAGCCCCAGTCCTGTGGTTTGGCCACCAGGTGATCGAGCAGCGGCCTAAAGGCAGGCACCACGTTTTCGACATCCTGGCCCAGGAAGGCAATCGTGCGCGACATATCCCACGTCCCCAGGTAAAGCTGGCCATCGTACTCTTGCATATACCAGCAGTAGGAATTCAGGTACCAGCCAAAGCCTGGACCGTACCCCGACAGCGGATGCTCGTGCTCTGGCCCGACGATCGGCTCCCATCCCCCACCTGGAGAGATGCGCAGCACGCTGCATCCCCGCGGACCGTGACGGGTAACCGGGTTAAAGCCCAACGGGATGCCCGTGCCCAGGTACAGGTGATCCTGAAAGACGCGCATGCTCATCGCCGCCTCATTGTGGTGTTGGCCGGCCCCCCCCGAGATGATCTGCTGCGGCGGCGCCGACGGGGCGGAGGTACAGCGCAGCTTCCATACTTCGTACCCCTGCGCGGGGTTGTACGTCCCGGCATAGAGGCAGCCCTTGTAGCTGGCCATGGTCGTGATCCCCACGTTGTTCGGATTGCCAAAGCCGTCGGCGATCACTGGCTCAAAGCGCGCTCCATCGGTTGCCCAGATCTGCCCGATGCCATCGGACGTGATATCGTCGATCGGCGTGGTCGCCATATACAACAGCCCATCGTCGTGCGCGACCAGGCTGCGGATCGATCCGACCTTGCTCGCCGGATCGTCGGGAAAGGTAAAGGCCTTCTCCCACTCACCCGGCTCGCCGCTTGCCGTGCGCCACACCGAGGGTGTACGTACAGCCATCGTGCCCGCATAGAGGTAGGTCCGCCCGTCGGCCCGAGCTTGATACACGGCCATCGAGCGAAAGCCTTCGTCGAGATAAGGCGCCTGTTCGCGCTCGGCGAGGTCCAACACCACTTCCCACTCCTGTGGTCCCCGGTCAGGCCGGTAGCGGCGGATCTGCGGCGGTTGGACGGGCAACGGCCCGCCTCCCTGCTTTCGCTCTTTCAGGACAGCGAGTGACAGGCCGACGATATTATTGTCCGTGCCAACATACAGGTAACCAACGCCAGATTCATCAGCCTGGTAGTAGCGCATCGACCAGGCTGAATCGGCCAGGCGCGCGCGACCTGCCTCGTCGAAGCCGGGCTCGGCGACCTCCACGAAGCGGAGATTGGACCCAGCTTCGCTCACGTATTCCGGCAGGCGCTGCCTCCACCGGGTCGCAAAATAGATCCCGGCCGTCACAACCAAGAGTATGCCAAGCAGGACCAGGAGCACGGTCCTGCTCAGCCGCCAGAAACGCGCCTTCGCAGCCCCTTTCATACCATCCATCGGTACTACGTTCCTCTCTAGAACTGTACTCTGGCGTAGAAAACCCGCTTGGTCAGCTCGGACCCGAGCACATAGAGCACCGTAATGCCGAGCAGCACCAAGACAGGCAAAGGTGGCAGCCGCACAAGGCCCAGGACTTGGCCGAGCGGCGAGTAGGGAAGGTAGACGGTGATCGCGGCGACGACCAGCACCCCGACCAGCAGTGCCCGGCCCGGCATGCTCTTGTAGAACGGGCGCCGCGTACGAATGACGAGCAGAATCAGCAGCTCGGTCAGTACTGACTCGAGGAACCATCCAGTCTGGAAGGTGCTCTCCTTGGCCCGAAGCACCAGCAGCAGCACACCAAAGGTCGCATAGTCGAACACCGAACTCACCAGTCCAAAGGTGACCATAAAATCTCGGATAAAGTGGATGTTCCAGCGGCGTGGACGCTTGACCAACTCGAGGTCCACGCTGTCGCTGGCGATGGCCATCGCCGGAAAGTCCGTCAGGAAGTTGGTCAGCAGGATCTGCATGGGCAGCATCGGCAAGAACGGCAAAAAGAGCGAAGCCCCAGCCATGCTGAACATGTTGCCAAAGTTCGCGCTAGTCGTGATCTGCACGTACTTGAGCGTGTTGGCAAAGGTCGTCCTCCCCAGCTCTATCCCCTGGCGTAGCACCGCCAGGTCCCGTTCCAGCAGGACGAAATCGGCCGCTTCCTTGGCCACGTCTACGGCCTGATCCACCGAGATACCCACGTCCGCCGCGTGCAGGGCAGGTGCGTCGTTGATCCCGTCGCCCATATAGCCCACCACGTGGCCCATCTTTTGCAGGGCCAGGATGATGCGCTCCTTCTGATTGGGATCTACCTCTGCAAACAGGTTCGCCCGTTCGACCGTCTGCCACAGCGCCTCATCGCCCAGGTCCTCCAGTTCTTCCCCGGTGACGACGCCGCTCACCTCTAGCCCCACAGACTGTGCCGTGTGCAAGGCGACCAGGCGATTATCGCCGCTGATGATCCTGAGCGCCACCCCCATCTCCGCCAGCGCGTGGATGGTCTCCAGTACGCCCGGCTTGGGCGGGTCAAAGAACAATAGGAACCCTTCGAACGTCATCTCGCACTCGTCGTCGCGGGTATAGGCCGGCTGTGGGACCATCTGCTTCGTGGCCACGCCCAGCACCCGGAATCCCTGACCGCTCCACTCGGCAAACCGCCCCTGGATCTCCGTCCGGTGTGCATCGTCCAGAGGGATGGCAGAACCCCCTTCTCGCACCTGAGAGCAGATCGCCAGCACATTGTCCAGTGCGCCCTTGGTGATCAGGACAGGCGCACCTTCACTCCCCTTGACAACCACGCTCAGCCGTTTGCGCACGAAATCATAGGGCACCTCATCCACCTTGACCACGCCAGCGATCTCTGGCGCGGGCTGCGCCAGGATCGCCTGGTCCAGTGGGTTCGCCAGCCCGGTCTGCAGCCTGGCATTGAGGAACGCGCAGCGAAAGACCTCATCCGACTGCTCCCCCGCGGCATCCAGAGCGCCATCCAGCCGTACCACGCCCTCGGTCAGTGTACCGGTCTTGTCCGTACACAACACGTCCATGCTGCCAAAGTTCTCGATCGACTCGAGCCGGCGCACGATGACGCCGTTGGCGGCCATGCGCTGCGAGCCTTTGGAGAGGTTTATGCTGATGATCGCCGGCAGCAACTGCGGCGTCAGCCCCACCGCCAGGGCGACGGAAAAGAGCAGCGAATCGAGGACGGGCTTTTGGGAAAAGACATTGACCGCAAAGACGATCAATACGAGGACAAACATCACTTCGGTCAGCAGGTAGCCAAAGCGGCGGATCCCCCGCTCAAACTCGGTCTCGGGCGGGCGCAGGGTCAGCCGCTGGGCGATCTGCCCAAAGGCCGTAGCCGGGCCCGTTTCCACGATCAGCACGTGCGCGCTGCCGCTGCGCACGTTGGTACCCATGAATACACAGTTCGTGCGCCCGGTCAGGCCCGCTCCCGGAGCGACCGGATCGGGCGTTTTTTCTACGGGAAATGTCTCCCCGGTGAGGACAGCCTGGTTGACGTAGAAATCCCTGGCCTCCAGCAGGATCCCGTCGGCAGGAATGAGGCTGCCGGCCGACAATAGCACCACATCGCCCGGTACGACCTCTTCGGCCGGGATCGCTTGCGGTTGGCCATCGCGCAGCGCGGTCGCCTTTACTGTCAGCCGCGCACGCAGCTTTTCGGCGGCATTGCCGGCACTGTACTCCTGGGCGAAACTGAGGGCAGCGCTGCCCATCACGATGATCAGGATGATCACGGCATCCACCCACTCTTGCAGGAGCGCCGACACGCCCGTGGCAAAGAGCAGGATGAGCACGATCGGGCTCTTGAACTGGTTGAGGAACAATCCCAGTGCGGTCGCTCGTTCCCGCGTCTTGAGCGCGTTTGGGCCATACTGCTCCAGGCGATGCCGAGCCTCATCGCCGCTCAGACCACCCGCGCCGCTGTGCAGTACCGCTGCCACGGCATCCACCAGTTGGCTCCAATACTCCCCTAGCTCGGCGGTAGGACCCATCGCACTATCTCCTCTCGAGGCTTCACGTGCTGAAAACACGTCAGGCCTGCCGGAGATGCTTTGCCCGTCGCTTCACGCGTCGTGTCTCCACACCGGCGGATACGACGCTGATCGACCCGTCGATCTCGAGCACCGCCATCTCTACGTCCTCCAGCCTGTCCACGCCGTGCTCGCGCAAGGCAGCCTCCAGCGTTTCCTGATCCAGCCCCTCACGCCGCAGGTGTTCAAGGATGGCCTCCCCGTGCAGGACGAGCAAGGTCGGCGTGCCCTCTACCGCGTGGCGCAGGCGGGGCCAGCGCAACCCCAGCCGGGCAACCAGGGCATTAAGGACCAGCAACATCCCTGCCGCCAGGATCCCCCCTGTCAACGACGAGTCAGGTCCGACCATTGCGTTCTGAACGGCGTTTGCCAGCAGGAGCAGAACGACCAGGTCAAAAACCGTCATCTGCCCTATCTCGCGCTTGCCGGCCAATCGCAGCCCGATCAGGATGACCAGGTAGACGACCAATGTGCGCAGCGCGATGTTCCATGCGGGAACAGCCAAGGTCAGCATAGGTACCTCCTTTGGGAACCTCGTACTGCTGCGCTGCGCAATAGGCCTCGCCGTCTGGATCCACTGGCCAGGCGTGAAGCGCTTGCAGGGTAAGGTTGGCAAGATCAACAACATCATCCGGATGGGTCGTTCTTGGCACTCTCTGACCTACCGAACTCTTTCATCCGCTCCGCCATAGTTCTCAGCCGTTCGTCAACCAGCTTGTTGACGGTCTCCTCCTCA
>CAZLMZ010000085.1:0-12151 GCA_964560475.1 uncultured Anaerolineae bacterium
AGCTTGACCTTGACCCGGCTCAGTGTGCGCGCCGTGGGCCGCCGCTATGCAGCCTGGTTCTGTACGGTGGTCCTGGCTCTGTACACGGTCTTTGTCGGTGCATCGGCGGCGGTGGTGCGGGCAGCCGTCATGGCGTGCGTCGCCGCGTGGGGCGAGCATTTTGGGCGACAGAATTCCTCGGCCAATGCCCTCTTTGCCGCGGCCCTGGTCATGACGGCCTGGAACCCGAACACATTGTGGGATCTGGGCTTTCTGCTCTCCTTTGCGGCGACGCTGGGCCTGATCGCGCTGGCCGACCCGCTGAGCTTGCGCCTCATGTGGCTGTTGGCCCGGGTCTTGCCCAGGCAATGGGCGGAAACACTGTCCCGGCTTCTGGATGAGCCGCTCGTACTGACGACCTGTGCACAGTTGACCACATTGCCCATCATCCTCGCTACCTCGGGCGGGCTCTCGCCTGTGACCTTGTTGAGCAACTTTATGATTCTACCAGCGCAGCAGCAGGTGATGTTGTGGGGGGCGCTGGCTACCGGGGCGAGCCTGGTGTGGCTGCCTCTAGGCCGCGTACTGGGTTGGGTTGCATGGCTGTTCTTGGCGTGGACCATCGAGGTGGTCCAGCGCACTGCAGCGCTGGCAGCCGTGACGCCCTTTGCCAGTACCATACACATCGTGTACGTCGTGGCGTGGTACGGAGCACTGGGGTGCGGGGCGTGGTGGCTGTGGCAGACAGAGGAGCGACGGCTGATGCTGCGACAGAGGATGGGATCCTGGCTGCGGACCAACACGGTACGCAAGGCCCTGCTTGCCGGCCTGGGGATCGTTGCTGCCCTCGTCTGGGCGGCAGTGCTGAGCTTGCCGGATGGCAGGCTGCACATGACCTTTCTTGACGTAGGAGCGGGCGACGCAGCCTGGATCGAGACGCCCTCAGGGCGGCAAGTGGTCGTCGACGGTGGCCCTTCCGGGACGACGATGATGGCATACCTCGGCCAGCGCATGGCATTCTGGGATCGGGCGATCGACATGGTGGTGTTGACGGATGGCACAGACGCGCACGTGTTCGGCGTGGTGCCGATTCTCGAGAGGTATCAGGTCAGCCGGCTGTGGCTCCCACCTGCCGCGAAAGGGGCAGGCGCAGCTTGGGAACGCGTTGGGGCACTGGCTGAAGCGAGGACCATTGCGGTGGCAGAACCTCTCACTGGAATGCGGGTCGAGGTGGGGGATGGGGTCATCCTTACCTTCGTGCATCCTTCTGCGCGCGACGAAGAGGGGGAGGGCATAGTCGTGCTGCGGGTGGACTATGGTACGACCTGCTTTTTGCTTTCAGCCAGCGCGGATCTGTCTGCGGAGCAGGCGATGGTGGCGCGGGGAGAGGAGCTGCGCTGCGATGTGCTGCAAGTAGGCAGGCAAGGCAGCCGGGACGCCACCTCGCTGCCCTATCTGCGCGCCGTGCAGCCTGCGTTGGCGGTCGTCTCGTGTGCGGGCGAAACAGAGGGCGTACCTGACGAACGCGCCCTGACCAGGCTCGACGAAGCGGGGGCGACGGTCGTGCGTACCGACGAAAGCGGGAGCATCGAGGTGATCAGCGATGGAACCAGTTACGCGGTGAGGCGCCATCCCTAAGTCAGCCGATGCGCGTACCCGGCTCTCAGCCAGGTACGGTCGACTTAACCATCCTCACCTGCTTCCCCCTCGACCATCTGGATAAACGTTCCGTGCCACGTGTGATACCATACCAGGCCCGTCCGCCCGTGGACGCTGAGCATCCCATCGATGTGGCCGTCCCGGATGGTATGGATCGTATAGTAGCCATAGAATGCATCGGCGTGTCCCTCTGTCTGGACACCGGGTTGGTGTTCGTCCAGCCACGACTGTGCGATGGCAACTGCCTGATCTCCGGTCAGCTCGTTCATCGCGCCCGACCAGCCCATCATGCCTCGCCCGGCGTGCATACCGTAACGCGTGTTCCACATCATGTTGGGACCTATCTCTGGGCTCACGTTTCCTGTGGTCTTGTCGATGAGCAGCTCCATCGCGCCGATGCCGCTGTTCCGCTCGCTCACGATGGCATAATAGTTGTGCTCGAATTCCATTAGCTCGTCGATCTCGATGCTGCTGCTCGCGCCCGCAATGTAGCGTTCGACCGCGCTCCTGGCCTGGTCGATGCTGATCTGGCCTGTTGATGCCGGCAGCGCGACACCAGGCGCCTGGCAACCCGTGCTGCTTGTCGAGCTCCCATCGTCCATGGTGCCCAGAAAACGCGGTCCAGGTACGGACAACCACGTTTTCACTTGTGGGAAGAGGCCACCCTGGGTGGCGCTGCCTTGCTGGGTGCAATCATCTCCACTCCACATCATGCCTGGTCCAACGATCGGCCCTGGCTGCCACAGCAAGCGTCCCCATATCAGCCAGCCTGTGCCCAAGCCGAAAACGGCCAGAGCGACTGCCGCAGTGATGCCAAGCGCGATCTTGAAGCCTGTGTTCACCATAGTGCCCCTCCACGTAGAATCCTGTACGCTGATTACGAGTGTACCACAGCGACGAGGGAACGTGGAGCGCCATTTGGCGGGGGAATCCGGGCAGAGAATGACCTATTCGGGGTCGGCGGCCTGAGCCGGGAGGCGAATCGTCAGCCGTGTACCTCGATCGGGGGCGGTATCGATCTGGAAGGCGCCCCCAAGTTGGGTAGCCCGTTCCCGCATGCCGAGCAGCCCATAGTGTCCCTCTCGTGTGAGCAGATCCGGCTGGGCAGGGAACGAGAAGCCGACGCCGTCGTCGGCGATGGTCAGTACCAGAGCGCCAGGCTGGCGGGCCGCATGCACTGAGATGTGTTCCGCGTGCGCGTGCTGAACTGCATTGTTCAGCGCTTCCTGCACGATGCGATACGCAGCGAGCTCAACCTCGGGCGGGAGACGGCCGATCGCTGGCGCGGCTTCCAGGCGAACCTGGGCACTGGTCCGCTCGCCTGCCTGCCGGACCAACATCTCCAGGGCAGGCACAAAGCCGAGGTCTTCCAGGTAGATCGGCCGCAGTGACCCGATCAAGCGGCGCAGTTGCCGGACGGTATCCTCCTCTGTACGACGGAGTTCCCCTAGCAGTGCGCTGGCACGCTCGATCTCATCTCTCTCCAGGAAGCGCTGCGCCATCTCGGCACGTTGCCCGAGGACGATGAGGTCCTGTACCGGGCCATCGTGGAGCTCTCGGGCCAGGTGAGCACGCTCGACTTCGCTGGCCTGGGTAACCGCGCCCAAATAGTCCCGCATGCTCGTTTCATAGCTGCGGATGCGCGCCACCATGTCAGCCAGTGCCTGGTGCAGGTCGCGGATCTCTTGTACGCCCCGGACCGGACGTGCCAGAGACCCGTACTGGCCCCACGAAACTTGCTCCGCCGAGCGTGCCAGCTCTTGGAGGGGTCGGACGATCGTGCGCCATCCGAAGGAGAGGACGAGGAGGGACATGAGACCTGCTCCCACAGCCACGATGGGGATGAGGCTGGGTAGGCGGAGGAGGGGACCGATCAGCGCGTCCACAGACTCCCGGGTGATGACGAGCCAGTCTGTGCCCTGTATGGGCGCAAAGGTGGTGAGTACAGCCCCAGACGGTCCGTGTACGATAGCAGAACCGCTGTGTTGTCTCCTTGCCTCGGTGATACCCGGTAGTTCCACGATACTCGTGCCGACCTGCGTGTGATCTGTACTGGCCAGGACGATCCCCTGACCATCGATGACGATGATCCTGCCATCGAGCCCGTCGCCGCTCAGCTCCATCCACGCGTCGAGTCCGCTCCCATCCCCGGCGACGATTCCCTGTGCCAACCCGTCAGCCGCGATGCGAGCCTCTGTCTGCGCAATGATCGCGTCGCGCTCCGCGACAAAGTCCCGCATCGTCCGCTGGTGCGCATAGACGCCACTGAAAGAGATAGCAATGATCAAAAAACTGACCGGCATCACTGCCCACAGAAAGAGCTGCACGTGCAGGCTGCGCAGCCAGCGAGCAAAGGCGGCACCTCTCATTCGATCACGATCCATCCGCGCCTGAGCGCCTCGGTGACTGCTTCGGTCCGACTGTTGACGCCCAGCTTGGCATACACGCTGGCTAGATGGCCCTGGACCGTGCGATGGCTGATGCCGAGTTCGTGGCCGATCTCGCGGTTCGTCATCCCATGTGCTGCCAGGCGAAGTACATCGAGTTCACGCTGGGTCAGTGCCTCTACCTGCTCGACGGCACCGGCAGGTTTGCCACTCGTGACCTGTTGTATGACCTTGCCAGCCACCTCAGGGCTGAGGGCCGGGCTGCCGCTGTGCACCGTACGGACGGCACGCACCAGTTCGTCGGCGCTAGAGGTCTTGAGCACATAGCCGTCCGCACCCGACTGGAGCACGGCAAAGACGTAGGGGTCGTCGTCGTAGGCGGTGAGCACTAGGACGTGCACGCTCGGAGATTGTGCCTTGATGCGACGCGTTGCCTCGACGCCGGTCATCTCTGGCATACGGATGTCCAGCACGGCGACGTCGGGTCGGTGCTCCTGGACGAGACGTACCGCTTCGACCCCGTTGCCCGCTTCGGCGATCACCTCGATGTCGTCCTCGTCCTCCAGGAACTCGCGTATCCCTTGTCGAACGAGCACGTGGTCGTCCGCTAATAGGACTCGGATAGGATCGGGCATGTGGCACCCTCCTTGGGGCAGGATGGGCAGCGCGTGCCCATCATTGGTGATGGTCCACTCCTCTGTAGGCCTAATAAAGCGCAGGATCCGATTTTCGTCAAGTCTCTCCAGTACGCCGGTCCATCCGGCTCGATAGCGTTGCCCTGCCGCGCGATCCGTGGTAATATGGACAAGTGCTGTCGTCCGTCTCGTTCGTTGGCCGCACGATTCCGGCTGCGGATAGAGTCGACCACCGACCCGGTCGATCGCGCCGGATGCTCTCCCCGGGTGGCCGATCAAGATTGGACGATGGGTGCAACCGAGCAGGCTTCTGTAGAAAGGAGAAGGGGCCCTCGCATCCGTGAAGCGTCGACTGCGGGGCATGATCGACCATGACAAAAACAGCTCTCGTGCTCAGTGGTGGCGGTGCCAAAGGGGCCTTTCAGTTTGCGGCGGAAAAGTATGCCCGCGAGGTAAAGGGATACCGGTGGGATATCATCTCCGGCGTATCGGTCGGCGCGCTCAATGCGACCATGCTGGCCATGCACAAATACGTGCGTCTACAAGAGATCTGGCAGCACATCTCCAACGACCAGGTCTACACGGGCAAGATGAACGTCTGGGCGATCTTGAGGCTCCTCTTTGGCGCCAAGTCGATCTATGGAAATGCTCCCTTGTGGCAGATGATCGAGCGAGAAATCGAGCTCGATCAGATCGAGACAGACTTGAGGATCGGTTCGGTCTCATTGCGTACGGGCGAGTACGTCCTTTTCCGCCCCTCTGACCCGGATTTCAAGCGGGCATTGCTTGCTTCCACCGCGATCCCAATCATCTGGCCTCCGACCCATGTGTCGGACGCCTATCCAGATATGGTCGACGGCGGCGTGCGGAACATCAGTCCCCTGGGCGATGTGCTCGACGACGACCCAGATGAGGTCGTGGTCATCAACTGCGGTCCGCGGACGCCTGCCCTGGCCGGCAAGCCACTGCGCAACGCGCTGGAGATTGGCATGGCCGCGCTGGAGGTGGCGATGGATGAGATCTTTGTCACCGACCTGCGCGAGTTCGTCCGAATCAACCTCAACGTGTTGGAGGCGGCAGAGCAGAACGTGATCTTGCACAACGAGGCCGGCAAGCCGTACAAGTACTACAGGTGCGCGATCATCGAGCCGGATGAGCCTCTGGGGGATACGCTAGACTTTTCCGAGGCGGCAACGATGCGACGGATGCAGGCAGGGTGGGAAAAGGCCAAAGAGGTGCTCGGCTAGGGATGAGGAGGGTGGTTCCTGGAGAAGTAGGCCCGTTTCTTGCGGAGAGGCGTAGGAAAGTGTATAATTGCGTGCCATCACCGCAATAGGTGGCATGGCCTTTCACGTCCGCAAGGAGGCGTCGGCGTGCGTGTGGTGAGCTCAATGTGGGTGAGGGCTCACTCTATCTTTCGCCAGAAAACGCCGGCGAGCGGAGAAAACATGAATAAAGGAGAAGTGGATTCGATGAAGTGGCGGGTGTTTGCCGGGGTGGTGATGCTGTCATTGCTCGTCGTAGCGTGTAGCTCCAGGGCCGGTGACGAACCAACGCCGACGCCAATACCAACGTCCGTGGTTCCGGACAAGCCTACCTACGAAGTGCAGCGCGGCACCGTAGAGCAGTTGGAAGAGTTCACAGCGCGAGTATCCCCGATCAAAGAGGAAGCGCTGTATTTCAAAAAGGGCGGCTACGTAGAGGTTGCGTACGCAGATCGTGGCGACTGGGTAGAGGAAGGAACGATCCTCGCAGAGCTTGAGGTCGAGGATCTCCAAAACGAGGTTGCTCTGACCGAACTGGACCTGGACACTGCGAACCAGCAGCTCCAGGCAGCCCAGGATTCGCTAGAGAAGCAGATGTACACTGCACAGATGAACCTTCAGGCTGCCGAGCTGCGGCTGAAGCGAGCCCAGGAATCGCCGCCGCTCTCGAACCTGACCTCGGTCAAGCTTGCGGTACAGCGGGCCGAGGAGAACCTCCAGAAGGCCGACATTGCCTACAAAGAGGCGCTTGACCGGCCCTGGGAACCACAGCGCGTGCGCGACTCGCTGCTCGAGAACATCACCAATGCAAAGCGGGCGCTCGAGGAGGCACAGGCGCGCTACGATGAGGCCGTTGCCCAGGAAGCGCAGCAGCGAAAGACCCACGAGAGTGATCTCACGCTCCTGGAGCTTGACGTCGAAAAGGCTCAACAAGAGATCGCGTGGCTGGAACGCGGCGTTGACTCCTCGCTCACACAGCGCGTCGAATCGGCCCAACTCAAGGTAGATCGTCTAGAGGCGCAGCTCAAGAGCTCACAGTTGATTGCACCCTTTGATGGCGAGCTGACTTCTTTTACGGTGATCCCCGGTAACGCGGTAGATGCGCGCAAGAACGTTGCTGTGATCGCCGACCCGAGTGTAGTCGAAATCACCGCGGACCTCACAGGCGACCAGATGAGCATTATGGAAGAAGGCATGCCGTGCGAGGTCACGTGGAGCAAGCGGCCGGGCGAGGTTTTCACCGGCATCATCCAACTGCTGCCTTATCCGTACGGCACGGGTGGGGGGGGAGTACGTGTAGAGAATCCCGACGAGCGAACTCACCTTCTGCTCGATACCGACATCCAAGAGACGGGTCTGGCGGCGGGCGATCTGGTCAAGGCCACGGTGCTGATCGAGAGGAGTGAGGATACGTTGTGGCTCCCGCCTGCGGCGATCCGGACGTTCGAGGGGCGCCGATTCGTGATGGTTCGTGTCGGCGATCGCCTGCAAAAGGTCGACGTCAAGCTGGGTGTTGAGGGCCAGGATCGCGTCGAGATCCTGGAAGGCCTGGAAGAGGGACAGATCATCGAAGGTCTATGAGCAGGATCCGCTACGCTCTGGCGGTATTCGGAGTCTCAGCGCGCAGGCTGGCGCATCAACCGGGCCTGGCCTTGTCGCTATTTGTAGGGCTCGTTGCTGCCGTTGCGTTGACGGTCAGTATCCCGATCTATGCTGATGGTGTCAGTTACCGCGTTCTGATCGACCGGCTGTATAACGACCCGAACGATACGGCGCCGCCGTTTTCGTTCCTGTTTCGCTACGTAGGTAGCTGGAGCGGCTATCTAGAGTGGGAAGCGCTCCAGCCGATAAACCAGTACATGCAGACATCGGCTGCACCTACGATCGGCCTGGCTCAGCGCACGGCTGTGCGCCATGTCAAGACCGATCGTATGCGTTTGTTTCCTGCTTCCACGGGCATGTACGAGAGCGCCTCGAATCCGCTCGCGTTTGTGTCGCTGGGCTTTCTCAGCGATTTCCAATCGCATATCGAGATCCTCGATGGGCGGCTGCCAGAGGCTTCCGGCAGCGCAGGAGAGCCGCTGGAAGTACTCGTCTCTACGCGGCTCGTGGGGGAGACGGGCATACAGCCGGGTGAAGAGTATATCGTTTACTCGGAAGAGTCGCCACAGGCCGGCGGTAAGGTGCAGCAGTCAGTGCGCATCTCCGGCGTATGGCGCGCGCTGGATCCGGCGGAGGATTATTGGTTCTACCCGCAGTCTGCCTTTGACGAACTGCTGTTGATGCCAGAGGCGAGCTATGCCCAGATGTCCGCAGGGATGAAGGGCGAGGTGGGGTTGGCCCTGTGGTCGCTGGTGTTCGACGGAGATGGGCTCGAAACCTCCGATGTGGGCGAACTCGTCGGGCGCATCCTCACCGTGGAGAAAGAGGCCTCGGCCCGGCTGGATAACCTCGACCTGGCTCGCTCGCCCAGGGACAAGCTGCTGGAGTTCAGCCGGGCGGTGCAGTTTCTTACCGTCTCGCTGTATATCGTGGGGCTGCCGATCATCGGGCTGGCGATCTATTTTATCTCGCTGGTTTCGGGTATGCTCGTTGGGCGGCAGCGGAACGAAGTGGCCATGCTGCGCAGCCGCGGCACGTCGAGATGGCAGATCGTTGGCATTTACCTCTTTGAGGGCTTGATCGTCGGTAGCATCTCGGTCGTGGCAGGTATCCTGCTCGGAGAGCGCCTGGCACAGGCGATGGGGTTGACGCGCTCTTTCCTGGCGTTGGGGCAGGGCACCGTGCTAAAGACGACGCTGACGTGGGCGAACCTGCGCTATGGCCTGATCGCAGTGGTCGCATCGCTGCTGGCCAGCATCGGCCCAGCGGTTAGCGCAGCGCGCGAGACTGTGGTCACGTATAAGCAAGAGATGGCGCGTGAACTGCGACCGCCATTCTGGCAGCGTGCGTATCTGGATGTGCTGCTCTTGTTGCCTGCGCTCTATGGCTACTATGTGATGCGACAGCGAGGGACCATCTCGTTTCTGGAGGTGGAAGGGCAAGCGGGATCTCCCTTTGGTAATCCCTACTTGTTCCTGGTGCCGGTCCTGTTTGCGTTTGCTCTCGCCTTGCTGGCGATACGGCTCTACCCGTCGGTCATGCGCCTGTTGGCTTGGTTAGCCGGTGCGTGGAAGGGGTCGGTTCCCGTACTGGCCTTGCGGCACCTGGCACGCAGTGCGCGACACTATGTAGGGCCGCTGCTGCTGCTCGTGCTGACCTTGAGCCTGGCCGTCTTTACGGCCTCCATGGCACGGACGCTGGACGCGTACGCGGCGGATCGGTCATATTACGAAGTCGGTTCGGACTTGCGCCTGATAGAGATGGGCGAGAGCACAGAAAGGGTGCAGCCGACCGGGTTGGGCAGCGAGGTCGACGAGTCCGAACAAGCGGAGGTGGCAGAAGGGCCGGCCTGGTTGTTCCTTCCGGTCTCTGAGCATCTCCAGATCCCAGGGGTGCGTTCTGCAGCGCGCGTGTGGGAGAACGAGGTCACTGCCAAGCTGGCGGCGGGCAATACGAAAGCCCGGTTCATGGGCGTCGACCGTGTCGACTTTGGCCAGGTGGCCTTTTTCCGGTCGGATTTTGCCCCGGCCAGCTTTGGTGCGTTGATGAACGCACTGGCGGTGCGAGACGATGCCGTGCTCGTGAGCCGCGATCTATACGAGCAAGGTCTGGAGGTGGGAGACACGGTTCAGATTCAGCTCCCGCTCGGCGACGAACCTACAGTCCGGTTCACGGTGGGTGGTGTGGTCGATCTGTTTCCGCGGCTTTATCCGGAGGATGGCCCGTTTTTCGTCGGTAACCTGGCATACGTCTACGATCACCTGGGCGCCACATATCCATATGACGTGTGGCTGAGAACCGATTCTACGGTGACAGTGGATGATGTGCTGAAAGGTACCGACGAGATGGGCATCGACGTGATGCGGGCCCACGATGCCCGAGCGATGATCGATCTCGCGCAGGTCAGCCCTGAACGGCAGGGCATGTTTGGCCTGCTATCGGTTGGATTTGTAGCGGCTGCATTGCTCACCGTGATTGGCTTCCTGGTCTACTCGTATATCTCGTACTTGCAGCGCTACATCGAGCTGGGTGTTCTGCGCGCGATTGGGCTCTCGGTGAGCCAGATGGCAGCATTCCTGGCTGTGGAGCAGCTCACCTTGATCGCCACAGGAGCGGCGGTGGGAACGGGCCTGGGTGTGCTTGCGAGCAGGCTGTTTATCCCGTTTTTTCAAGTGCAGACGGGTGACCACCCCTTTACGCCGTCCTTTATCGTACAGGTGGCATGGGATCAAGTGCTCTATATCTATGCCGTCTTTGGCATCATGTTCGTAGCGGGTGTTTTTGTTCTCTATCTCTCGCTGCGGCGTATGCGCATCTTTGAGGCTGTCAAGCTGGGTGAAGCAACGTAGGATTAGAATAGGAAAACGACTGTGAGTGAAGAACCTCTGATCATCTGCGACAACCTGGTCAAGATTTACAAGATGGCTGACCTCGAGATCGTGGCCCTGCAGGGACTGGACCTGGTGGTCGAAGAGGGAGAGCTGATGGCCCTGGTCGGGCCTTCGGGCTCTGGCAAAAGCACGCTGATGAATATCCTGGGCGGGCTCGACCGTCCGTCGGCCGGGCGGGTGACCGTCGACGGGCGCGACCTCCTCAAGCTGTCGGAGAGCAGGCTCAACAAGTACCGGCGCGAGGAAGTCGGTTTCGTATGGCAGCAGCCCTCACGGAACCTGATCCCGTACATGTCGGCACAGGAAAACGTGATGCTGCCCATGATCGTGACCGGTGTGGGCGGACGGGAGCGTAAGCGTCGGGCCAACGAGCTGTTGCAGGCTGTGGGATTGGGCCAGCGCAAGGGTCACCGTCTGGCCGAGCTTTCGGGTGGTGAGCAGCAACGTGTGGCCATCGCGGTTGCTCTGGCCAACTATCCGCGTCTGCTCCTAGCAGACGAGCCCACGGGTGAGGTAGACTCGGCTATGGCCCAGGAGATCCTGGGTGCGCTCCGCAGCCTGAACCGCGAGTTGGGCGTCACTATGTTGATCGTGACGCACGACCCGCGGATCGCGAGTGAGGTCGACCGGGTGATCGCGATCCGTGATGGGCGAACGAGCACCGAGACGACGCGCCAGGTGCTCGCTCCGCTTTCGGAAGGGGATGAGGGCGAGAACGGCGATATGCTGGATCGGGAACTGGAGCACGAGATCTTGTACGAGGAGCTCGTGGTCCTCGATGGAGCAGGCCGCTTGCAGATTCCGCGCGACTACCTGGAGGAGCTGCGGATCGGCGACCGGGCGCGCGTCGAGCTGACTAACGAAGGGATCCTGATCCGCCCGGTCGAGGGCCGTGAGGCGGTTGCCTCGCGCGTGTCCGAAGAAGAGGAGTGGCAGGTCCAGGTTAGCGGCCTTTACCTACGGCAAGACAAGCCGCCGCCAGCACACCACAGGAGGGCGCTGGACTGGTTGCGGCGTCGTCTCGGTGGTGCCAAGGCCGAGTAGAAAGAGGTACAGCACAGTATGATGTCGTCTGACGACAAAGAGACCATCATCCGTACGGAGGATTTGACGCGCACATATCAGTCGCGCGGCCGAGAGGTGCGCGCCCTGCGTGGACTCTCGATCGAGATCCCGCTTGGCGAATACGCTGCCATTCAGGGAAGATCGGGCTCGGGAAAGACTACGCTGATCAACTGCATCGGGGGGCTGGATCGGCCCACCTCGGGTGATGTGTATTTCAAGGGGCGGCCCCTGTCACAGCTTAGCGAGCGCGAGATCACGCGGCTGCGTCGCGTCGAGTTCAGTTTCGTCTTTCAATCGTTTGCGCTGCTGCCGACCTTCTCTGCCTACGAGAACGTCGAGCTGCCACTGCGGATTCAGGGCTTGTCCAGGCGTGAACGCCGCGACCGGACGATGCGCTCGCTATCGGTGGTCGGGTTGAGCAAGTGGGCAAAGCATCGTCCCTACGAAATGTCGGGTGGACAGCAGCAGCGTGTAGCTGTGGCGCGCGCACTGGTGACCCAGCCTGAGGTGATCCTGGCAGACGAGCCCACAGGTGAGCTGGACAGCGCCACTGGCCGCCAGATCATGTCGCTCTTTCAAAAGATCTCGATCGAGGAGAGTGTGACTGTGGTGATGGTGACACACGACCCCATCGTGGAAGAGTATGCCTCGCTGGTCTACCATCTGGG